>JAFEGB010000193.1 GCA_018240295.1 Pseudomonadota bacterium
GAGCAGGAGGCATTCGCGCGCGTGCTGGCGACTTGGCGCGCGCAGGACGCCCCCGCCGTGCCCGACGCCGCCACCGCAGCACCACCGCCGCCGGTCGCCGCGGCGCGCCGGCTGCAGCGGCGGCTGACACGGGCACGCTGGCTGCCGGTGCTGCTCGCGCTCGCGCTGCTCGCCGGCCTGTGGCTCGCCGCCCGGCTGCCGGTACCGGCGCCGGGCGCTTCGCTCGCCGTCGCGCCCGCGCTGCCGGCCGTCGTCGCCGAACCCGAACACTGGCTGGAAAAACAGATGTTCCGGCTGCAGCGCGCGCTCGCCGCACCGCCGGAGCGCGCGCCGCTGATCGCGCTCGGCTGGGCGCTCGCGATCGGACTCGCGTCGCGCCACGCACGCCGGCGCCGCGCGCTCGCGCGGCGCTTCGGCGTGCGCGGCGCGGCCGAGCTTGCGCGACTCGGCACCGCCGCCGGTACGCGCTACCTGGACACGCCGGCGCTGCGCCAGCATCTGCAGGCGCTGCGGCTGCACCAGCAGCAGCCGACGCGCCGGCTCGACGTGCCGGCGACGCTCGCGGCGACGCTGCGTGCAGGCGGCCGGCCGGTGCCGGTCTACGACACGCGGCCGCTCGCGCCCGAATACCTGCTGCTCGCGCCGCTTGGCGGCCACCGCGACCTGCGCGCCGATCTCGCCGACGAACTCGATGCGCGGCTGCGCGAGGAGCAGGTGCATGTCGAGCGCTACAGCTACCTGAGCACGCCGCGCTGGCTGCGGCCGGTGCCGGCGACCGGCGGGCGGGAACTGGCGCTCGACGTGCTGGCGGCGCGCGCGGCCGGCAGCCATCTGCTGCTGGTGGACGACGGCGCTGCGCTGATCGATCCGCTGCGCGGCCGGCCCGCGGACTGGAGCGGACCGCTCGAAGGCTTCGCGCTGCGCGTGCTGCTGACGCCGGTGCCGCCCGCGCAATGGGGGGCGCGCGAGCGCGCGCTGGAGGCCGCGGGCTGGATCGTGCTGCAGCTCGCGACGGCCGATCTCGGCCGGCTCGCCGACGCGCTGCGCGTCGGCCTGCGCGCCGACGGCGAGGTGCGGCTGCCGCCACGGGTACGGCCCCGGGCGCCCGACGCCGGCGACCACCGCGGCGACCGCTACCCGGCGCTGCTCGCGCTCGACGAACCGGCGTGGCTCGACCGGCGCGCGCCGGCCCCGGAGCGCATCGCCCGGCTGCTCGCCGAGTTGCGCGGCTTCCTCGGGCCGGAGGCCTTCGAGTGGCTCGGCGCGCTCGCGGTGTTCCCGCGCCTGCACCCGGCGCTGACGCGCTACCTCGGCGCCCGCCTGACCGATGCGGCCGGTCAGCCGCTGGCCGCCGACGAACGCCGGCTCGCGGCGCTCGCGCGACTGCCGTGGCTGCGCCAGGCGTTCATGCCGGACTGGCTGCGGCTCGCGCTGATCGGCGCGCTGCCGGCGGCGCGCGAGACCGCGGTGCGCGACGCGCTGACCGCGGCGCTGCTGCTCGGGCAGGACGCGCCCGACGACGGACTCCTCGAAGTCGTGACCGGTCACGCCGAGCTGCGCGCGGTACTGGTCGAGCTGCTGCGCACCGGGCGCGGTGCCCACGGCCGCGAGCGCATCCTGCTGCGCTTCCTGCGCGGCGAACCGCTCGAAGTGTCGGCCCCGCGCGCGTTCGTCGAACGCCTGAAGCGCGTCGCCGCGTCGCCGGCCGGCTACTGGCTGGCCGTCGCGGCGGCGAGCGCGGCGGCGTGGTCGCTGTGGCCGGCCGACGGGCTGCTCGCGCGGTTCGGTCTTCCGGCCGTGGACCTGACGCGGCTGGCCGACGGCCTCGTGTCCGCGCTGCCGTGGTTCGCTCCGACCGTGCTCGTTCTCGCCATCGCCGGCGTCTGGCACTGGCTGGCCGGGCAGTTGCGCGGGCGGGTCGTGCGCGGCGCACGCGCGATCGACACGGCACTCGCCGCAGTGACGCTGGCCGGGCTGCCGGCGCTCGCGCTGCTGGTGGCGGTGCCGGTCGAAGCCTCCGACACCGGTCCGGCGCTGCTGCATATTCCCGGCGCGCCGCTGCGCTTCGCGCTCGCGCCGACGCTGCTCGCGTTTCTGACACTGTGGCTGCGCCGGCTGGAGCTGCCGGACGGTCCGATGCGGCCGGGCTTCGCGCATGCGCTGGTCCGGCCGCCCGAAACGCACCGGCGGCTCGCGCTGCGGCTCGCGGTGCTCGTCGCGCTCGGCGAGGCGCTGTTCTGGGCGGCTTACGGCAGCTTCTGGCTCAGCACGGGCGACCGCGATCCCGGCAGCGCGGCGTCCGTGCTGTCGGGCCTCGGCGCCGGCCCGGTGCGCGCATTCGTGCTCGCCGGTGCGGCGCTGTTTGCGCTGCGCGGGACACTTGGGCTCGCCTGGCGCGAACTGCTGCCGCTTGCGTTCGCCGTCGCGCTCGCGCGGCTCGCCGCCGTGCTCGCCGGCGACTGCCTTGGTGTGCTTGCCGCCGCGGGCGGTATCAACACGAGTTCCGCCTTTCTCCTTGCATGCAGCCTCACGCCGGGACTCGCATTCGCGTGGCCGGCTGTCGCGCTGGGCCTCACAATCGCGCTGGCCCGACTGAGCCTCTGTCCGCTCGGCGACTGCCGCAGCGTGCTGGCTGCCGCCCTCGCTGGCGCGCTGGCCGGACCGCTGCTCGCGCTGGCGATGGTGAGCATCCAGACGCTCGACGGCTCAAGCTTCGTGTTCTTCGTACCCCTGTGGCTGCTTGCGCCTTCGCTGCAGTCGCTGTCAGCAGGCGTGGTCCTGATCGGAATGCTGCGTGACACCGCACGCTGGCGCGCGGCGCGCGCGCCGTGGCTGCGCGCCGGCCTCGCGGCGGCGATGCTGCCGGCACTCGTCGTCGGCCCCGTGGCGCTCGGTGGGTTCGCGCTCATGTTCGGAAATTCTCCGACCGGACAGACGGTGGGGATGACGGTGTTCGTGTTCGGTCAGGCGGCGACGCTCGCCACGGCTGCCTTCGCGTTTCTCGCGCTGCGCACGCTGCTGCGCGCCCATGCGCCGGCCGACGCCAGCCTCGCCGCCGGAGCGCGTGCGGCCGGCCTGCGCCTCTGGCTGTGGCCCCCCGTGCTCGCGCTGGGCAGCGTGTCGTTCGCGCTGTTTCCGAACCTCGCGCTGCAGGCGGCCGATCCCGGCCTGCTGCTCGCCGGCTGGCTCGGTGCGCGCCACGGCCGCAGCGCGCTGCCGGTCGTCGCGCTCGGCGCGCTGCCGTGGCTCGTGTCGATCGGCTACGGGCCGCTGGCGATCGGCGGTGGTGGCGGGCGCTACGCGCTGATGCTCGCGCTCGCGTGGGTCTGCGCCGGGCCCGCCGCGGCGCTCGCGCTCGCGCAGCGCTGCGCGCGGCTCGGATGGTTCGCGCTGCTCGCGCTGATCGCGGCGAGCCGGCTCGGCGTGGACCTCGACACCGGCGCCGGCATCGGCTTCGGTTTCTCGGTCGCGCCGCTGCTGCCGCTGCCGTTCCTCGCGCTCGGCCTGTACGCCGGCCGCGCGCGCCGCTGGTCCGCGCCGGTCGCCGCGCTCGGGCTGTCGCTGGCCGGATCGGTGCTGTTCGTGACGGTGCCGGAGCTTCACGACCGCGGCAGCGGCCTGCACCTGGTGCCGCTGCGCTTCGACGACGGGCTCGTCTGCCTGATCGCGTTCGTGCTCGGGCGCGCGCTCGCCGATGCGGGCCTGCTGCCCGGGGCCGCGGCCGGTGCGACGGCCGGCGCCGCGCGCCGCTCGCGCTGGCTGTCGCCGTGGGCCTGCGCGCTGCTGCTCGGCTGGGCGCTGCTGACGACGAGTCTGCAGACCGATCGCTTCGGGCTCGACCTCAGCGGCTGGCATCTGCTCGCGCTGCCGGTCGCATGGCTCGCGGGCCGGCTGCACGGGCGCGGCGCGCTCGGGCTCGCGCCCGGCGCCGCCGGGCTCGAGCTCGGTCTGTCGCTGCTCGGCGGCGGCGCGGACTGGTCGGCCGGATCGCCGGCGCTGCACCTGACGCTGTACGCCCCGGCGCCCGGCACCGCCGTGATCGATGCGCTCGTGCTGCCGCTGTGCGCGCACGCCGGCGCGCGCCGCGCGGGGCGCAATTCAACCGTGCCGGGGCGCGCCTGACCCGCTCTTGTGTCTTGACAGCCCGGGTGGGGTGGATCGGCCTCAGCGGCGCAGCGCCAGCCACACGTCGAGTTCGGCCAGCCGCTCGGGCGTGCCGATGTCGCGCCAGTCGCCCTGGTGCAGTTCGCCGCTGACCGCGTCCTCGGCCATCGCCGCGGTCAGCAGCGGCGCCAGCGGAAAGCGCCCCGGGCCGTGGCCGACGAACAGCCGCGGATCGATGACGCCGAGGCCGCAGTAGGTCAGGCGCGGATCGAGATCGTCGCGCACGCGGCCGTCGACGAGCGCGAAGTCGCCCTGCGGCTTGTACGGCGGGTTCGGTGCCAGCACGACGTGCGCGAGATCGCCGGGGGCGAGCGCCGTGCGCAGGGCGGCGAGCGGGTGCTCGCTCCAGATGTCGCCGTTGATCAGCAGGAACGGCGCCTCGCCGAGCAGGCCGAGCGCGTGCTGGATGCCGCCGCCGGTTTCCAGCGCGCCGGGCGGTTCCGGCGAATAGTCGATGCGCAGGCCGTAGCGGCTGCCGTCACCGAGCCGCGGCGGGATCAGGTGGCCGAGGTGGCCGAGGTTGATGACGACCTCGGTGAAGCCCGCGCCGGCCAGCCGGTACAGATGATGCTCGATCAGCGAGCGCCCACCGGCTTCGAGCAGGGGCTTCGGCCAGAGGTCGGTCAGCGGCCGCATGCGTTCGCCGCGCCCGGCGGCGAGGATCATCGCGCGCATCAGGCGGTCTCCCCGGCCAGCGCCGGCACCACGCGCGCGTGCAGGAAGCGCCCGAGCCCGGCGAGTTCCGGATGGCGTGCGCAGGCGCCGAGCAGGTACTCGAACACGCGCGGGATGTCGGCGAGATAGCGGTGCTTGCCGTCGCGCCAGGCCAGCCGCGCGAAGATGCCGCAGACCTTGAGCTGGCGCTGCGCGCCCATCAGTTCGAAATCGCGCAGGAAGGCATCGGCACTCGCCCTCGCCAGCACACTGCCGGCGAGGCGCTGGCGGTAGGACTCGACCCAGCCGGCGACGCGCGCATCCGGCCAGTCGATGTAGGCATCGCGCAGCAGCGAGACGAGGTCGTAGGTGACGGCACCGATCACGGCGTCCTGGAAGTCGAGCACGCCGGGATCGTGCGGCGCGCAGACCATCAGGTTGCGCGAGTGATAGTCGCGATGCACCCAGACCTGCGGCTGCGCACGCGCCTTCTCCGACAGCAGCGCAAACGTCGTGTCGAGCAGCGCGTGCTCGGTGCCATCGAGCGTGAGTCCCAGATGCCGGACCAGGAACCAGTCGCGGAACAGGTTCATCTCGCGCAGCAGCAGGGCATCGTCATACGGCGGCAGCACGCCGCTCGCCGGATCGCCGCCGAGCGCGAGGCGTGCCAGCGCATCGAGCGCGTCGCCGTAGAGGCGGTCGGCGGTCGCATCGCCGAGCTTGTCGAGATACTGCGTGTCGCCGAGATCACTGAGCAGCAGCAGGCCGGCGCCGATGTCGGCGGCGAGCACGCGCGGCACGTTCAGGCCGAGCTGCGCCAGCGCGCCGGCGATGCGCACGAACGGCCGGCAGTCCTCGTGCGCGGGCGGCGCGTCCATGACGATCGCCGAGCCGCCCGGCCAGCGCACACGGAAGTAGGCACGGAAGCTCGCATCGGCGGAGGCCGGTGCGATGTCGAGCACGCGGCCCGGCAGGGTCCGGCCGGCCCAGGCCCGGACGCGTTCCAGTCGATCGTTCACGTGGGGGGTTCCTCGGGCGCGTGGGGGAGCGCCGAAATTGAAGCTGCAAGGGGTTTCGTGCGATGGTTACGCGCTTCCAGAAGCTGCGTCCATGTCCGTGACCCAACGCTCCAACATCATAACAGCGCTCTGTCTGGCGCTGGCCGCCACCCCGGCGCTGGCGCAGTCCGGACCCGGCACCAAGCAGAAGACCGGCCCCGCCGCGACGCAGCCGCTGCGCATCGACGATGACGGCCGCGTGCTCGGCTGGGCGCTGTGCCCGGTCGATCCGCTCGCGAATCTGGTCACGAAGGACACCGGCGCCCCGGCCGAGGGCCCGACCACCTATACCGCCGACACCGCCGAGAGCAGCCCCGAGCAGGCGCGCCTCGCCGGCGACGTGCGCATCGCCCGCGGCGACCAGCGGCTCGCAGCCCCCGAGGTCGTGCTCGATCGCCAGAAGAACATCGTGCATGCGCCGAAGGGCGTGCAGGCCGGCACGCCGGCGCTCGGCGTAGAGGCCGGGACCGGCGACATGAACCTCGATACCGACACCGCCGACCTGCGCGACGCACGCTACTACCTGCCGCAGCGCAACGCCCAGGGTTCGGCCGGACGCGTCGTCGACCGCCGCCAGGACCAGAAGACCGATCTCGACGAGGCCACCTACTCGACCTGCCAGCGCGACGCCGAGGTCTGGCGCGTGCGCGCGACCGAGATGCACCTCGATCATGCCGCCGGCCGCGGCGAGGCCTGGCACGCGAAGATCGACATCGAAGGCGTGCCGGTGCTGTACCTGCCGTATCTGTCGTTCCCGCTGAACAACGACCGCCAGTCGGGCTTCCTCGCGCCGAAGCTCGGCTTTGACAGCGCCAGCGGCCTCGACCTGGCCGTGCCGTACTACTGGAACATCGCGCCGAACTACGACGCGACCATCACGCCGCGCTACATCGCCGAGCGCGGCCTGCTGCTCGGCACCGAGTTCCGCTTCCTGACCGACGACGCCAAGGGCATCACCAGCTTCGAGTTCCTGCCGAATGACCAGGACCGGGACGGCCGCGACCGCGCCTCCTTCCATTTCTACGGCAGCGGCCGTTACGGCCCGTTCTCGAGCACGCTGCTGTACGACTGGGCCTCGGACGACAACTACTTCCGCGATCTCGGCAACGGCCTCGACATCACCGACACCGATTACCTCGAACGCCGGCTCGACACCTATGTCGCCAACCCGTTCGGCAACCTGCTGATCCGCTTCCGCGGCTACCAGACGCTGAACGGCGAGGACTTCACCCGCCCGAAGCAGTACGCGCAGCTGCCGCAGGTGGCGTTCTGGAACACCTGGATCGTGCCGAACCAGGTGAGCTACGAGCTGCACAGCGAGGCGACGCGCTTCACGCATCCGGACCAGGTCGAGGGCTCGCGCTTCTTCATCGAGCCGGCGCTCAGCCTGCCGCTGCAGACCACCTGGGGCTTCCTGACCCCGCGCCTGGCGCTGAACGCCACCGCCTACCAGCTCGACTACCGCCGCGACCAGCCCGATGACTACCGCGACAGCCCGACGCGCGTCGCGCCGGTCGCGAGCCTCGACACCGGCCTGATCTTCGATCGGCCGCTGACGATCTCCGGCACCGGCTTCACGCAGACGCTGGAGCCGCGCCTGTACTACCTGCGCGTGCCCTACCGCCGCCAGACCGACATCCCGCTGTTCGACACGACCACGTACAGCGAGTCCTACGACTGGCTGTTCTACGACAACCGCTTCGCCGGCATCGACCGCCTCGGCGATGCCAACCAGCTGACCACGGCGATCAGCTCGCGGCTGCTCGGCGCCAGCGACGGCGTCGAGCGGCTGCGCGTGTCGGTCGGCCAGATCCAGTACTTCTCCGATCGCAAGGTGCAGCTCGGGGCCGACAGCCCGACGCTCACCAACAACTCCGATCTGGTGGCCGAAGCCACGCTGCGCCTGGACCAGAACTGGTACGCCCGCGCCGCCACGCTGTGGGACACCACCGAATCCGGCTCGCGGCGCACCGCCTACGACCTGCGCTACCACGACGCCGACGGCCGCATCCTGAACGTCGCCTACCGCTACGCCAACGGCGTGCCCGATCCGATCTCCGGCCAGACCAGCCTCGAACAGATCGACCTCGCCGGCCACTGGCCGATCAACCCGCGCTGGCGCGTGTTCGGCCGCTACAACTATTCGCTGCTGTACAGCCACACGACCGATACCTTCGCCGGCTTCGAGTACGGCGACTGCTGCTGGGCCGTGCGCCTGCTCGGCCGTCAGTACCGCGAGTATCCGCAGGATGAAGACCCGAAGAATGCCGTCATGCTCGAAATCGAGCTGAAGGGGCTGACCTCGGTCGGTGCCAGCATCGACCGCTTCCTCGACAAATCCATCATCGGCTACCAGCGTGCCGACTGAGCCGCCCGTACGGACCCGTCCACCCGCCATGAAACCGCTGCTGCTCGCCCTGACCCTGGCCCTGGCCCTGCCCACGACCGTCATCGCGCAGGAACTGCGCTTCGGACCGTCGACCCCTGCCGCCGGCGGTGCGGGCCGTGAACTCGATTCGGTGGCGGCCGTCGTCGATGACGACGTGATCACGCGCGCCGAACTCGATCAGGCGGTGCAGACCGCACTCGGCCAGCTGCGCGCGCGCGGCGGCCAGCTGCCGCCGATGGACGTGATCCGCAAGCAGGTGCTGGAGCGCCAGATCCTGCTGAAGCTGCAGGAGCGCGCCGCGGCGCGCAACGGCATCAGCGTCGATGACCTGACGCTGAATGCCGCGATCGCCACCGTCGCGCAGCGCAACGGCGTCAGCGTCGACGAGCTGCGCCGGCGCGTCGAGCGCGACGGCTTCAGCTTCGCGCGCTACCGCGAGGAAATCCGCCGCGAACTGGTGTCCTCGCGGCTGCGCCAGAAGGTCGTCGACCCGAGCATCACCGTCTCCGATCAGGAGGTCGACCTCGCCCTCGGCATCGCTCCCGGTGCCGGCCCCGGCGCCGCTGCAGCCCCGGCGCGCGAGTACCGGCTCGCGCACATCCTCGTCGGCCTGCCCGAAGGCGCCGACGCCGCGCAGATCGAAGCCGCGCAGGCCAAGGCCGATGCGCTGGTCGCGGAACTGCGCAAGGGCGCCGACTTCGCACGCCTCGCGACCTCGGTGTCCGATGCCGGTGATGCGCTCAACGGCGGCGAGATCGGCTGGCGCTCGGCCGCGCAGTTGCCGCCGGCCTTCGCCGAGGCGATCGGCTCGATGTCGGCCGGGCAGGTGACGGCGCCGCTGCGCGGCACCAATGGCTTCGAGATCGTGCGCGTGATCGAGGTGCGCAACGCCGGCGAGGCAGCGCCCGGGCAGATCGTGCAGACCGAGGTCCGCCACATCCTGCTGCGCGCCGCCCCCGGCGAGAGCGATGACGCCGTGCGCCAGCGCGCGCTGCGCCTGCGCGCCGGCCTCAACGACGCGGGCTTCGCCGCCGCGGCGCGCGCCCAGTCGCAGGACCCCGGCAGCGCCCCGAAGGGCGGCGAGCTCGGCTGGGTCAGCCCGGGCCAGCTGGTGCCGGAGTTCGAGCGGGCGATGGCGGCCCTGAAGCCCGGCGAGATCAGCCAGCCGGTCAAGACACCGTTCGGCTGGCATCTGATCGAGGTCAAGAACCGCCGTCAGGTCGCCGGCAAGGTCGAGGACGCCCGCCGCATGCAGGCGCGCGAGGCCATCTACAAGCGCAAGATCGAAGAGGAATGGGATATCTGGCTGCGGCGGCTGCGCGACGAAGCCTACGTCGACATCCGCCTCTGACGCGCGCCGCCCCGGTCCGCGCCGCATGTCCGATTCCGTGCTGCCCCGCCTGATCGTCACCGCCGGCGAACCGGCCGGCATCGGGCCGGAACTCTGCGTGCGTCTGGCGCAGGCGCCGTGGCCGTGCGCGCTGGTGGTGGCCGGCAACCGCGAACTGCTCGCGCATCTGGCCGGCGTGCTCGGCCTGCCGCTCACCACCGTCGCCTGGGATCCGGCCGCTGCCCCCCGGCCGCACGAACCCGGCCGGCTGACGGTGCTCGACCTGCCGCTTGCGGCTGAAGTCATCCCCGGCCGGGCCGATCCGGCCAACGCCGCGCACGTGCTCGCGATGCTGGCGGCGGCCTGCGACGGCACCCGCGACGGACACTTCGATGCGCTGGTCACCGGCCCGGTGCACAAGGGCGTCATCAACGATGCCGGCACGCCGTTCAGCGGCCACACCGAATTCTTCGCCGAACGCCTCGGTGGCGCGCGGCCGGTGATGATGCTCGCTGCCGGCACGCTGCGCGTGGCGCTCGCGACCACGCACCTGCCGCTGCGCGCGGTGGCCGATGCGATCACGCGCGAAAGCCTCGCCGAAGTGCTGACGATCCTCGATCACGACCTGCGCACGCGCTTCGCGATCGCCGCGCCGCGCATCCTGGTCTGCGGCCTGAACCCGCACGCCGGCGAGGGCGGACACCTCGGGCGCGAGGAGCTCGACGTGATCGAACCCGTGCTCGCCGAGCTGCGCGCCGCCGGTCTCGATCTGTCCGGGCCGCTGCCGGCCGACACCCTGTTCCAGCCGCAGCGCCTCGCGCACGCCGACGCGGTGCTGGCGATGTATCACGATCAGGGCCTGCCGGTGCTGAAGTACGCGGGCTTCGGGCAGGCGGTCAACATCACGCTCGGCCTGCCGGTGATCCGCACCTCGGTCGATCACGGCACGGCCTTCGATCTGGCCGGCAGCGGTCGCGCCTCGGCCGCCAGCCTGCAGGCCGCACTCGCCTGCGCGCTCGATCTGGTCGAACGCCGCCGCCGCGCCGCCGGGCCGCCGGCGTGAACGGACCGACCGGCGCGCATCAGGCGCGCAAGCGCTTCGGCCAGCACTTCCTGCATGACCCGCACGTGATCGCGCGCATCATCGCCGCGGTCGCGCCGCTGCCAGGCGAGCATCTGGTCGAGATCGGCCCCGGGCTCGGTGCGATCACCGTGCCGCTGCTGCGCGCCTGCGGGCAGCTGAGCGCGGTCGAACTCGATCGCGACGTGATCCCGCACCTGCGCGCCGCCACCGCCGGCCTCGGCAGGCTCGACATCCTCGAAGCCGATGCGCTGACGGTCGATTTCTCTGCACTGCGCCACGACCAGCGACCGCTGCGGCTGGTCGGAAACCTGCCATACAACATCTCGACGCCGCTGCTGTTTCACTTCCTCGAAGCCGCGGCGCACATCCGCGACATGCACTTCATGCTGCAGAAGGAAGTCGTCGAGCGCATGGCTGCCGGCCCCGGCGATGCCGACTACGGCCGGCTGTCGGTGATGCTGCAGGCGCGCCTGAAGGTCGTGCCGCTGTTCGAGATCGGCCCCGGTGCCTTCCGGCCGCCACCGAAGGTCGATTCGGCGATCGTGCGCCTCGTGCCGCTGCCCGAGCCGCGCGTGCCGGCGGCCCTGCAGGCGGCCTTCGCCGAGGTCGTGCGGCTGGCCTTCGCGCAGCGGCGCAAGCAGTTGCGCAACACGCTGAAGACCGTGCTCGCCGCGGACGCGATCGAGGCCGCCGGCGTCGATCCGGCCGCGCGCGCCGAAACGCTGGATCTGGCCGCCTACGTGCGTCTGGCCGAAGCCATACCTCCGCGCTGATCCGGCGGCGCGGTCCACCAGGGAGAACGATCATGAACAACATCGACGACCACCCGCTGCGCCGCCTCAACGCCGCCGGCCAGAGCCCGTGGTACGACAACATCCACCGCAGCATGCTCGAAGGCGGCGCGCTCGCCCGCCTGATCCG
Source organism: Pseudomonadota bacterium (assembly GCA_018240295.1). Classification (GTDB taxonomy): domain Bacteria; phylum Pseudomonadota; class Gammaproteobacteria; order Competibacterales; family Competibacteraceae; genus Plasticicumulans. The sequence continues at coordinate 11,601 of JAFEGB010000193.1, forward strand.
CGACGACGACCTGCGCGGCGTCACCTCGAACCCGGCGATCTTCGAGAAGGCCATCGCCGGCACCGACGAATATGACGATGCCATCCGCCAGGCCCTCGCCGCCCGCCCCGGGCTGCCGGCGCGCGAGCTGTTCTTCCTGCTCGCGCTCGATGACATCCGTGCCGCCGCCGACGTGCTGCTGCCGGTGCACCGCGCCACCGACGGCGTCGACGGCTTCGTCAGCATGGAGGTCTCGCCCGACCTGGCGCACGACACCGAGGCCACCATCCGCGAGGCGCACGAACTCGCCGCCAGCCTCGACCGGCCGAACGTCATGATCAAGGTGCCGGCCACGCGCGCCGGCATCCCGGCGATCGAGGAACTGATCGCCGACGGCATCCCCGTCAACGTCACGCTGCTGTTCGCGGTCGGGCGCTACGCCGAGGTCGCCGAAGCCTATCTGCGCGGGCTGGAGCGGCGGCTCGATCACGGCCAGCCGCTGGCGCGCATCGCCTCGGTCGCGAGCTTCTTCGTGTCGCGCGTCGATACCGCGCTCGATCCGCTGCTCGCCACCCAGGCCCCGGCGCTGGCCGGCACGCTGGCGATCGCCAACGCCCGGCTGGCGCGCGCGCGCTTCCATGCGCTGTTCGACGGCCCGCGTTTCGCGCGGCTCGCCGCTGCCGGCGCCCGTCCGCAGCGCCTGCTGTGGGCGAGCACCGGCACCAAGAATCCGGCCTACAGCGACGTGCTCTACGTCGAGACCCTGATCGGCAGCGATACCGTCAACACCATGCCGCCGGCGACCTGGACGGCGTTCCGCGATCACGGCCGCGTCGCGGCCACGCTCGACACCGGCCTCGAAGCCGCCGAAGCCGCGGTCGCGCAACTCGCCGGACTCGGCATCGACCTTGCTACGGTCACCGAACGCCTCGAAGCCGAAGGCGTCGCCGCCTTCCTGAAATCCTTCGAGACCCTGCTGGCTGCGCTCGACGCCAAGGCGCGCGCCGTCGCCAGTGCCGCCTGACCCGCCCCGCCCGAGAGCCTCCCCCATGAAGCCGACCGACGCGCCCGCCCTGCACGACATCCGCATCTCGGTCGAGACCGAATACATCGCGGCGCAATCGGAACCGGCCCGCGACCGCTACGCCTTCGCCTACACCGTCACCATCGAGAACCGCGGCGGCCTGCCGGCGAAGCTGCTGACCCGGCACTGGATCATCACCGATGCCGGCGGACGCACGATCGAGGTGCGCGGCGACGGCGTGATCGGCGAACAGCCGTATCTGCGCCCCGGCGAAGGCTTCCGCTACACCAGCGGCACCGTCATCGACACCCCGGTCGGGCGCATGCACGGCAGCTATCACCTGATCGATGACGACGGCACCGAATTCGACGCGCCGATCCCGCCCTTCGTGCTGTCGATGCCGCGCACGCTGCACTGAAGCCGTGCACGGCCGATGAGCCTGCGCACGAGCTACACGCTGCTCGCGCCGATCTACGACCGCATGGTCGCAGCGGCCACGCAGGCGGCGCGGCGCGCGAGCCTCGCGCGCCTGCCGGCCGATGCCCGGCAGGTGCTGCTGGTCGGAGCCGGCACCGGGCTGGATTTTCCGCTGCTGCCGGCCGGTCCGCAGTACACGGCGATCGACCTGACCCCGGCGATGCTCGATCGCGCCCGCCCGCGCGCCGCGGCGCGGCCGGAACTCGCGATCGAACTGCGCAGCGGCGATGCGCTGGCGCTCGATTTCGCCGATGCGAGCTTCGATGCCGTGATCCTGCACCTGATCGTCGCCGTCGTGCCCGACGCCGCGCGCGCCCTCGCCGAATCCGCACGCGTGCTGCGCCCCGGCGGCCGCGTGCTGCTCTACGACAAGTTCCTGCGTCCCGGCCAGTCCGCCCCGCTGCGCCGGCTGCTCAGCCCGCTGCTCGGCCGCATCGCCAGCCGTACCGATGTCGTGCTCGAACATCACCTGCCACCGACGCTGCGCGTGCTCGAAGACGAAGCCTCGCTGGCCGGCGGCTGGTTCCGGCGCGTGTTGCTGGAACGGGTCTGATCGCGGCCCCTGGGCCTGAAGGCGGGTTCCGGCGCAGGCCAGGCCGTGTGCAGGACATTGACCACCAGCGGACCGCGCCTGACCCGCCCTGCGTCCGGGCTGACAGCGTGCGGCCGATGCCCGCGTGCATGGGAATGTCTTGCGGCCGGGGCGCGCAGCCTTGCGAATGCCCCCCGAAAGCCTTTCACCCGCGGTGCAAAGCCTTTGACCCGCACTCCAAAGCCTTTGACCCACACTCCAAAGCCTTTGACCCGCACTCCAAAGCCTTTGACCCGCACTCCAAAGCCTTTGAC
>JAFEGB010000194.1 GCA_018240295.1 Pseudomonadota bacterium
AGCGTGTTCAGCGTGTCGGTGTCGGCGATCACCACGCGCGGCTGGTGAAAGGCGCCGATCATGTTCTTGCCGAGCGCGTGGTTGACGCCGGTCTTGCCGCCGACCGACGAGTCGACCTGCGCAAGCAGCGTCGTCGGCACCTGTACGAATGACACGCCGCGCTGGTAACAGGCCGCAGCGAAGCCGGTCATGTCGCCGATCACGCCACCGCCGAGCGCGAGCAGCGTGCAACCCCGATCAAAACGCGCGCGCAGCAGCCGGTCGAACACCTGTTCGAGCACCGCGAGCGTCTTGTACTGCTCGCCATCCGGCAGCACGACGGTCTCGACCTGCAGACCTGCGAGCGCCCGCAGCGTGGCTTCGAGATACAGCGGCGCCACCGTCTCGTTGCTGACCACCAGCACCTGCCGGCCCGGGATGCAGGCACGCCAGGCATCGGGCTGCCGGAGCAGGCCGGGGCCGATCAGGATCGGGTAGCTGCGGTCGCCGAGATCGACGGTCAGGGTCTGCATGGGTGCGACGGACATGGCGGGAAACGGGTGGCTAGGTTGCGGGAAGGCCCCGGAGCCTGCAAGCCGCAGCATTCAGCCACCCTCATAATGATCGAGGATCAGCGCGGCGACCCGGCGGGACTGGCGGCCGTCGGTATGCACGACGAAATCGGCGATCTCCCGGTACAGCGGATCCCGGGTCTGCAGCAGTTCCGTCAGCCGCGCGCGCGGGTCGGCGGTCTGCAGCAGTGGGCGATTGCTGTCACGCGCGGTGCGCCGCAGTTGTTCGTCCACCGAGGTTTCGAGATAGACGACGAAGCCGCGCGTGCTCAGGCAGACACGGTTTTCCGCCGCCAGAACGGCCCCCCCGCCGGTGGCGAGCACGATGCCCTCGCGCAGCGTCAGATCCTCGATCACCTGACGCTCGCGCAACCGGAAGCCGGCTTCGCCTTCCTTCTCGAAGATCAGCGGAATGCTGGCGCCGGTGCGGGTTTCGATTTCCTTGTCGCTGTCGACGAAAGGGCGCGACAGGCTCTGGGCCAGCAGGCGGCCGATCGTGGACTTGCCGGCACCCATCGGGCCGACGAGGAACAGGCTTGCGGAAGGTCTGTACATCGGATGTCCTGACAGGACTGCGCCGCGCGACCTGAGCGGGGCCGCGCGGCGCAGTGCAAGAGGTCCTCCTGCGCGATCAGCGGATGACGACGTTGCCGTCGACGATCTGCGGCGTGATGAAGATCAGCAGCTCGGACTTGGTGTTCGAGGATGCGTTGCGCCGGAACAGCCGGCCGATGCCGGGGATGTCGCCGAGGAACGGAATCTTGTCCACCGATTCGGAGGTGATCTGTTCGTAGACGCCGCCCAGCACCACGGTCTCGCCGCTGCGCACCAGCACCTGCGTGCTGACCTCGCGCTTGGCCAGCACCGGCTGGCCCTGCACGACTTCGCCGGTGACCTCATTCTTGGTTACCTTGATGTCCATGATGATGGCCTTGTCCGGCGTGATCTGCGGGGTCACGGTCAGTTCGAGCAGGGCTTCCTTGAAGGAAACATTATTGGTCGATGCGCCACCGACATTCGACACCGCGGTATAGGGCACTTCCCGGCCCTGCTTGATCGAGGCTTCCTTGCGATCGGCCGTCATCACGCGCGGATTGGAAAGCGTTTCGCCGCGTCCCTCGGCCTGCAGGGCGGACAATTCCAGATCCAGTTGGAAGCGTGAGCCCAGGATAGCCAGTCCCAGTGATCCGGCCGGTGAGCCTGTCACCGCGGCATCAAAACCGAGGCGATCGGTCAGGGTGGTGGTATATGTGCCGCTGCTGGTGAAACTGGCCAGACCGTTGTTGATGCCAGCGATGTTGCCGCCCAGAATGGCGCTCTTGCTTCCACTGGTGGTAATGGAGGTTCCACCGATGCGAACACCCAACTCCTTCGAAAAGTCATCGTTGGCGATCACGATCCGTGAATCGATCATGACCTGGCGCACCGGAATGTCGATGCGGGTCACCAGCGCGCGTATGTCACTGATGCGCTCCGGCAGGTCCTGAATCAGCAGGGTGTTGGTGCGATCATCCACTGCCACCTGACCACGCTCCGACAGCAGCGAGGTTTCAGTGGAGCGTCCGGCTGTAGAGCCGCCACCTTCGCTGCGGGTCTTGATCAGTTTTGCGATATCGGCAGCCTTCGCGTAATTGATCTGCATGAGTTCCGAGCGCAGCGGTGCCAGTTCGACCTGCTGCTTGCGGGCTTCGAGTTCCAGTTTTTCGCGCTGCGTGACCTCGGCGGTCGGCGCGATATAGATTACGTTGCCCTGCTGGCGCTGGGTCAGACCCTTGGTCTGCATGATGATGTCCAGCGCCTGATCCCAGGGCACGTTCTTCAGGCGCAGCGTGATGCGGCCGGTGACGGTGTCACTGACGACGACGTTCAGGTTCGTGAAATCGGCGATGATCTGCAGCACCGCACGGACTTCGATATCCTGGAAATTCAGCGACAGCAGTTCACCGCGGTAGGTCCGTTCGCGCTGGTCACCGATCGTGCTGCCGCTGCCACCGCTGCCGGCGCTCGTGGCCGGGCGTACCTCGATCGTATATTTGCCTTCGGTCTGGAAGGCGACGAGCTCGTAACGGCCATTGGTCTTGATGCCGAGGCTGCCATTACGGCCTTTGTTGACTCCATCGATGCTCATGACCGGCGTGCCAAAATCGGTCACGTCCAGCCGCCGCAACTGCGAACTGGCCAGTGGCGCGCCAATGAAATCGGCGATGATGCGGTCGCCTTCCTCGCGCACGTCGACCGAGGTCGACGCATCGCCCAGACTGACGATGATCTGGCCCTGGCCTTCGGCGCCGCGATGGAAATCGATGCGGCTGACTTCACGATTACCGGCCGCTGCCGGACTGCGGCTGGCGGCATGCATCTGCACGCCGCCAGCCGGCTGGGCCGGACTGCTTTCGGTGCGCGCCACCGGGGTTGATCCTGCCGGCTCAAGAGTCAGCAGCACCTCGCTGCCTTCGGTGCGCACGCTGTAGGGCACCATCCGCGACAGGTTGACCAGCACGCGCGTGCGATCACTGGCCTCGATGATGCTGACGCGTTCGGCGACGCCATTGCCGATGTCCTGCCGGCGCACGTTCATGCCGTTCTTGGCGCCGGGCAGATCGAGCACGATGCGGGCGGGCTCGCTGGTCGAAAAGTGGGTGGGGGCCGTACCCGGCTGCGACAGCGTGAAACGCAGCTGCGTGCGGTTACCCGGCAGCGAGCCGGCATCGACCGCGGTCAGTTCCGTTGCTGCCCGCGCCGCCCCGGCCGGCAACGCAGCGGCCGTGCAGACAGCGACCACGGCGAACAGACAGGCACGCCAGACCTCGGTCCGGGCGGTTTTCGCCGGCTCGGGCTTCGCCATGATCCTTTTCCCCCTTGATGTATTCAGTCTGTCCGGCCCGCGAACATGAGGCCGGTGTGCTCCGATCCTGCCGGCACGCCCGGAATGGTCCGCCGCCGGCAGCGATCATTCCGCCAGCGTAAGCGCATTGCGCCGTTCGACCCAACCGCCGTTGTTATCCGGCACGATCTCCAGCAGCTCGATCCGGTTGTCGCTGATCTGCAGGATCTTGCCGTAGTCGGTACCGATGAAATTGCCGACCTGAACCGTCTGGACGGTGCCATCCGGAACCCGGATCAGCGCCAGCCTGCCGTCGCGCTCAAGGGTTCCGACCATCTTCAGAGAGCCAAGGCTGTACTTTTCCAGTTCCTCGCGCGGACGGTCGAGGTCGGGGCGGATGCCGTTATCGATCCGCGGCGGGGCTGCCTGGGCCTTGAGCATCGAGGCGATCGCGAACGGCGACTTCAGATCCTGGGCACTGTAGGCCACGGGTTGGTAGGGCTGGGGCTGGGGCAGCGGGTCGAGCGCTCTGCCGGGCGAGGACGCCTTGGTGAGCGCAACGAAATCCCGCAGGTCGGCAGTATTGTCGGCGGGTTCACACCCGCAGAGCAGCAGCGCTGACAGAAGGGCGACAGGGATGCGACTCATTTCTTGGCACCTGCCGCCGTGGCATTGTCGTCTTCGGTATAGCGATAGGTTTGCAGCGTTGCCTCGATGGTCAGCGGTTCTGCAGATTCCCGGTTGAAGTCCCGGACTGTGGCGCCATTCATCGTGACGTTTTCAAGCGTGACAATGCGTGGCAGCGCAGCGACGCTGCCGATGAATGCGCCGAACTGATGATAGCTGGCCTGTGCTTTGATCTGAATGGGTTTGGCCGCGTAGAAGCCGCGCGAAACTTCATCCAGCGGCCGGAATTGTGAGAAAACCAGTCCATTGGCCCTGCCCTGATTGG
>JAFEGB010000195.1 GCA_018240295.1 Pseudomonadota bacterium
GCCTACGGTGCTGACGTATTTGCCGGTGACCGAAGCGGCGGCAGGCAGGCCGTCCGACCCACTGTCTGCCGTGGTCAGCGCGCCCTTGTTGACATAGATGTCAGCGATCGTTGCCTTCAGGCCGCCGGAGAGGTTGATGGCCTCACTGACCTGGGCGCGGGCCGTGTAGTCCTGGTAAGCAGGGATCGCGATCGCGGCGAGGATGCCGATGATCGCCACGACGATCATCAGTTCGATGAGGGTGAAGCCCTGCTGGGCCTTGCGCATGACGTGCTGCGTGTTCATGGGGCGCTCTCCTTGGACAATCGGGTCGAGGTTCGACGGCGTCGGAAGCGACGCTCGATGTCCGCAGAGCAATAGACTTGCCACTTGATGCAGGCTTTTGATTCAAAAAGACATTAATTGAAATATAGCTGTGGCGACGGGGCTGGGGGCACGGAAATGACGGGCTGATTAACGCAGAGCGGCGGCATGTGACGTAATGCGTCACCCGTGAAAAAACCGTCCGGGCCGCGCTGGCGGCAGCCTCACTCCATGCCGAGCTTCTTCAGCCGGTAGCGCAGTGCCCGGAAGCTGATGCCGAGTTTCTCGGCGGCCGCGGTCTTGTTCCAGCGGCAGGCTTCCAGCGCCTTTTCGATGGCTTCCTTCTCCAGCGACTCCAGATAGCCTTCGAGGTCGCTGACGCCGCTTGGCGGGAGGGGCAGGGACTGGGATTCGGCCGGGGACGACGAAGCCTGGGGTTCGTGCGTGCGGGCTGGCAGGTGCAGATCCGCGGCGCGGATCGCCTCGCCCTCGCACAGCGTGAACGCGCGTTCGAGGATGTTCTCGAGCTCGCGGACGTTGCCGGGGAAGTCGTAGGCGGCGAGGGCTTCGAGGGCGTCGGCGGCCAGCAGCGGGCGTGCCACCCCGGCTTCGCGCGCCAGCCGGTCGAGCTGGTAATCGGCCAGCGGCAGGATGTCGCCGCCGCGTTCGCGCAGCGCCGGCAGCCGCAGTTCGATGACGTTGAGCCGGTAGTAGAAATCCTGCCGGAAGCGCCCGGCCTGCACCTCGGCGGCGAGGTCGCGATGGCTGGCCGACAGCACGCGCACGTCGACCGGCAGTTCGTGCGCGCCGCCGATCGGGCGGATCGCGCGCTCCTGGATCGCGCGCAGCAGCTTGACCTGCATGGCCTGCGGCAGTTCGGCGACCTCGTCGAGGAACAGCGTGCCGCCGTGGGCGGCCTGGAACAGGCCGGGCTTGTCGGCGACCGCGCCGGTGAAGGCGCCCTTGCGGTGGCCGAAGAATTCGCTCTCCATCAGCTCGGCCGGGATCGCCCCGCAGTTGACGGGCACGAACGGCCGCTCGGCGCGCGAGCCGGAAGCGTGGATCAGGCGCGCGACGACCTCCTTGCCGGTGCCGGATTCGCCGCCGATGAACACCGGCGCCTGGCTGCGCGCGAGCTTGCGGATCATCGAGCGCACGCGCTCCATCGCCGGGCTGGCGCCGATCAGGTCGGGCCGGTTCGGGCCGCCGTCGCGCCCGGCCGGCACGCCGGCCAGCCGCCGGGCCTGATCGACCATCGCCCGCAGCGTGGCGATGTCGAAGGGTTTGGAGACGAAGTCGAAGGCACCGAGCTTCAGGGCTTCGACTGCGCTCTCGACGTTGCCGTGCGCGGTGATCACCGCCACCGGCATCTCGGGGTACTGGCGCTGGATCAGCGCCACCAGATCGAGGCCGTTGCCGTCGGGCAGGCGCATGTCGGTCAGGCAGAAATGGAACGGCCCCTGGCTGGCCAGCGCGGTGCGGGCGGCCGAGAGCGTCGCGGCCGGCACGCACTGCACGCCCATCGGTTCGAGGGTCAGGGCGATCAGGTCGCGCAGGTCGGGTTCGTCGTCGAGGATCAGCGCCCGGCAAGATTCCACGTCGGTTCCTCCGTCGTGTTCATCGTCGTCGCCGGCGTGCGGGTGGCGGTCGGCAGGGTCAGCCGGAAGCAGCTGCCCTGGCCGGAGGGGTTCGGGCGGTACTGAAGCTGTGCGCGGTTGGCCTCGCACATCTCGCGCGACAGGTACAGGCCGAGACCGGTGCCCTTCGGATTGGTGGTGAAGAAGGGCTCGAAGATCTGGCGCGCCTCGGCCTCGGGGATGCCGGCGCCGAAGTCGATGACGTCGAGGTAGGGCCGGAAGCGCTCGGGGTCGAGCGCGGCGAGGATGCGCACGCGCGGCGATTCGCCGGGCAGCGTGCCGTGCTCGCAGGCGTTGTTGCAGAGGTTCCACAGCACCTGCTGCAGGTGGCCGGCATCGAAATGCACGGTGAGGTCTTCCGGCTGCACGCGGATTTCCATCTCCGGCATCGGATCGCCGCGCCCGCGCATGAAGTCGTGGCAGAAGTCCTCCAGCCAGCTGCGCAGGTGGATGTCCTCGGGGCTGGCCTTGTCGCGCCGCGACAGGTCGAGGACGTTGGCGATGATCTGGTTCGCGCGCCCGGCGTTGTCGTGGATGATCTTGCCGAGGCGTTTCTCGCCGGGATTGGCGGTCGATTCGACCAGCAGCTGCGCGGCGTGGCTGATCGAGGCGAGGGGATTGCGGATCTCGTGGGCGATGCTCGCGGTCAGGCGCCCGAGCGCGGCGAGCTTGATCTGCTGCAGCCGTGCGGCGGCGGCGTTCGAGTCCTCGATGAAGACCAGCGTCTCGAAGGCGAGGTTGCCGGACAGCGCCGTGAACTCCGGGATCAGCTCCGGCAGGTGCTCGGCGGGCCGGAACGGCTGGGTCTGCGTCAGGCCCGAGCCGATCCAGGCGCCGAGGCGCTGCGACAGCAGCGGCGAGATGTCCGACAGCGGCAGGCCGATCGGGCGCTCGTGGAAGTCGAGCAGCTCGGCCGCCATCTGGTTCATCAGCTTCACGCGCGCGTGACGATCGACGACGAGGATGCCGGACTGCAGGTGGCGGATGATCGCCGCGTTCAGCTCCGCCATCTCCAGCAACTCCTGCGTGCGTTCGAGCACCAGGGTCTCGCTGTTGCGCGTGCGCTCGGCGATCGTGTACGCGGCGGCGGCGGCGGCGGCCAGCGCCAGGCAGATCAGCGCCGTCTGGCCGCCGGAGGCGCCATGCACGAGCGCCCAGTCCACCAGCGGCGGCAGCAGGTCGAGGCTCAGGTACGGCGCGCCGGTGCGCAGTGCGAAGCTCTGCCAGATGCCGTACAGCCAGACGCCGATGATCGCGAGGGCCGCCGCGGCCGTGACCGTGATCACCAGCCGGCGCGGCAGCAGGATCGCGCTGCCGGCGATCGCCGACACCAGCAGCGCCCCGAGGCTGCCGGAAGCCCCGCCGCTTGCGTACATCAGCGCCGTGAACACGACGATGTCGAGGCCGGCGTGCAGCGTCGCCTGTGCGATGAGGTCGGGCCGGCGCAGGTAGCTCAGCAGGAAGCCGGTGGCGAGCAGGCCGAAATAGCCGCCGATCGTCCACCAGTACAGGCGCGGGTCTTCGGCACCGAACAGTTTGCCGGCCAGATCGGCGAGCGTGATGCCGAGCAGCAGCGTGGCCAGCACCAGGCGGTACAGCACGTAGGCGCGCAGCACCGACCAGCCGCGTCGCCGGTCCATGACGCTGTCCGTAACGATCATCGTTCAGCAGGGCCTCAGGCGGGGCCGGCGCCCGTGCGGCGGCGGCCGTTCAGTCCTTGGGTGGGCGCAGCGCATGGCGCTCGCGGTGCGCCGGGCAGCAATACGGACGCGCATCGGCATCGCGCACCGCATCGGTTGCCGGGAAGTGTATGCCGCACTCCGTGCAGCGCACCATTGCAGGCCAGTCAGGTTTTGCCGGTTGTGCCGGTGCCTGCGGCCTTGCCGGGGCTTGCGGGCGCCGGGCGCGGCGCAGCCACCAGACGGCGGCGAGGACGAGCAGCAGGAGCAGCAGGTATCGACTCATGGGCGGTGCGCGCAACACGCTTGCGGACGGGTGGCGGCCGATAGGCTTTTGTGGCGCCGTCCGATAGGATACCGGCTCCTATCGAAAGGGGGTGGAATTCGCATGAATCTGCACGAATACCAAGCAAAGGAGCTTTTCCGCCAGTTCGGCGTTGCGGTGCCGCGCGGCATCAAGGCAACTTCGCCGAAGGAAGCCGTGGCCGCCGCCAAGGAGCTGGGGGGCTCCGTGTGGGTGGTCAAGGCACAGGTGCACGCGGGTGGCCGCGGCAAGGCCGGTGGCGTCAAGCTGGCGCGCAGCCTGCAGGAGGTCGAGGACATCGCCGGTTCGCTGCTCGGCACCCGGCTCGCGACCAAGCAGACCGGTCCCGAGGGCCTGCCGATCCATGCACTGCTGATCGAGGAAGGCCTGAACATCGTCGATGAGCTGTACCTGTCGGTGCTGGTCGATCGCAGCACCAAGCGCATCGCGTTCATCGGTTCTTCCGAAGGCGGCATGGACATCGAGGAAGTCGCCGAAAGCACGCCCGAGAAGATCCTGACCGTCGCCATCGATCCGGCCGCCGGCTTCCAGGCCTACGAGGCCCGCCAGCTGGGCTTCGGCATGGGACTCGCCAAGCCGCAGGTCGATCATCTGGTCAAGGTCATGAACGGTCTCTATGACATGTTCGTCGCCAAGGACGCCTCGCTGGTCGAGATCAACCCGCTGATCGTCACCGGCGAGGGCAAGCTGCTCGCGCTCGATGCCAAGATCGGCCTCGACGACAACGCGCTGTACCGCCACAAGGACATCGCCGAGTGGCGTGATTCGACGCAGGAAGACGAGCGCGAGAACCTCGCGCACGAGATCGGCCTGAACTACGTCGCGCTCGACGGCAACATCGGCTGCATGGTCAACGGCGCCGGTCTGGCGATGGCGACCATGGACATGGTCAAGCTGCACGGCGGCGAGCCGGCGAACTTCCTCGACGTCGGCGGCGGTGCCACGGCCGAGCGCGTCGCCAAGGCGTTCAAGCTCATCCTCTCCTCGGACAAGGTCCGCGCGATCTTCGTCAACATCTTCGGCGGCATCGTCCGCTGCGACCTGATCGCGGAAGGCATCATCGCCGCGGTCAAGGAAGTCGGCCTGACCATTCCCGTCGTCGTGCGCCTGCAGGGCACGAACGTCGAGGCCGGCCGCAAGATGCTGTCGGAAAGCGGCATGAACATCATCGCTGCCGACGACCTGACCGAAGCCGCCAAGGCCGCCGTCGCCGCCGCGAAGTGAGAGGGGGAGTTACATGAGCATCCTGATCGACAAGAACACCAAGCTGATCTGCCAGGGCTTCACGGGTTCGCAGGGTACGTTCCACTCCGAGCAGTGCCTGGCCTACGGCACCAACCTGGTCGGTGGTGTCAGCCCGGGCAAGGGCGGTTCGGCCCACCTCGGCAAGCCGGTGTTCAACACCGTCCATGAAGCCGTGCGCGACGCCGGTGCCAACGCCTCGATGATCTACGTGCCGGCGCCGTTCGCGGCCGATGCGATCCTCGAAGCCGCCGACGCCGGCATCAAGGTCATCGCCTGCATCACCGAGGGCATCCCGGTCCTCGACATGCTGAAGGTCAAGGCCGCGCTGAAGGGCTCGGACGTCCGGCTGATCGGCCCGAACTGCCCCGGCCTGATCACCCCGGGCGAGTGCAAGATGGGCATCATGCCCGGCCACATCCACCAGCCGGGCAAGATCGGCATCGTCTCGCGCTCGGGCACGCTGACCTACGAGGCCGTGCACCAGACCACGCGCATCGGTCTCGGCCAGTCGACCTGCGTCGGCATCGGCGGTGACCCGATCCACGGCATGAGCTTCATCGACGTGCTGGAGATGTTCGAGGCCGACAGCGCCACCAAGGGCATCGTCATGGTCGGCGAGATCGGCGGTTCGGCCGAGGAGGAAGCGGCCGAGTTCATCAAGGCCAGCGTCCGCAAGCCGGTCGTCGCCTACATCGCCGGCGTCACGGCGCCCCCGGGCAAGCGCATGGGCCATGCCGGTGCGATCATCGCCGGCGGCAAGGGCACCGCGAAGGACAAGTTCGCCGCCCTCGAGGCCGCGGGCGTCAAGACCGTCCGTTCGCCGGCCGACATCGGCGAGGCGATCAACGGCTTCTTCGCCGGCTGAGCCGTCACTGCCCGCCGGCAGCGTCCGGCGGGTCGTCTGACCGAAGGGCGGGGTCGCGGACCTCGCCCTTCGCTTTTTGCGGGCTGCGGGTTTGTGTTCTGATGACAAGCTCCGTCCGTCCCCCGTCCGTCCCGACTTCCGGAGTCCGTCGATGAGTGCCGCCGCCCCCGCTGCCCTGACCGTCGCGATGGCGCAGTTCAACCCGCTGGTCGGCGACATCGCCGGCAACACGCGCCGCATCCTCGAACTCGCCCGGCAGGCGCAGACGGAACTCGGCGCCGGCGTCGTGGTGTTCCCGGAGCTGGCGCTGTGCGGCTATCCGCCCGAGGACCTGCTGCTGCGCCCCGAATTCGTCAGCCGCTGCGAGGCCGCCCTCGCCGAACTCGCGACCGCGGCCGCGCACGGACCGGCGCTGGTGATCGGCCATCCGCAGCGCGGTCTCGGCGGCCTGTACAACGCCGCGTCCTTCCTCGCCGGCGGCCGGGCGCTCGGCGTCTACGCCAAGCAGCTGCTGCCGAACTACGGCGTGTTCGACGAGAAGCGCTACTTCGTGCCCGGCAGCGGGCCGTGCGTGGTCGAGCACCTCGGCACCCGCTTCGGACTGACGGTCTGCGAGGACATCTGGCAGCCCGGCCCGGTCGCGCAGGCCGCGCAGGCCGGGGCCGAGCTGATCCTGAACCTCAATGCCTCGCCGTGGCACCGCGCCAAGGCCGGCGAGCGGCTGACGATCCTGCACGCGCGCGTGCACGAGGCCGGTGTGCCGATCGTCTACGTCAACCAGGTCGGCGGTCAGGACGAACTGGTGTTCGATGGCGGCTCGCTGCTCGTCGATGCCGACGGTGCGCTGCTCGCGCGCGCGCCGGCCTTCGTCGAGGGCCTGTATCCGCTTGGTTTCGATCGCATCGACGGCGCGCTGGTGCCGCGCCCCGGACCACTCGCCGAAGCCCCCGAGGACGAGGCCGAGGTCTACGCGGCGCTGGTGCTCGGCACGCGCGACTACGTGCGCAAGAACGGCTTCCGCGGCGCGGTGCTCGGGCTCTCCGGCGGCATCGATTCGGCGCTGACGCTGGCGATCGCCGTCGATGCGCTCGGGGCCGATGCGGTCAGTGCCGTGTCGCTGCCCTCGCGCTACACCGCCGGCATGTCCAACGAGGACGCCGCGATCGAGGCACGCACGCTCGGCGTCGATTACCACCTGCTGCCGATCGAGCCGGCCTTCGATGCTTTCCTGCACACGCTCGAACCGCTGTTCGCGGGCCTGCCGCCGGACACCACCGAGGAAAACATCCAGGCACGCTGCCGCGGCGTGCTGCTGATGGCGCTGTCGAACAAGACCGGCCGGCTGGTGCTGACCACGAGCAACAAGAGCGAGACCGCCGTCGGCTACTCGACGCTGTACGGCGACATGGCCGGCGGTTTCGCGCCGATCAAGGACGTGCCGAAGACGCTGGTCTACCGGCTGGCTGCGTGGCGCAACCGCCAGGCGCAGACGCCCGTCATCCCGCAGCGGGTCATCGACCGGCCGCCGTCCGCGGAGCTGCGCCCCGACCAGACCGACCAGGACTCGCTGCCGCCGTACGACGTGCTCGATGCGATCCTGGAGGCCTACGTCGAGCGCGACCGCTCGGTCGAGGAACTCGTCGCTGACGGCTTCGAGCGCGCCACCGTCGAGCGCGTCGCGCGGCTGGTGATCCTCAACGAATACAAGCGCCGGCAGGCGGCCCCGGGCGTGCGCATCACGCCGCGCGCCTTCGGCCGTGACCGGCGCTATCCGATCACGTCCGGGTTCCGGCGCTGACGGGGCCGCAGGCAGCGATCAGCAATCAGCAGCAGCCTGTCCACAACCATAAGGAGGAGGGCAGTCGATGGGGATGAGCGGAGGATTCAGGGGACGAGCCGGGGAGCGATCCGGGGGGCGGGGCATGCGGCATGCCGTCGCCGCGCTGTGGCTGCTGCTGGGGGCGGCGGCCCATGCTGACAGCGCTCCGGTGCTTGCGCGCGCACAGGCGCTGCTTGCCGAAGCCCGGGCGAATCCGGGCGTGCAGGCCGATCTGCTGGAGCGCGGGCGCGAGCGCTCGGCCTTCTGCGCGGCCTGCCACGGCGCCGGCGGGGAATCGACGCGAGCGGATTATCCGGACCTTGCCGGGCAGTCGATCGAGTATCTGCTCACGCAGTTCGGCCAGTTCCAGGGGGCCGAGCGCTATCGCAAGGTCATGAACGACCTGATGGCGAAGCTCACGGACGACGAGAAGGCGCTGCTCGCCGTCTATTACGCGCTGCAGCCGCCGCAGCCGGAGCCGGCCGCCGATGCCGCGCTGGTCGCCAGCGGGGCGAAGCTGTACGCGGCGCGCTGTCAGAGCTGTCACGGCGCCGATGCGCACGGCAAGGACGGCCGGGCGCGGCTCGCGGGCCAGAAGCCGGGTTATCTGCTGCGCGTGCTGAACGACTTCCGCCAGGGCCACGACCGCTCGCCGGATTCGGTGATGCGCTCGATGGTGCAGGGTCTGTCCGAGGCCGACGTGCAGGCGCTCGCGAGCTTCCTCGGCGCGCAGCCCTGAGGCGTTGCCGCCGCCGCCGGCGGCCTCAGCGGAAGCTGACGACTTCCGCGAGCCGCCGGCGCGGCGTCGGCACCGGCAGTTCGGCCGGGTAGCCGACCGTCATCAGCGCCACCGGCTGCAGCGCCGGGTCGAGGCCGAGCAGGTCGCGCACGGCCTGATCGTCGAAGTAGCCGATCCACGCCGAGCCCATGCCGGCGGCGACGATCGCAAGCTGCGCGTAGGCGGCGGCGATCGTCGTGTCCTGCAGCGCGTACAGGCGTTCGCCGCGTTCGCCGAACTCGGCACCCGAGCGCACCGGATCGGCGCAGAACACCAGACATACCGGTGCCTCGGCGATGAAGCCCTGATTGTCGGCCGCGACCGACAGCGCCCGGCGCTCATCGGCGTCGCGCACGACGACGATGCGGTAGGCCTGCAGGTCACCGGCCGACGGAGCGGCGCAGGCCATCTCCAGGATCGCGTGCAGGCGGGCCTCGTCGACCGGCATGTCCTGCTGGTAGATGCGCACCGAGTGACGGTGACGGACGGTCTCGAAGAAATCCCACATGCGCGGCGCGCCTCTCTGTCAGCCCTTGCCCGGCGCCGTGCCGACCAGCGTCGTCAGCTTCGGGATGTCCGGATTCTGCGGATCGTTCTTCTGCAGCACGCGCAGCGCATCACGCGCCAGCTCGGGCAGGCCCATGGCCGTGTACGAGCGCACCATGATCACCAGTGCCTCGGTTGCCGCCGGGCTGCTCGCGTAGTTCTCGACCACGTACTTGGCGCGGTTGACGGCGGCGACGTGTGCGCCGCGGCTCTGGTAGTGGCGCGCGACGTTGAGTTCGTAGCTGGCGAGGTTGTTGCGAAGGAACAGCATGCGCGCGCGCGCATCCGGCGCGTAGCGGCTGTCCGGGAATTTGGTGACGAGGTCGTTGAAGTCGGTGAAGGACTGCAGCGCCGCCGAGGCATCGGTGCGCGTCGGGTCCGGCGGCATCAGGCGGTCGAGCGGACCGCTGGCGCGGTTGTAGTTGGTCAGGCCCTTCAGGTAGTAGACGTAATCGACGTAGGGGTGGCGCGGATAGGTCTTGATGAAGCGATCGGCCGCGGCCACCGCTGAATCGGGTTCGCCGTCCCGGTAGTATGCGTAGACCGATTCGAGCTGCGCCTGCTGCGCGTAGCGCCCGAACGGGTAGCGTGCCTGCAGCTTGTCGTAGTAGCCGATGGCCCTGGTGTAATCGCCGTTGTTCAGCGCGTCCTTGGCCTCGCTGTACAGTTTCGCCGCCGACCAGTCGCGGGTCTCGTCGGCTTTCTCCGACAGCCACGAACAGCCGGGCGCAAGCAGGGCAGCGGCCAGGACGGTCGCGAGGCGAAGACGCAGGAAGCGAGCGGACATTCGGCTGATCTGTACGAGGTGACGGGGCGGCCGAGTATATCTTGCGCCCCCGAACGAAGACCATGCCTGCACCCCGGGCCGCCTCTCGCCCCCTGTCCGAGCCGTTCCATGCCCGAATTTGAACGCATCGACTGCCTGATCCCGCCGGAGTGTGCCGGCCAGCGCCTCGACCAGGCGCTCGCCGCGCTGCTGCCGGATCACTCCCGCGCCCGCCTGCAGCAGTGGCTGAAGGACGGCACGCTGACCGTCGACGGCAGGCCCGCGAAGCCGCGGGCGCTGGTGCTCGGCGGCGAGCGCGTCAGCGGCGCGTACGAGCGCACCGAAGTCATCGCCGACCGCCCGCAGGACATCCCGCTGGCCGTGCGCTACGAGGACGAGGACATCCTGGTCATCGACAAGCCCGCCGGGCTGGTCGTGCATCCGGCCGCCGGCAACCCGGACGGCACGCTGGTCAATGCGCTGCTGCACCACGCGCCGGTCACCGCGCAGCTGCCGCGCGCCGGCATCGTGCACCGGCTCGACAAGGACACCTCGGGGCTGCTCGTCGTCGCCAAGAGCCTGCGCGCGCATACCGCGCTGGTCGAGCAGCTGCAGGCGCGCACGATGGGCCGCGAGTACCAGGCGATCGCCTGCGGCGTGCTGGTCTCGGGCGGGCTCGTCGACGTGCCGATCGCCCGCCACGGCACCGACCGCAAGCGCATGGCCGCCACGCCCGGCGGCAAGCCGGCGATCACGCATTTCCGCGTGCGCGAGCGCTTCCGCGCCCACACGCATCTGGCGCTGAAGCTCGAAACCGGCCGCACGCACCAGATCCGCGTGCACATGGCCTTCATGCACCACCCGCTGCTCGGCGATCCGGTCTACGGCGGCCGGCTGCGCCTGCCGCCGGGCTGCAGCGACGAACTCGCGACGGCGCTGAAGGGCTTCCGGCGCCAGGCCCTGCACGCGCGCCGGCTGACGCTGACGCATCCGGGCAGCGGCCGGCGCCTGAGCTGGAGCGCACCGACGCCGCCCGATCTCGCCGCGCTGCTCGACGTGCTGCGCCGCGACGCCGGCCTCGACGGGCTCGATGCACGCGCCGGCGTCGATGCCGATGGCGTCGAATGGGAGTACGTCGAATGAGCGGGGAACCGCTTGCCCTGCTGCAGCCGGACTGGCCGGCGCCGGCGAACGTGCGCGCCGCGGCGACGACGCGCCGCGGCGGGGTCAGCCGCGGCCCGTATGCCGGCCTCAACCTCGGCGATCACGTCGGCGACGATCCGGCCGCGGTCGCCGAGAACCGGCGCCTGCTGAGCGCGGCGCTCGGACTGGCGCGCGCGCCGGCCTGGCTCGAACAGGTGCACGGCTGCGCGGTCGCCGCGGCCGAAACCGTGCATGCGCCGGTACGCGCCGACGCCGCGGTCACGCGCACGCCCGGCGTGGCCTGCGTGGTGATGACGGCCGACTGCCTGCCGGTGCTGTTCTGCGACCGCGGCGGGCGCGTGGTCGCCGCCGCGCACGCCGGCTGGCGCGGGCTCGCCGGCGGCGTGCTGGAGGCGACGCTCGCGCGCATGGCGGTCGATCCGGCCGAGGTGCTCGCCTGGCTCGGTCCGGCGATCGGACCGGCGGCGTTCGAGGTCGGCCCGGAGGTGCGCGCGGCCTTCGTCGCCGACGACCCGGGCGCGGCGGATGCCTTCGTGCCCGCGCGCGCCGACCGCCTGCTCGCCGACCTGTACGCGCTCGCGCGGCGGCGCCTCATGCGCGCCGGCGTCGGACAGGTGTCCGGTGGCGGGCGCTGCACGTACTCGGAGGCCGACACCTTTCATTCCTACCGCCGCGCACCGGTCAGCGGCCGGCAGGCGACGCTGGTCTGGCTGTCGGCCTGAGCCCCCGGACTTTCCTCATTCCTCCACGCGCACGCCGGAAGTCATGGACCCCGATCTCGCCCTGCAACTCGCCACCCTGATCCGCCGCCAGCGCTGGGCCGCGCTCGCCACGCTCGGGCCCGACGGTCCCGAGGCCTCGCACGTCGCCTACGCGATCGAAGGCGCGTTCGACGGCGTGCTGCTGCATCTGTCGCAGCTCGCCGCGCACACGAAGCAGCTGCTCGCCGACCCGCGCGCGAGCCTCGCGATCGGCGAGCCCGACGACGGCCGCGCCGATCCGCAGACGCTGGCGCGCGTGACGCTGTCCGGCACGGTCGAGCCGCTGGTGCGCGAAACCGACGACTACCTCGCCGCGCAGGCCCGTTATCTGGCGCGGCTGCCGGAGTCGGCGCAGCTGTTCGGCTTCGGCGACTTCCGGCTGTTCCGGCTGCGCCCGCAGCGTGCGAGGCTGGTCGGCGGCTTCGCACGGGCGCGGACCTTCGATGCCGGGGCGCTGCAGGCGGCAGGGGCGCTGCGCCTGCCCTGAAGCGCGGTTCAGGGCAGGCGCGGCGGCGGCAGGCTTTCGTCGCCGATGCGGTGCACGATCCAGCGCAGCACGGTCGCGACCGGCGGCGGTTCGCGGATGCGCGTCGCCGGCGCAGGCTCCCGATGTGCGCCGAGGTCGCGCCCGACGACGAATTCGAAGGTGAACCACGGCTGCTGGCCCATGCGCAGGTCGGTGATGACGACGCGCCCGTCCGCCAGCCTGCGCATCTGCCAGTAACCGTGCGTGAAGCGCGCGAGCCGGGCGACGGCCGGATCGTGGCGCCAGCGCGCGAACAGCGCCTCGCCGCGCGGGAAGCGTTCGAAGCGCGGCAGGCCGGCATCGGGCAGCGCCGTGTAGCCCTCCAGCCAGCCGTCGTCGGGCGTGATCACGACGAGGCGCCACAGCAGCGAGTTGAACGCCGTCGGCAGCGCCAGCACCTGCACGGCCGGCTGGCCGGCGGCGGCGAGGGCGGCTTCGGCGCGCGCGAGCGCGAGCTGCTGCGCGCCCAGTCCCCAGCCGAGGTACAGCGTCGAGAGCACGAGCCCTGCGGCGTTCCAGCGCCGGCCGCGCGCATCGGCCCGGCGCACGAGCGCGACGCCGGTGCCGATCAGCAGCGCCAGCGTGTACAGCGGGTCGATGATGAACACGCTGCCGATGCCCCAGGGCTCGTCGCTCCACGGCAGCGCGAGCTGCGTGCCGTAGATCGTCATCGTGTCGAGCAGCGGATGCGTGAGCAGCATCAGCCACACGGCCAGCCACCAGCGCCGCCAGAGCCCGGGCTCGCGCCAGATGGCGACCACCAGCGCCGTGAGCGGGATCGACGCCAGCGTCAGCCAGAACAGCGCGTGACTTTCGGCCCGGTGCAGCGTCATGTTGCGGATCGCATCGCCGTGATCGATGAAGGCATCGAGATCGGGCAGCGTCGCGACGACGGCACCGGTCAGCACGGCGCGCCAGGCGCGACCCTGCCGGCCGAGCACGGCGACCCCGAGGGCAGCACCAAGGGCGATCTGGGTGACGGAATCCATCGGCGGCGGCAGGCTCGTGGACAGGGAAAATGGAATCGACTGCAGACGGGCGCGGGGTGTTCACCGGGCCCGGCCCTTGCCGGTGGTACAGGCGCTCCGCCCGGGAGGGCGGGATCGAGGAGGCAGACCATGCCATTTTCCGTACCGGTCCTGCCGGCGTCCGGCCCGCGCGTGCAGCTGCGCGGCTGGCGGGATGATGATCTCGATGCGTTTGCGGCGCTCGACGCCGATGCCGAAGCCGGCTACTGGCTCGGCGGACCCTTCGATCGCGCCGCGAGCCGCGCCCGGATGGCGGCGATCCGGGCGCGGCTGGACGGGCAGGGCTTCGGCTTCTGGGCGCTGGAGCTGCCCGGAGTCGCGCCGTTCATCGGCTGCGCCGGCCTGAACCGGCCGGGATTCGCCGCCCCTTTCCTGCCTGCGGTCGAGATCGGCTGGCGGCTGGCCCGGCCGTATCAGCGGCGCGGGCTGGCGCTGGAGGCGGCCCGGCAGGTGCTCGCGCATGCGTTCGGACCGCTCGGGCTGACCGGGGTCGTCGCGTTCACGGCCATCGGCAATGTGCGCTCCCGGGCGCTGATGGTGCGGCTCGGCATGCAGCACGACCCGGACGGCGACTTCGATCATCCGCAGCTGCCGGCCGGGCATCCGCTGCGCCGGCACGTGCTGTACCGGCTGGCCCGTGACGCCCGCCCGGCCTGCGCCGGCGCCGGTCCGCCGGCGGCCGGATCGGCATTTCTCGTGACACCGCCTTGATTCCGCGGTCCATCCCCTCATTTCCGGGAGCAGACCCGCATCCCACACCCGCCCCGGGGGAATCCGCACATGCGCATGGACAAGTTCACCAGCAAGTTCCAGATGGCGCTGAGCGACGCGCAGTCGCTCGCCGTCGGACGCGATCACCAGTTCATCGAGCCGCTGCACCTGATGGCGGCACTGATCGACCAGCAGGACGGCACGGTCCGGCCGCTGCTCGCGCAGACCGGCGCCAACGTCCAGACCCTGCGCGCGCAGATCGGCGAGGCGCTCGACCGGCTGCCGCGCGTCGAGGGCCACGGCGGTGACGTGCAGCTCGCGCGCGAGCTGGTCAACCTGCTGAACCTCACCGACCGGCTCGCGCAGCAGCGCCGCGACCAGTACATCTCCTCGGAGCTGTTCGTGCTCGCCGCCGTCGAGGACAAGGGCACGCTCGGCGAGATCCTGCGCCGCCACGGCGCCAGCAAGCCGCTGATCGAGAAGGCGGTCGAGCAGCTGCGCGGCGGCCAGAAGGTCGATGACCCGAACGCCGAGGACAGCCGCAAGGCGCTGGAGAAGTACACGATCGACCTGACCGCGCGCGCCGAGGCCGGCAAGCTCGATCCGGTGATCGGGCGCGATGACGAGATCCGCCGCGTCACGCAGGTGCTGGCGCGACGCACCAAGAACAATCCGGTGCTGATCGGCGAGCCCGGCGTCGGCAAGACCGCGATCGTCGAGGGGCTGGCGCTGCGCATCGTCAACGGCGAGGTGCCGGAAGGCATCAAGGGCAAGCGCGTGCTGTCGCTCGACATGGGCGCGCTGATCGCCGGCGCCAAGTTCCGCGGCGAGTTCGAGGAGCGGCTGAAGGCCGTGCTCAATGATCTCGCCAAGCAGGAAGGCCAGATCATCCTGTTCATCGACGAGCTGCACACGATGGTCGGCGCCGGCAAGGCCGAAGGCGCGATGGATGCCGGCAACATGCTCAAGCCGGCGCTGGCGCGCGGCGAGCTGCACTGCATCGGCGCCACCACGCTCGATGAGTACCGCCAGTACATCGAGAAGGACGCCGCGCTCGAACGCCGCTTCCAGAAGGTGCTGGTCGACGAGCCTTCGGTCGAGGACACCATCGCCATCCTGCGCGGCCTGAAGGAGCGCTACGAGGTCCACCACAAGGTCGACATCACCGACCCGGCGATCGTCGCCGCGGCCCAGCTTTCGCACCGCTACATCACCGACCGCCAGCTGCCGGACAAGGCCATTGATCTGATCGACGAGGCGGCCTCGCGCATCCGCATGGAGATGGACTCCAAGCCCGAGGCGATGGACCGGCTCGACCGGCGGCTGATCCAGCTGAAGATGGAACGCGTGGCCCTGAAGAAGGAAAACGACGATGCCTCGCGCAAGCGCCTCGACGCGCTGGAGACCGAGGTCACGCGCCTGGAGCGCGAGTACGCCGATCTCGACGAGGTCTGGAAGGCCGAAAAAGCCATGCTGACCGGCGCGGCCGACATCAAGGCCGAACTCGAAAAGGCGCGGCTCGACTTCGATGCGGCGAAGCGTTCGGGTGATCTGAACCGCATGTCGGAGCTGCAGTACGGGCGCATCCCGGAGCTGGAGCGGCGCATGAAGGCGGCCGAGGCCGGCGAGTCGCACGACTTCCAGCTGCTGAGGAACCGCGTCACCGACGAGGAAATCGCCGAGGTCGTCAGCAAGTGGACCGGCATCCCGGTCGCGAAGATGCTCGAAGGCGAGCGCGAGAAGCTCTTGCGCATGGAAGACGTGCTCGGCCGGCGCGTCGTCGGTCAGGCCGAAGCCGTGCGTGCAGTGGCGGACGCCATCCGCCGCTCGCGCGCCGGGCTCGCCGATCCGAACCGGCCGAACGGCAGCTTCCTGTTCCTCGGACCCACCGGCGTCGGCAAGACCGAGCTCTGCAAGGCGCTCGCGAGCTTCCTGTTCGATACCGAGGAAGCGCTGGTGCGCATCGACATGAGCGAGTTCATGGAGAAGCACTCGGTCGCGCGCCTGATCGGTGCGCCCCCGGGCTACGTCGGTTACGAGGAAGGCGGCTACCTGACCGAGGCCGTGCGCAGGAAGCCCTACAGCGTGATCCTGCTCGACGAGATCGAGAAGGCGCACGCCGATGTCTTCAACGTGCTGCTGCAGGTGCTCGATGACGGGCGCCTGACCGACGGTCAGGGGCGGACCGTGGACTTCCGCAACACCGTCGTCGTGATGACCTCGAACCTCGGCTCCGACACGATCATGGAGATGGCCGGCGAGGACAACTACGGCGCGATGAAGGCGGCGGTGATGGCAATCCTCGCCGGGCACTTCCGGCCGGAGTTCCTGAACCGCGTCGACGAGACCGTCGTGTTCCACCCGCTCGGGCGCGAGCAGATCCGCTCGATCGCGGCGATCCAGATCGAGGGCCTGCGCAAGCGCCTCGCGGCGCGCGACATCGCGCTCGAGGTCGGTGCCGGTGCGCTCGACAAGCTCGGCGAAGCCGGTTTCGATCCGGTCTACGGCGCGCGGCCGCTGAAGCGCACGATCCAGCAGATGCTGGAGAACCCGCTGGCGAAGCGCATCCTCGCCGGCGAGTTCGGGCCGGGCGACACGGTGCTGGTCGAGCCGGACCTGTCGCTGCGCCGGCGCGCGGCCTGAGCATCCTCTTGTGCCTGCAGACCCCTGCCGCAGCGCGCGGCAGGGGTTTTGCTTTGCGGCGGGCGGCCGGTGCAGGCGCCCCGTCGCGCCCGCACCGGCGCTTGCCGTCGTCCGGCGGCTTCGGAATCATCGCGCCTCACCGCGCCACGACGGCCGGCCCCCGGAACCCCCCGGATGCACGGAGTGAGGAAGGCGATGCACGATCGGGATACCTTCGGAAACCTGCTGCTGTTCGCGCTGATCGCGCTGCAGCTCGGCGGCCCGGCGCTGCCGTTTCTGGGCCAGCCGCCCGGCTATCACGCCTTCGCCGACACGCGCGCGCTCGCCGGCATCGCCAATGCGGCCGACGTGCTGTCGAACCTCGGCTTCCTGCTCGCGGCGCTGGCCGGCGCGTGGACGCTGCTGCGGCTGCCGGCCACGGCCGTGGCCCGCGAACGCGACCAGCGCCGGGCCTGCGCCGTGTTCTTTGCCGGACTGGCGCTGACGGCGGCCGGCTCCGCGTACTACCACCTCGCGCCCGATGATGGCCGGCTGGTCTGGGACCGGCTGCCGATGACGATCGTCTTTGCCGGCGCCTTCGCGTCGGTCGGGGCCGCCAAGTACCCGCGGGTCTGGAGTGCCCGGCTGCTGGTGCTGATGCTGCTGTCGGCGCCGATGAGCGTGGTGTGGTGGGCGGTCAGCGGCAATCTCGCCTGGTACGTGGCCGTGCAGTTCGGCGGCCTGCTGTGGCTGGCGGTGTCGCTGCTCGCGCTGCGCACGCGCCGCGAGCAGCAGCCCTACGTGCGCGCCTGGCTGTGGGCGCTGCTCTGCTACGGCTTCGCCAAGGGCTTCGAACTCGGCGATGGCGTGATCTGGCAGTCGAGCGGCGGCCTGCTCGGCGGCCACGCGCTGAAGCACCTCGCCGCGGCGCTGCCGGGCTTCTGGCTGGTGCTGGCGCTGCGCCGGGCGGCAGAGCAGCAGGCCGGGCGCCCGGGCGCGGCCGCTGACGGTGCGCAGCTGCAGCTGCAGCCCGGCACCTGAAGCGCCGCGCCGGCTTCAGACCGAGGGCGGCCGCGCTGCCGCGCCGGGTGCCGGCAGCGCCGGGGGCGGATCGGCCGCATCGGGGAGCGGCAGCGTCGCGGCGGGCGTGGCCGGCACCGGCGCGGCGGTGGCGGGGGTGTCCGCCGGGGCCGGCATCGTGCCGGGGTCGCTGCTGAGGCGCCGGCGCACGAAGCCGACGATCTGGCGCCCGAAGAGACCGATCAGCAGTCCGCCGTAGAAATCCTTGACCGCGACCTGCAGCGGCAGCCCGGCCTCGCCGGCCGCCGCCGAACTGGTCGACTGCAGCAGCATCACGGCGATCAGGCAGGCGAGCGAGGTCAGCAGCAGTTCGCCGGGCAGGTCCTGCGGCCGGGGCCGGCGTTCGCCGCCGCTGGCGGTGTCGGCGGTCTCGCCCTTGCGCGCGCTCAGGAACACGAACAGCGTCGAGAGCACGGCGCCGAGCACGGCCCCGACGTGCATCGACCACGGCGGCGTGTCGATCAGCACCGGCAGCGTCGCGAACAGCCATTCGTACTGCTGGTCGTCCGGCCCGAAGGCGTCCGGACAGCGCGCCTGCGCGGCACTGAGCGTGGCCGGGGCGATCGGCGGCGCGACGCTGGCGACGCTGCCGGCGGGCGCGGCGTCGAGGCGCTGCAGTTCGAGCGCGAGCACGACGTAGCGCCGGTGCTGGCGCTGCAGCAGGCGCTTCAGCCAGGCGTTGCGCTGGCGCTCCGAGACTTCCAGCTCCAGCGGCGGCAGCACCGTCGTCGCCTGCGCCGGCAGCACCAGCCGGCCCATGCGCTGGATGTCCGAGCATTCCGGTTCGACCTCGTCGCTCGGCAGCACGCGCAGCCGGCGCACCAGGTAGCGCGACCCGTCGGTGGCGACGCTCAGCTCGATTTCCAGCTCGTGCCATTCGTCGAAGTCCTGCGCACCGTCGACGATGCGGGCGAGCAGCTGCGGCCCGCTGCCGACCGAGGTCGAGCGCACGACCGGCGAATCATCGCTGCCGGCTGCGGCGGTGCGCAGGCCGCTGGCCGACAGCAGGCAGGGCAGGAGCAGGCAGAGGAGCAGGCAGCGGCGGACGGACATCGGCGTTCCTTCGCGCAGGCGGGCGCGCAGCGGGGATCGGCTGTGGCGATTATGGCAACTTGTGTCCGGCCGCAGGGAGCGGGCGTGCTAGGCTCGCCGGCCTCGTCGAGCCGCCGGAGGGCGCCATGCAGGACGATACCCGACTGATTCACCACGGGCGGGCCGGAGCCGGGGCCGGGTATGACGGACTCGTCAATCCCCCGGTCTGCCACGCCTCGACCATCCTGTTCCCGACCCTCGATGCGCTCGAAGGCCGCACGCCGGTGCCGATGAGCTACGGCCGCCACGGCACGCCGACGCAGTTCGCGCTGGCCGAGGCGCTGAGCGCGCTGCACGGCGGCGCCGGCACGGTGCTGGTGCCCTCGGGCCTCGCGGCGGCGGTGCTGGCAATCTCGACCTTCGCGCACGTCGGCACGCACGTGCTGATCACCGACAGCGTCTACGGTCCGACCCGCGCCTACTGCGACGAACTCGCGCGCCACCGGGGCGTGACGGTCGAGTACTTCGATCCGCTGATCGGGGCCGGCATCGAGGCGCTGCTGAGGCCGGAAACGGCGCTGGTGTTCCTCGAATCCCCCGGTTCGCTGACCTTCGAGCTCCAGGACGTGCCGGCGATCGCCGCCGTTGCCCATGCCCGCGGCGTGCGTGTCGCGATCGACGATACCTGGAGCGCCGGCTACTTCATGAAGCCGCTCGCGCTCGGGGCGGACATCTCGGTGCAGGCGCTGACCAAGTACGTCGGCGGTCACTCCGACCTGATGCTCGGCGCCGTGATCTGCAACGCCGGGACGCTCGATGCCGTGAAGCATCAGGCGCGCCTGACCGGCAACGCCAGCGCGCCCGATGACGTGTCGCTGGCGCTGCGCGGCCTGCGCACGCTGGCCGTGCGCCTGCATCAGCACGAGCTGAGCGGCCTGGACCTCGCGCGCTGGCTGGTGCAGCAGCCGCAGGTCGCGCGCGTCGTGCATCCGGGTCGGCCCGACCATCCGCAGCACGATCTCTGGCTGCGCGACTTCAGCGGTGCCTGCGGCCTGTTCGGCTTCGAGCTGCATCCGTGCACGCGCACGCAGCTCGCGGCCTTCCTGGATGGCCTGAAGCTGTTCGGCATGGGCTATTCGTGGGGCGGCTTCGAGAGCCTGATCATTCCGGCGCACGCGCCGCGCACGGTGCGCAAGTGGAAGACGGCGGGGCCATGGCTGCGCGTGCACGTCGGGCTGGAGGAGATCGAGGACCTGATCAACGATCTTGCGCTCGGCTTCCAGCGCCTGAGCGCCGCCGCCCCGCCTCCCGGACCCGCTGCGCCGGCAGCGGCCGAAACCGCAGTGGCTGCCGCCGGCAGCGAGCCGGCTGCGCCCGGCAGCGATGGCCCGCCGGACAGCGACAGCGAAGAACTTCCGCCGGCGGAGGTGACCGAACCCGCAGGCGAGCAGCCTGCCGCCGGTGATCCGCCGCTGCCGCCGGCAGTGGCCTGAAACCGCTGCGTCAATCTTCGTACCATCGCGCCGGCGTTCGCTTGTCGGGTCTGTGGGCGGCGCGCAGAATGCCGCCGCTCCACGGATCACCGTGATCATTTCAGGCCGGAACCCGCGATGTCCGGTCATGTCCAGCCCTATTCAGCCCTATCCCGCAGAAGACAGAGCGAGGAACCCCGAACGTGAAGCGCAAGATTCGCAAGGCCGTGTTCCCCGTCGCCGGCCTCGGCACCCGCTTCCTGCCGGCCACCAAGGCCAGCCCGAAGGAGATGCTGCCGATCGTCGACAAGCCGCTGATCCAGTACGCGGTCGAGGAAGCGGTTGCGGCCGGCGTCGATACGCTGGTGTTCGTCATCGGCCGCACCAAGAACGCGATCGCCGATCATTTCGACAAGGCCTACGAGCTCGAGACCGAACTCGAAACCCGCGGCAAGAAGGATCTGCTGAAGGTCGTGCAGAGCATCGTGCCGCCGCACGTCTCCTGCGTGTACGTGCGTCAGGCCGAAGCGCTCGGCCTCGGTCACGCGGTGCTCTGCGCCAAGCCGATCGTCGGTCAGGAGCCGTGCGCGGTGCTGCTCGCCGATGACCTGATCGACGCACCGCGCGGCGGGGCGATGGCGCAGATGGCGGCGCACTTCGACAAGTACCAGTGCTCGATCCTCGGCGTCGAGCGCGTGCCGCCCGAAGAAACCTTCAAGTACGGCATCGTCACGCCGCTGCCGTTTGCCGCGCACCTGTCGAACGTCGACAGCATCGTCGAGAAGCCGAAGCCCGAGGAGGCGCCGTCGAACCTGGCGGTGGTCGGTCGCTACATCCTGACGCCGCGCATCTTCGAACTGCTCGAAAAGACCCCGCGCGGTGCCGGCAACGAGATCCAGCTCACCGACGCGATCGCGGCGCTGCTGCTCGAAGAGCAGGTGCTGGCCTACGAATTCGAAGGCCGGCGCTATGACTGCGGCAGCAAGATCGGCTATCTGACCGCGACCGTCGAATACGGCATGAAGCACGCCGAACTCGGCGCGCAGTTCCGCCAGTATTTGCAGTCGATGGTCTGCAGCATCGGCTGAGCGCTGCCCGGCTCACAAAAAATCTGTAAAGAAAAGCTGACGCCCCGTGCCCTGCGGGGCGTCGTCGTTTTTGCGCTGCAGCAGCGAAGCGTCCGCAAGCTGATACGGATCAGTTTTCCGCCGGGCGGCCGATGACAGCATAAGGGCCATCCGCAACCGGAGGGTCTCAGGGCGGTCATCCGGCCCCGTCAGACTGATCCACGCGGAGTTTTTCGCGCCCCGGAGGCGCTGCTGCATCATGAAGCCTGTTGATGACCTGCGCGACGGCATCCCGTCGTCCATCCCCCGCGAGTCGCAGCGGACGCTGCCGGCCCGCCATTCCGACCCCCGGGTCGCGGTGACCGTAAACCTGGTTTGCCGTACACGGCCCGGCTCCGGAAGCCGTTCTTCCCGCCCCGACCGCAGGACCGGCCCGGCCCTCACCGGCTGATCCGCGCTTTGGCGCAACCCCCCTGGAGGTTTTGATTCGCTGGCCGAGCCTGCCGGCAGGGATATACTCGTCCCGGCCGATGCTGCACCGCACTATAAAAATCAAAGGTCAGGCATGTGCAGCGGCAGCAGGTCCAGCGTCGATTTTCCCCACGTGTGTCGGGTCCCGGCCGAGCCGTGACCGTCACCATCCGGCCCTTCCCCCTGGAGTCAGCCATCATGAGCAATCCCTTCAGCCTGCACGGCAAGCGCGGCCTGGTCGTCGGCATCGCCAACGAGAGTTCGATCGCCTACGCCGTCGCCCGCACCATCCGCGAACTCGGCGGCGAGGTCGCCGCGACCTATCTCAACGCCAAGGCCGAGAAATTCGTGCGCCCGCTCGCCGA
>JAFEGB010000196.1 GCA_018240295.1 Pseudomonadota bacterium
GCAGCGCCAGTCCAGCCAGCCCCCAGCCGATGCCACCGATACCACCGATGCCGCCGATGCCGCCCGGGCCGCCGGCAGCGGCCGGGGCCACCGCTCCGGACGCCGCGGCCGGCGGCACGCTCAGCGTGCCGATCAGCACGTCCTGCTCGTCGCCGGCCGTGACGCTGACCAGCAGCTCGTGCGTGCCGGGGTTCGCGAGCGCGCCGGTCTCGGCGAGCGCGTAGGTGGCCGCGCCGGTTTCGGGGGCGGGCTGCGTGCGGCCATCGACCTCGACCGTCAGCGTCGCGCCGGCGACCGGCGCGTTGTCGGCGAAGCGGTCGAGATACAGCGTCAGCCGGCCGTTCTCGAGGATGCCGAGCAGCTGGAAGGCCGGACTCGTCGCCTCGAAGCGCGGGGCCAGCGCCACCGGCAGCGCCGGGGCGGCGGCAGCGGCCTCGTGGCTGTGGTCCTCGCCGCCGTGCGCGGACACCGGCGCCGGAGCGGCGAGGGTCAGCACGAGCAGGGCCAGCGCCGGCAGCGCGGATGTCAGCAGGGATGGTGTGCGCGGCAGGTGCTGCCGCCAGTCCTGCCGGCTCATGGCAGCACCCCCTGCGTCTGATTCAGCCGCGCGACGGCGCGCGCGACGCGCAGGCCCTGCAGTTCGGCTTCGGCCTCGACCTCGATGGCGGCGGCGCGCGCCTGCAGCAGCGCCGGCAGGTCGAGCTGGCCGAGGTCGTGGGCGCGCCCGGCGAGACGGCTGCGTTCGCGCGCGAGCGACTGGCGCGTCTGCAGCGCCGCCAGCCGTTCGCGTTCGAGCGCGAGCTGTGCGCGTGCCGCGGCGAGCGCGCCGGGCAGCGTGTCGGCGAGCCGCGCTTCCTCGGCCGCGGCCTCGGCAAGCTCGGCGCGCGCGCTCTCGACCTCAGCGCGGCGGAAACGCTCGCCGCCGAACGGGATGCTGACGGCCACAGCCAGGCTGTAGTCCTCGTCCTCGCCGCGGGCGGCGCGTTCGCCGCGCACGCCGAGCCTGAGCTTCGTGCGCTCCTCGGCGCTGCGTCCGGCCAGCTCGACGCGACCGGCGGCGGCCCGGCTCGCGGCCAGCGCGGCGAGGCGCTCCGGATGCAGCTGCGGCTCCTGCGCCGCACGCTCGTCGATACGCCGCGGCAGCGCATCGAGGCCGGTCAGCGCCTGCCAGTCGCGCCGGGCCTCGGCGAGCGCGGCATCGGCATCGAGGCGCGCCAGCCGCGCCGCGAGGCGCACATCGCGCGCGGCCAGCGCCTCGGCCTCGGCGAGTTCACCGGCACGCACGCGGCGCGTGGCATCGGCTTCGAGCCGTCCGGCCTCGCGCTCGCGCCGCAGCGCGTGGCGCTGCGCGGCCTCGGCGAGGCGCAGCGTCCAGGCCGCCTCGCGCACCTGCCCGGCCAGCGTCAGGCGCTGCGCGAGCTGCGCGGCATCGAGGCGCTCGGCATCGTGTCCGGCCAGGCGCGCACGCGCCTCGGCCTCCCCGGCCTGCCACAGCGGCAGCTCGACACCGAGGTCGAGCTCGCGGGCACCGTGATTGCCGGTGGCGCGGTCGCTGCGCAGCTCGGCATCGAGCACCGGCGGCCCGGCCAGCCAGTCATCGGCCAGGCGGGCCTGCGCGGCCACCGAGCCGCGGCGCGCCTCGTGTGCCTGCGCGGCGGCGGTACGCGCCCACGCGGCATCGAGCGCGGCGCGCAGGCTGTCGGCACGGGCTTCCGCGCGGGTTTCCGCGTGGGATTCGACCCAGGGAACAACAGGCATGGCGCAGAGCAGCGCCAGCGCCGGCAGCAGCGCCGGTCGCATCGGGAACATCGGCATGGCTCTCCCCCCGCGGGAGTGACGGCATCGGCAGCGCGCGCCTGCGAACGGACGCGCGCACGGCGAAACCCGCGCCGGCGTTCGGGCCGGGCGGTGCGGGGTCAGGCGCGGGGCGGGCGGGCGGGGGGATCGACGAGTCGCAGCGGATGCAGGGCGACGAGACCGGCGTGGCGCACCGGCCGGCTCGGCGGCAGCCTCAGCGCGCCCGCGACCGTCGGCATCGCGGCACTGACGAACCAGTGCGCGCCGCAATCGCCGTCATCGGCCCCGGCAGCGGCCTCGTGGGCGGCGTGCCGATGGCCGGCACAGTCAGGGCCGTGAAGCTCCGATGCCGATGCCGATGCCGATGCCGAGGCTCCGTCGGTCAGCGCATGCACGCCGAGCCCGTGCGCATGCGCGTGCAGCGCATGCCGATGTGCCGGCACCGAACCATCGGCCGCCATCAGCCCCGCATGCCCGTGCGGCAGCCAGACCGGCGCCACGGCGGCGAGCGCCTGCAGCGGCAGGGTCAGCATCAGCAGCAGGGACAGGCAGGCTCGCAGGCAGGCGGAGCGCAGACGGCGCAGCATCGGCGGATCGGATCGGGTGGCCGGAGGAAAGGGGCGTAACGGTAACGGCCGGCGACGGCAGGCGTCCAGCCATAACACGCGGCAGGGCGCCGGCGTGGCAGAAGACCGAAGGCCGAAGGCTTGTCCTGCCGGTCACGACGGCATACACCGGCCGCTCAGCGCCTTCCCCGCGCGGGATCGGGCGACGCAAGACAATCACGCATCCATCTGTGACGGACCTGCCATGCCATACGACATCATCGGCGACATCCACGGGCAGGCCGACAAGCTGCTGGAGCTGCTGCAGCGGCTCGGCTACCGGCAGCGGGCCGGGGCCTGGCGACATCCGCAGCGGCAGGTGATCTTCGTCGGCGACTACATCGACCGCGGGCCGGCGCAGCTGCGCACGCTGGACCTCGTGCGCCGGATGACGGAAGCCGGATCGGCGCTGGCGATCCTGGGCAACCACGAACTGAACGCCATCGCCTGGCATACGCCCGATCCCCGCGCGCCCGGTGAATACCTGCGCCCGCATTTCCGGCCGGGCCGGGGCGAGAAGAACCGCCGCCAGCACGCGGCCTTCCTCGCCGAAGTCGAGCACCGGCCGGCGCTGCACGCCGAACTCATCGACTGGTTCCTGAGCCTGCCGCTGTGGCTGGAGCTGCCGGGCCTGCGCGTCGTGCATGCCTGCTGGCATGCGCCCTTCCTCGAATGGCTCCGCCCGCAGCTGCGCGACGGGCGCTACCTGAGCCGGGAGCGGATGCCGTCGGTCACCGACGAGCCGGCGGAGGAAGCGGAAAAGGACAATGCCTGCCCAAGCCTGTTCAAGGCCGTCGAGGTGCTGACCAAGGGCATCGAGGTTGCGCTGCCGGCCGGGCATCACTTCCACGACAAGGACGGCACGCGACGCGAACGCGTGCGCGTGCGCTGGTGGGATGCGGATGCAGTCAGCTACCGCCGTGCGGCCATCCTGCCGGACGCCGCGCGCGAGCTTCTGCCGGATGCCCCGATCCCGGCCCACGCCCGCATCGGCGCAGGCGACACGCCGGTGTTCTTCGGCCATTACTGGCTGAGCGGCACGCCGCGGATTCAGTCAGCTCGCGCCGCCTGCGTCGATTACAGCGCCGGCAAGGGCGGTGCGCTGGTGGCCTACCGCTTCGACGGCGAGGAAACGCTGTCGTCGGAGCGCTTCGTGGCCGTGGACTGAGAGGCGGCAGTCATACCGATCACACGTAAACGCATGGTTTTTCCACTCTTCCCCCAAGCCTTCTCCCACGAGCCCATCAGTCGCGTGCCGTGCGCGGAAGATGGGCTTCCTTCGTCAGCCCATCCTGCGCATCTGCCGGAGGAAGGCAGCGACGGGCGATGTCGGGGTGTCGCAGCTGCGGTTTGCGGCGAATACCACTCATAATCTCCGCATGAGATGCGGTGATTACAGCTTTATCTGGCAGGCCCCGGACTGGCAGCACTGGCGCTACGACCTGGCCGGGCTGGCTGTGCCGCTGGCGCAGGTCAGTCAGGCCCAGGGTCGGTTGCTCGGCCGGCTGGCGGATGTCGGTCTCGGCCTGCGCGATGAGGCCAGCCTGGCGGCGCTGACCGAGGATGTGCTGAAGACCAGTGCGATCGAAGGTGAGCGCCTGGATGTGGCGACGGTGCGTTCTTCGGTCGCGCGCCGGCTGGGCGTGGACATCGGGGCGCTGGCGCCGGTGGACCGGCACGTCGAAGGCGTGGTCGACATGGTGCTCGATGCCACGGCCCGCTGCAGCGCGGCGCTGACCGAGGCCCGTCTGTACGGCTGGCATGCCGCGCTCTTTCCGACCGGTTATTCAGGTATGAGCCGCATCCGCACCGGGGGCTGGCGCGACGATGCCGATGGCCCGATGCAGGTGGTCTCCGGGCCGGTGGGGCGCCAGCGCGTGCATTACGAGGCACCGCCAGCGGCCTGCCTGCCCGCCGAAATGGCGCGTTTCCTCGACTGGGTGAATCGTCCGGACCCCGTCGAGCCGGCGTTGCTGCGCGCAGGCCTCGGGCATCTGTGGTTCGTCACGCTGCATCCGTTCGACGACGGCAACGGCCGCATCGCCCGCGCCATCGGTGATCTGCTGCTCGCGCGCGCCGACGGCAGCCCGCAACGCTTCTACAGCCTGTCGGCGCAGATTCAGCGTGAGCGCAAGTCGTATTACGACGTGCTGGAGCGCACCCAGAAAGGCGATCTGGAGGTGACCGGCTGGCTGCTGTGGTTCCTGCAGAACCTCGATGCGGCAGTGATGCAGGCGCACCGCAGTCTGGATGCCGTGCTCTGCAAGGCGCGTTTCTGGCAGCGCCTGGCAGGGGTGGCACTCAACGCCCGGCAGGTGAAGGTGCTGAACCGCCTGCTCGACGGCTTCGAGGGCAAGCTGACCAGCAGCAAATGGGCGGCACTGGCGAAATGCTCGGCCGATACGGCGCTGCGCGACATCAACGAGCTTGTAGCCCTCGGCGTGCTGCAGCGTTCCGGCGCCGGGGGCAGGAGTACGAGTTA
>JAFEGB010000197.1 GCA_018240295.1 Pseudomonadota bacterium
ACCGGCCAGACGTTGTAACCGCCGGCGGCCTCAGCGCGGCGGCGGCGCATCGTTCGGCTCCGCGGCCTGCGGGCTGGCGGCAGGCGGCTGCGTGTCCCGGGCCATGTAGCGCGCGATCACGCGCAGCTCGTGCATCAGCGCGGCGTTCTGCTCGCGGGCCTCGCGCTCCAGCCGCACCCCGAGCGCCTGCACGCGCTCGTCGCCGCGCGCGACGGCCTGTGCGAGCCGCCCGGCATCGTCGCGTGCCGCCGCAGCTTCGAGCAGGCCGGCGACGCGATCGAGCCGTTCGATCAGCGCCTCGGCGACCGCAAGCAGATAGCGCGGCGCCACCGGCTGCTCGCGACCGATCAGCGCCGGCGTCTGCCAGACCGGCAGCAGTTCGGTGACCACCAGCGTCTCCAGCCGGGTCGTGACGGCGCTCTGCGCGTGGAAGAGCTGCAGTTCGAGGAAGCCGAGCGCCGCCGAGCAGACCAGTCCGAACAGCGAGGTCGCGAAGCCGGTGCCCATGCCGGTCAGCGGTGTCGACAGCCGCGCGCGCAGGTTCGCGAGCCAGTCGGCCCCGTCGCCGCCGGCCGCCGTGCCGAGCAGGTCGCGCACGCCCTCGGTACTGAGCAGCAGACCGTAGAAGGTGCCGATCAGGCCGATCAGCACCAGCGTGCCGCCCAGGAAGCGCACCAGCGCGCGCGCATCCTCCCCGCGCCCGGCGAGCGTTTCGAGCAGGAAGGGCAGCGTCTGCTGCGCATCGGCCTGGCGCAGCGTCAGGCGCACGCGGGCGAGAAATTCGCCGACCGCACCGAGGCTCGGCAGCGTCATCAGCTCAGCCGCTTCGCCGGCAGCCCGCGTGCCGGCGCGCACTTCGGCCGCCAGCCTCGCCACGCGCCCGCAGGCCGCCTGCTCGCGGCGCAGCAGCCCCAGACAGCGCAGCGTGTAACCGGCTCCGAACAGGAACAGCACGAGGATCAGGCCGTTCAGGTAGGGGCTGATCCGGAAGGCATTGGCGAGCGGCGCGCGCAGCAGCAGCGCCAGCCCCGCGAGCAGCAGCAGGAACAGTCCGGCCCGCACCAGAAAACGGTCGACGCCGGCACCGGCCGGAGCGCTCATCGCAGCGGCCTCAGTCGCCGAGCGGCTGCGCCCAGCCGCCCTCGAAGGCAATCCCGGACAGCGCCAGCCGCGTGCGCGCCGCGGTTTCGCGGGTGCGCAGGGCTTCGGGCAGCACATCGGCCGGCGCCGGATGACCGATCGCGATCATCGCCATCGGCGTCGCGCGCTCCGGCAGGCCGGCAAGCTTTGTGACGGCCGCGGCATCGAAGCCGCCCATCTGGTGTGCCGCCAGCCCGAGCGCAGCGGCCTGGATGCACAGGTTCTCGCTGGCCGCGCCGGTGTCGTACTGCGCCCAGCGGTTCGGCTGGCCGTTGTGACGGAAGTCCGCGCAGGCGACGGCGAGCAGCAGCACGGCCGCATGCTGCGCCCAGACGCGGTTGCCTTCGGACAGCGTCGCCAGTGCCGCGGCAAAGCCGGCCGGATCGCGGCTGCGGTCCCAGCAGACGAAGCGCCAGGGCTGATCCCCGAAGCAGGACGGCGCCCAGCGCGCGGCTTCGAGCAGCGCCTGCAGATGCGCACGCGCCAGCGGCCGTGCGGGATCGAGCGCGCGCGGGCTCCAGCGCCGGGCGAGGGCCGCGTCGATGGCAACAGTGGTCACGGCCGGTTTCCCGGGCAGCGGATGAGGCATCGGTTCGGACACGGCGATCTCCGGCACGCAGGGATGGATCGACGGACAGCGACCATCGGCCATCGGACGCAAAGGCTAAGGTTGGCATCCACCCCGCTCCGCTGCCTGCCGCCGCCCATGGAATCCCGCCATCCGCTCGATGCCTTTTTCGCCCAACACATTCCGCTCACGCAAGCGATGGGCCTGCACGTCGCCGGTCGTGACGGCAGCGGCCTGCGCCTCGCCGCCCCGCTGGCGCCGAACCTCAACGACAAGGGCACGGCCTTCGCCGGCTCGCTGGCGGCCATCGTGACGCTGGCCGGCTGGGCGCTGACGACGCTGGTGCTGCGCGAGGCCGGCATCGAGGACGCCCAGGTCGCGGTCGGGCGCGCCGAGACCGACTACCGCCGGCCGGTGCGCAGCGCGCTGCTCGCCGACTGCCGCCAGCCCCCGCCGGCCGAGATCGAGCGTTTTCTTGGCGACTACCGCAGCCGCGGCCGGGCGCGCTGGGAACTGGAGATCGTGCTGATGCAGGACGACGCCGTTGCCGTGTTCCAGCGCGCCCGCTACCACGCCTGGCGTGCCGCCGCCACGGCGGATGGCTGAACGGCACCGGTTCGCATGACTTTATGTTCACTTGACGGAAACAAATTTTGTTTATCGAACCCGTTGACGGTCCCGCGGATGATCCATATGATGCAATGCAACATCTGCGGATGTTCTCCTCCTCCTTTGGTGGTCTTGTTTGAAGCCGGGCTCCCCGCCCGGCTCTTTTTTTGCGCGTCATTCTGTCAGTTGCCTGACGAAAGCCCGCGGCGCTCCGTCTCTGCCGCGTGGCCGGCCGCAGCCCGGATACCGGCGTGCAGTCCGCACGGTGGACGGCTGGGCGACACCGGCTCTCATGACTTTATGTTCACTTGACGGCAACAGATTTTGTTTATCGAACCCGTTGACGATCCGGCGGATGATCCATATGATGCAACGCAACATCTGCGGATGTTCTCCTCCTCCTTTGGTGGTCTTGTTTGAAGCCGGGCTCCCCGCCCGGCTCTTTTTTTGTCCGTCATTCAGGTCCTTGCCTGACGCCAGCCTGCGGTGATCCGCCTCTGCCGCGCGGCCGGCCGCGGGCCGGATGCCGGCGCCGGGACGCTCTCCCGTGCCGAAGCTCGCCTGCCTCTCCTGCGCAGGCTCGTCGTCCTGAAATCGGCCTGATGACTGGCATCTGACATCGGTGTTTGAACGGCACCGCATTAAATGATGGTATAAAAATTTATCTATACATCCGAATGAGTGCATGTCTTCCGGCCCGATGCGCGCCCGCCGACTGCCGCCCTGCTCCGCCGGAGCGACCGACATGGGTGCCCGGAAAAGCAGAAGGGGCCTTGCGGCCCCTTCGTTCGGAGTGTCGGGAATGTCGTCAGGCTGCGCCGCTCAGTGCACCGGCACGCCGCCGGTGGCCGGCCAGATCACCAGGCTGGTGAACGGCGGCACGTAGGCCATCAGCGTCACGAGGATGCCGACCAGGCAGGCGAGCGCGATCGAGTGGAAGAACACGTAGCGCAGGATGTCGCCTTCGTGGCCGTACCAGCGGGTCGCGGTCGAGGCGACGACGATGGACTGCGCGTCGATCATCTTGCCCATGACGCCACCGGCGCTGTTCGCCGCGGCCATCAGCACCGGCGACAGGCCGAGCTGGTGCGCCGAAGCCGTCTGCCGGCCACCGAACAGCACGTTGGCGGCGGGATCCGAACCGGTCAGCGCCACGCCGAGCCAGCCGAGCAGCGTGCCGAAGAAGGGGTAGAACACGCCGGTCTGCGCAAAGGCGAGGCCGAGGGTGATGTCGGTGCCGGAGTAGCGGGTCACGTAGCCGAGCGCGAGCATCGCGACGATCGTGATCAGCGAGTACTTCAGGGTCTTCAGGGTTTCCCAGTAGACCTTGAGCATGCCGAGCGGGCTGTAGCCCATGATGAAGCCCGAGATGACGGCGGCGATGAGGATGCCGGTACCGGTCGCCGACAGGATGCCGAAGGTGTACTTGGCGCCTTCGATCTCCGGGTGCGCAACGATCGGCGGCACCTTCTGGACCATGTTGTGCAGGCCCGGCCACTCGAACACCGGCGCCCAGACGCCGTTCCAGAATTTCTTGACCTCGGGCATGCCCCAGATCAGCACCAGCACCGACAGGATGATCCACGGCAGCCAGGCGCGCAGCACCTCGCCGCCGGTGTAACCGTGGTGACCGCCGACGTGCTCGACGTTGTCCTCGGCCTTGCCGCTGGTCGAGGTCCAGACTTCCTTCGGGTGCCACACGAACTTCAGGAACAGCGCCAGCGCGGCCAGCGAGATGATCGCGGCGAGCACGTCGACCAGCTCGGGGCCGAAGTAGTTGGAGACGACGAACTGCGGGATCGCGAAGAACAGGCCCGCGACCAGCACCGCCGGCCAGACCTTGATCATGTTGCGGAAGCCGCAGAAGGCCCAGACCAGCCAGAACGGCACGATCAGCGAGAACAGCGGCAGCTGGCGACCGACCATCGCCGAGAGCTGCATGACATCGAGGCCGGTGACCTTCGCGAGCGTGATGATCGGCGTGCCGAGCGCGCCATAGGCGACCGGCGCGGTGTTGGCGATCAGCGACAGGCCCGAGGCGGCGAGCGGCGAGAAGCCGAGGCCGATCAGCATCGCGCCGGTGACGGCGACCGGCGTGCCGAAGCCGCCGGCACCCTCGAAGAACGCGCCGAAGCTGAACGCGATCAGCAGCAGCTGCAGCCGGCGGTCGTTGGTGACGCCGGTGATGCTCTCGCGCAGGATCGCGAACTGCCCCTTACGCTCGGTCAGCTGATACAGAAAGATGACGTTCAGGATGATCCAGCCGATCGGCATCAGGCCGTTGGCGGCGCCGAAGGTCGCCGAGCTGAGCGCGGTCGAGGCCGGCATGCCGAACACGGCGATCGCCACCAGCAGCGAGGCCGCCAGGCCCATCAGCGCCGCGATGTGCGCCTTGATATGGAAGAACCCGAGCGCGCCGAGCAGCACGATGACGGGAATCGCCGCGGCTGCCGTCGACAGCCAGGCGTTGTTGAGCGGGTCGTAGACTTGGGACCACATGGTTGTTTGTTCCCCCCCTCCGGGAAAAGCGCGCGCACACGCCGATCAGCGCCATCCGCAGGCGGACGGACGGCGCCGGTCACTGACAGCTCACGTTCGGACGAAGGCCCCGCGGTCAGGGGACCGCGAGGCCGGACAGATCGCGGATCGACCGGCTCCTTCGCAAGGTTTCCTTACAGGTGCGACGGAGCAATTGGTCAACTGATCTGACCACTATTGGACCGGATATGAAATCGGCCCGCAAGCCTGTTGCACGTGCCGGTATGAAATTTTCTCAGCTTCGCCCCGGTTTCAGGGCATCCGGCCTGACCAATATGACCGGAAATTCGCACACCTGTAAGAAACGGACCCCCAACCGATTGCGCATCGTTGTCACGCTTCCGCATTCCGGTAAATCATCGGAATCACTGACAACTTGCCGCCGGTCTGCCGGCAGATGCCGCCCGGTTGCGGAGGTCTGTCGTGGCGCACCCGGTCCGCAAGCGTGGCGATATTTCATCGGGAACAAGCCAGGCAGTCATTGTCGAGGTCATGCGGCCTGACCAATCAGACCCGGGACGGTGCGGATGCACCAAAATGTGCCGTCTCGACAGGCTCACAGCGCGACTGTTAGGCTTAATTGGTCATACCGGATTTCCGTACCCCTATCAGGACAGCGCCCGTGAAGCCGGCCAAGATTTCCGACGTCATCACCCATCAGATTGAAGCCCTGATCCTCGAAGGCGGGCTCAAGCCCGGCGATCGCCTGCCGCCCGAGCGCGAGCTGGCAGCGCGCTTCGAGGTGTCGCGCCCGTCGCTGCGCGAAGCGATCAAGAAACTCGAAACCCGCGGTCTGGTCGAGACGCGCCGCGGCGGCGGCA
Source organism: Pseudomonadota bacterium (assembly GCA_018240295.1). GTDB lineage: Bacteria > Pseudomonadota > Gammaproteobacteria > Competibacterales > Competibacteraceae > Plasticicumulans. Next base: position 5,677 of record JAFEGB010000197.1, read on the forward strand.
CGTATGTATCGAGCCTGCTCGATGCCTCGTTCGCGAACCCGCTGATGGGCCTGCTGCACAACCACCCCGAGGCGCTCTACGACCTGGTCGAGATGCGTCACTCGCTGGAATCGGTCGCCGCCTATTACGCGGCCGTGCGCGGCACCGCCGAGGATAAGGCGGCGCTGCGCACGCGCTTCGAGGCGATGATCGCCGTGCATGGCAAGGGCGGCGGCGATCCGCAGACCGACGCCCGGCTCGACACCGAGTACCACATCGCCATCGCCGAGGCGGCACACAACGTCGTGCTGCTCTACATCATGCGCGGGCTGTTCAACCTGCTGCACAGCGGCATCACGACCTCGCTGGCGCGCCTGTACACGCGCTCCGGCAACCACGAGGCGATCTGCCAGCAGCACACCGACCTGTTCGAGGCGATCATGGCCGGCGACGGCGAACGCGCGCGCAAGGCCGCGAGCGATCACCTGCTGTTCGTCAAGCGCTCGCTCGCCGAGATCGACGAGGAAGAAAAGCGCATCGAGCGCGCACGCCGGCGGCTGCACGGGCTGACGGACTGATAGCGGTCACGGCTGAGGCCGCTGTCTTTTCGGCCCCTCGCCCCTTACGGGGGAGGGGTTGGGGAGTCTGCAGCTCGCAGGATGTGCCGACGCAGAAGGCACATCGTTTGCCGCATCCGAGCGGCGATTACCCGTACCTTCCGACGTTTTACGCGAACGATGCGCTTCGTTCCTCAGCGTATCCTACGAGCTTCAATCGTCCAGATATTCCCGCAGTCAGCGGGCGTGGACGGGCACGTACCAAGTCCAGATGGCCGATGCCGATTTCGCG
>JAFEGB010000198.1 GCA_018240295.1 Pseudomonadota bacterium
ACAACATCAAGATGGTCGTCGGCCTGATCTCGCCGATCGCGATGGACGAGGGCCTGCGCTTCGCCATCCGCGAGGGCGGTCGCACCGTCGGCGCCGGCGTCGTCGCCAAGGTCCTGGAGTAAGCCGGCACCCTTGCCGGATCGGCGGGAGTCGGTTTAGACTCCCGCTTCTGTTACAGGCCAGTAGCTCAATTGGCAGAGCGGCGGTCTCCAAAACCGCAGGTTGGGGGTTCGAGACCCTCCTGGCCTGCCATACATCAAGAAGCAGCCCAAGCGACGCGCACCCCGTCCCGAGCGGATGGTGTGCGCGTCGGCTTTAGTGGCGATGTGCGGCAATGAATCCTTCCAAATCCGAAGCGGAAACCGAAACCGGCCGATACGACACGCTGCTCTGGAGCGTCGCCGTCGTCATCGTCGTCGCGGCCATGGTCGCGTTCTACTGGTTTGCGGAAGCGCTGCTGGCCGTGCGTGTGGTCGGTCTGCTGGCCGCGGTGGCGGTGGCGGTGGCGATCGCGGCGCGTACCCGGCTCGGTGCCGAGGTGCTGGGCTATCTGCGCGACTCGCGCGTCGAACTGCGCAAGGTGGTCTGGCCGACGCGTCAGGAGACCCTGCAGACGACGCTTGCGGTGTTCCTGATGGTCACGGTCATGGGCATCTTCCTGTGGCTGCTCGACATGCTGCTGCTCTGGGGCGTGCGCGTGCTGACCGGACAGGGAGCCTGATCATGGCAATGCGCTGGTATGTGGTGCAGGCGTACTCGGGCTTCGAGTATCAGGTGCGCAAGTCGCTTGAGGATCGCATCAAGCGCGAGGGGCTGCAGGATCACTTCGGTCAGATTCTGGTGCCGACCGAGGAAGTCATCGAGATGCGGGACGGGCAGCGCCGCAAGAGCGAGCGCAAGTTCTTCCCGGGCTACGTGCTCGTGCAGATGGAAATGGACGAGCTGAGCTGGCACCTGGTCAAGAACGTGCCGAAGGTGCTCGGCTTCATCGGCGGCACGCCGGAAAAGCCGGCGGCGATTTCCGAGCGCGAGGCGCAGACGATCCTGCAGCGCGTGCAGGAAGGCGTCGACAAGCCGCGGCCGAAGGTGCTGTACGAACCCGGTGAGGTGGTGCGCGTCATCGACGGGCCGTTCAATGATTTCAACGGCGTCGTCGAAGAGGTCAATTACGAGAAGAGCCGGCTGCGCGTGGCCGTGCTGATTTTCGGACGCTCGACCCCGGTCGAGCTGGAATTCGGTCAGGTCGAGAAAGCCTGATCCGCGTCGCGGGAAATCGCCGGTGTTCCGGGCGGTTTCCCTTTTTCGTCATTCGGGGAGCCGCAAGGCGATTGCACCCGGGGAGAATGAAGCATGGCCAAGAAAGTCACGGCGTACGTGAAGCTGCAGGTGGCCGCCGGCAAGGCGAATCCGAGTCCGCCCATCGGTCCGGCGCTCGGTCAGCACGGCGTCAACATCATGGAATTCTGCAAGACCTTCAATGCCCAGACCCAGGGCATGGAAGTCGGCATGCCGATTCCGGTCGTGATCACGGTCTACAGCGACCGCAGCTTCACGTTCATCATGAAGACGCCGCCGGCGACCTATCTGATCAAGAAGGCCGCGGGCATCACCTCGGGCAGTTCGAATCCGAACACCAAGAAGGTCGGCACGATCAGCCGGGCGCAGCTCGAAGAGATCGCCAGGGTCAAGCAGCCCGACCTGACCGCCGCCAGCATCGACGCCGCGGTGCGCACGCTCGCCGGCAGCGCCCGGTCGATGGGCCTCAACGTGGAGGGGGTCTGAGTCATGGCCAAGCTCAGCAAGCGTCAGCAGGCGATCCGCGCCAAGCTCGTTCCGGGCAAGGTCTATGCGGCCGAGGAAGCCTTCTCGTTCCTGAAGGAACTCGCGAGCGCCAAGTTCCGTGAGTCCATCGACGTCTCGGTGAACCTCGGCGTCGATCCGCGCAAGTCCGACCAGGTGGTGCGCGGCTCGACCGTGCTGCCGAACGGCACCGGCAAGACCGTGCGCGTCGCGGTGTTCACGCAGGGTGCGAACGCCGAGGCGGCGCGTGCGGCCGGCGCCGACATCGTCGGCTTCGAGGACCTCGCCGAGAGCGTCAAGGGCGGCAACCTCGACTTCGACGTCGTCATTGCCTCGCCGGATGCGATGCGCATCGTCGGCCAGCTCGGCCAGATCCTCGGCCCGCGCGGCCTGATGCCGAACCCGAAGGTCGGCACCGTGACCCCGGATGTCGCCGGCGCCGTGCGCAACGCCAAGGCCGGTCAGGTGCGCTACCGCACCGACAAGGCCGGCATCATCCACTGCACGCTCGGCAAGGTCGACTTCGAGCCGGCGAAGCTGCGCGAGAACCTCGCCGCCCTGCTCGCCGACCTCAACAAGATGAAGCCGTCCGCCGCCAAGGGCGTGTACATGAAGAAGGTCACGGTCTCGACCACGATGGGCCCCGGCCTGGCCGTGGACGTGGCTTCGGTGACTGCCGCGGCCTGATCGGGCCGCCTGCGTGCCGGTGCGCCAGTCGCGCCCCGGCACGCCCGAACTTTGGGCGGCCGGCAGCTTGCTGCCGGCCGGCGTCAAAGACCGCTGGTGCCGCAAGGCTTAATGACCGTCGGATGACGGCGCCCGCGCAGACGGTCTCGCCCATCCGGCCATGCGCCGGAGCAGGCTTGCCGTTGGGAGGGCCGGCATCGCACCCCGTGCGGGGTGAGGCCGGTTTTGGGTTCTACCGTTGCCGTGAACGGCGCGGAGGCTGCCGCAGGGCAGCCCTGCAGTCAGTCGCTGCAGACGTGCCGTTCCAGAGGGTAGTTGTTCATGAGCTTGAATCTGGCAGAGAAGCAGGCCGTCGTCGCCGAAGTCGCCGAGGTTGCCGCCAGGTCGCACTCGCTGATCGCTGCGGAATACCGCGGCATCACCGTGGCGCGCCTGACCAACCTGCGCGTCAAGGCGCGTGAGAACGGCGTCTATCTGCGGGTCGTCAAGAACACGCTGGCGCGCCGCGCCGTGCAGGGCACCGATTTCGAGTGCATCTCGCCGTCGCTGGTCGGGCCGCTGGTGCTCGCGTTCTCGGAAGAGGACCCGGGTGCCGCCGCGCGCGTCTTCAAGGAGTTCCTGAAGGAGAAGGACAACGACAAGCTGATCGTCAAGGCACTCGCCTTCGGCGGCCAGCTGCTCGGTCCGCAGGATCTCGACGCGCTCGCCAGCATGCCGACCCGTGACCAGGCCATCAGCCTGCTGATGGCGGTCATGAAGGCGCCGCTCGACAAGTTTGCGCGCACCCTCAACGAGATTCCGGGCAAGCTGGTCCGGACCGTCGAGGCGATCCGCGTGCAGAAGGCCGAGTCCGAGGCCGCCTGAGGCGGTTTCGTACCCGCACCCCGTATACCGAACACGAATTCCTGATCTGGAGTATTCGAAATGGCCGTTTCGAAGGAAGAAATGCTGGATACCATCGCCAACATGACCGTGATCGAGATCGTCGATCTGATCAAGGCGATGGAAGAGAAGTTCGGCGTCTCCGCCGCTGCCGCCGTTGCCGCCGCCCCGGCCGCTGCCGCTGCCGCTGCCGCGCCGGTCGAGGAGCAGACCGAGTTCAACGTCGTGATGACCTCGTTCGGCGAGAACAAGGTCAACGTCATCAAGGTGATCCGCACGATCACCGGTCTGGGCCTGAAGGAAGCGAAGGACCTGGTCGAAGGCGTGCCCTCGACCGTCAAGGAAGCCATCGCCAAGGCCGATGCCGAGAAGATCAAGAAGGATCTGGAAGAGGCCGGTGCCAAGGTCGAGATCAAGTAAGTACTCGACCGAGCCCGCGCAGGCCGATGGCGGCTTGCGCGGGGCTGACCGGGACGGGCTGGTGGCGCCACTGCGCCGCCGGCCTTTCCCTGTTTAGGCGCCGCTGCAACGGTGCCTGCGCGGATACTCCGACACCGGACAAGTCCGGCTCCGCGATAGGTCGGAAAGGTGCATGGGCCCGCGCGTCAGGCCGTGCCCGAACCCGTTTTGACGAGGAACCCCGATGGCCTACACCTTCACCGAAAAGAAGCGCATTCGTAAGGACTTCGGCAAGCGCCCGAGCATCCTTGAGGTGCCGTACCTGCTCGAGATCCAGATCGACTCGTATCGCGAGTTCCTTCAGGCCGATCTCCCGCCGGAAGCGCGTAGGGAGGTGGGGCTGCATGCGGCGTTCCGGTCGGTGTTCCCGATCACCAGCTATTCCGGCAACGCGCAGCTCGAATACGTCAGTTACGAGCTCGGCGAGCCGGTGTTCGACGTGCGCGAATGCCAGCTGCGCGGCCTGACCTATGCGCAGCCGCTGCGCGTGAAGCTGCGCCTGGTGATCTTCGACAAGGAGTCCGATAACAAGGCCATCAAGAAGGTCATCGAGCCCGAAAGCGTGTACATGGGCGAAGTGCCGATCATGACCGAGAACGGCACCTTCGTGATCAACGGCACCGAGCGCGTCATCGTCTCGCAGCTGCACCGTTCGCCGGGCGTGTTCTTCGATCACGACCGCGGCAAGACGCACTCCTCGGGCAAGCTGCTGTTCTCGGCGCGGGTGATTCCGTACCGCGGCTCCTGGCTCGACTTCGAATTCGACGCGAAGGACATCGTCTACGCGCGCATCGACCGCCGGCGCAAGCTGCCGGTGACGATCCTGCTGCGCGCGCTCGGTTACGACAACCAGCAGATCCTCGACCTGTTCTTCGAGACCAACACCTTCCGGCTGCAGGACGGCCGCGTGCTGCTCGATCTCGTGCCCGAGCGCCTGAAGGGCGAGACGGCGAGCTTCGACATCCGGGTCGGTGACCAGGTCATCGTCGAGGCCGGCCGGCGCATCACCGTGCGCCACATCCGCGAGCTGACCAAGGCCGGCGTGACGACGCTGGAAGTCCCGGCCGACTACCTGCTCGGGCGCATCCTCGCGCACGACGTGATCGACACGCGCACCGGCGAACTCGTGCTGCTCGCCAACGAGGAGCTGAGCGTCGATCACCTCGAAAAGCTCGGCGCCGCCGGCATCAGCGAGTTCCGCACGCTGTTCGTCAACGACCTCGACCGCGGTGCGTTCATCTCGCAGACGCTGCGCGTCGATCCGACCCGCTCCGAGCTGGAGGCGCAGGTCGAGATCTACCGCATGATGCGTCCGGGTGAACCGCCGACCCGCGAGGCGGCGCAGAACCTGTTCCACAACCTGTTCTTCTCGGAAGACCGCTACGACCTGTCGGCGGTCGGTCGCATGAAGTTCAACCGCCGCGTCGGGCGCGAGGCGGTGACCGGTCCGGGCGTGCTCTATGACCACCAGTACTGCGCGAAGCGCTCCGAGGAGCTGCTGAAGAAGCTGGTCGCCGAATACGGCACGACCTCCGACATCATCGACGTGCTGCGCGTGCTGATCGGCATCCGCAACGGCAGCGGCCAGGTCGATGACATCGACCATCTCGGCAACCGCCGCATCCGTTGCGTCGGCGAGATGGCCGAGAACGTGTTCCGCGTCGGTCTGGTGCGCGTCGAGCGCGCGGTCAAGGAGCGCCTGTCGGTGGCCGAGAGCGAGAACCTCGGCCCGCGCGATCTCATCAACGCCAAGCCGGTGGCCGCGTCGATCAAGGAGTTCTTCGGCTCCTCGCAGCTCAGCCAGTTCATGGACCAGAACAACCCGCTGTCCGAGGTCACGCACAAGCGCCGCGTCTCGGCGCTCGGCCCCGGCGGCCTGACCCGCGAGCGCGCCGGCTTCGAGGTGCGCGACGTGCATGCGACGCACTACGGCCGCGTCTGCCCGATCGAGACCCCGGAAGGTCCGAACATCGGCCTGATCAACTCGCTGGCCGTGTACGCGCGCACCAATGAGTACGGCTTCCTGGAGACCCCGTACCGCAAGGTCGACAACGGCTGCGTCACCGACCGCATCGACTACCTGTCGGCGATCGAGGAGGGCAAGTACGTGATCGGGCAGGCCAACGCCGCGCTCGATCCGGACGGCCGCCTGATCGATTCGCTGGTGTCGTGCCGCGTGCAGGGTGAGTTCACGCTGCGCTCGCCGGATCAGGTCGAGTACATGGACGTGTCGCCGAAGCAGATCGTCTCGGTGGCGGCCTCGCTGATCCCGTTCCTCGAACACGACGACGCCAACCGCGCGCTGATGGGTTCGAACATGCAGCGCCAGGCGGTGCCGACGCTGCTCGCCGAGAAGCCGCTGGTCGGCACCGGCATGGAGCGCACGGTCGCGCGTGATTCGGGCGTGTGCGTGATCGCGCGTCGCGGCGGCGTCATCGACTCCGTCGACGCCTCGCGCATCGTCGTGCGCGTCAACGATGACGAGACCGTGGCCGGCGAGGCCGGTGTCGACATCTACAACCTGACCAAGTACACGCGCTCGAACCAGAACACCTGCATCAACCAGCGGCCGCTGGTGAATCTCGGTGATGCGGTCGAGCGCGGTGATGTGCTGGCCGACGGTCCCTCGACCGACCTCGGCGAGCTGGCGCTCCGCCAGAACATGCTGGTCGCGTTCATGCCGTGGAACGGCTACAACTTCGAGGACTCGATCCTGATCTCGGAGCGCGTCGTCAAGGAGGACCGCTTCACGACGATCCACATCGAGGAGCTGACCTGCGTCGCGCGCGACACCAAGCTCGGGCCCGAGGAAATCACCGCCGACATCCCGAACGTCGGCGAGGCGGCGCTCGCGAAGCTCGATGAGGCCGGCATCGTCTACATCGGTGCCGAGGTCGCGGCCGGGGACATCCTGGTCGGCAAGGTCACGCCGAAGGGCGAGACCCAGCTCACGCCCGAGGAAAAGCTCCTGCGCGCGATCTTCGGCGAGAAGGCCTCGGACGTGAAGGACACCTCGCTGCGCGTGCCGACCGGCATGGACGGCACCGTCATCGACGTGCGCGTGTTCACGCGCGACGGCGTCGAGAAGGACAGCCGTGCCAAGTCGATCGAGGCGGCCGAGCTTGCCCGCGTCAAGAAGGACCTCAACGACCAGCTGCGCATCCTGGAGGAGGACACCTTCCAGCGCGTCGAGCGCATGCTGATCGGCAAGACCGCCGAGGGCGGCCCGGATGGCCTCGCGGCCGGCGCCAAGATCGCCAAGTCCTACCTGCAGAAGCTGCCGCGTGACCGCTGGTTCGAGATCCGCCTGCGCGACGACGAGGCCAACGAACAGCTGGAGGCCTTCGCCGAGAAGCGCAAGCAGCAGCGCAAGGAGTTCGACAAGAAGTTCGAGGACAAGCGCGCGAAGCTGATCCAGGGCGACGACCTCGCTCCGGGCGTGCTGAAGATGGTCAAGGTCTACCTGGCCGTGAAGCGTCGCGTGCAGCCCGGCGACAAGATGGCCGGCCGCCACGGCAACAAGGGTGTCGTGTCGATGATCGTGCCCGAGGAGGACATGCCGTACATGGAGGACGGCACGCCGGTCGACGTGTGCCTGAACCCGCTCGGCGTGCCCTCGCGCATGAACATCGGCCAGATCCTCGAAACCCACCTCGGCTGGGCGGCGAAGGGCGCGGGCCTGCGCATCGGTCGCATGCTGCAGGCGAAGGCGGCGGTCGAGGACCTGCGCGCGCTGCTGCACGACATCTACAACACCACCGGCCAGCTCGATCAGGTCGATCTCGCGCAGTTCTCGGACGCCGAGGTCGTGCGCCTCTGCGAGAACCTGCGCGCCGGCGTGCCGACCGCGACACCGGTGTTCGACGGCTGCTCCGAGGACGAGCTGAAGGCGCTGCTGCGTCTGGCCGGCCTGGCCGAGACCGGCCAGACCCGGCTGATCGACGGTCGCACCGGTGACCCGTTCGATCGCGAGGTCACGGTCGGCTACATGTACATGCTCAAGCTCAACCACCTCGTCGACGACAAGATGCACGCGCGCTCGACCGGTCCGTACTCGCTGGTCACGCAGCAGCCGCTCGGCGGCAAGGCGCAGTTCGGCGGCCAGCGCTTCGGCGAGATGGAGGTCTGGGCGCTCGAGGCCTACGGCGCCGCGTACACGCTGCAGGAGATGCTGACGGTCAAGTCCGACGACGTGAACGGGCGCACCAAGGTCTACAAGAACATCGTCGACGGCGACCACCGCATGGAGGCCGGCATGCCCGAGTCCTTCAACGTGCTGGTCAAGGAAATCCGCTCGCTCGGCATCAACATCGAGCTGGATCGGGACTGACGAGAGCCCCGCGCCGCCCCCGGTTCAGTTCCGGGGCGGCGCGGCCGGCGGCTTGCGAACAGACAGAGCGGTCACGAGATGAAAGATCTGCTGAATTACCTCCCGAAGACGGAAACCCTCGACGACTTCGATGCGATCCGCATCGGTCTGGCCTCGCCGGACATGATCCGGACCTGGTCGTACGGCGAGGTCAAGAAGCCCGAGACGATCAACTACCGCACGTTCAAGCCGGAACGCGACGGCCTGTTCTGCGCCAAGATCTTCGGACCGGTGAAGGACTACGAGTGCCTCTGCGGCAAGTACAAGCGCCTGAAGCACCGCGGCGTGGTCTGCGAGAAGTGCGGCGTCGAGGTGACGCTCGCCAAGGTGCGCCGCGAGCGCATGGGCCACATCGAGCTGGCCGCGCCGGTCGCGCACATCTGGTTCCTGAAGTCGCTGCCCTCGCGCATCGGCCTGCTGCTCGACATGACGCTGCGCGACATCGAGCGCGTGCTGTACTTCGAATCCTTCGTCGTCATCAATCCGGGCCTGACGCCGATGGAGCGCGGCCAGCTGCTGAGCGACGAGAATTACCTCGACGCGATCGAGCAGTACGGCGATGACTTCGACGCGCGCATGGGCGCCGAGGCCGTGCACGAGCTGCTGAAGTCGATGGACCTCAAGGAGCTCGCCGGGCGCCTGCGCGAGGAACTGGTCGACTGCACCTCCGAGACCAAGCTCAAGCGCATCTCCAAGCGCCTGAAGCTGATGGAGTCCTTCATCGAGTCCGGCAACCATCCCGAGTGGATGGTCATGACCGTGCTGCCGGTGCTGCCGCCCGACCTGCGGCCGCTGGTGCCGCTCGACGGCGGACGCTTCGCGACCTCGGATCTCAATGACCTGTACCGGCGCGTCATCAACCGCAACAACCGCCTGAAGCGCCTGCTGGAGCTGTCGGCGCCCGACATCATCGTGCGCAACGAGAAGCGCATGCTGCAGGAGGCCGTCGACTCGCTGCTCGACAACGGCCGCCGCGGCCGCGCGATCACCGGCACCAACAAGCGGCCGCTGAAGTCGCTCGCCGACATGATCAAGGGCAAGCAGGGGCGCTTCCGCCAGAACCTGCTCGGCAAGCGCGTCGACTACTCGGGCCGCTCGGTCATCGTGGTCGGCCCGCAGCTGCGCCTGCACCAGTGCGGCCTGCCGAAGAAGATGGCGCTGGAGCTCTTCAAGCCGTTCATCTTCCAGAAGCTGCAGCTGCGCGGCGATGCCTCGACCATCAAGGCC
>JAFEGB010000199.1 GCA_018240295.1 Pseudomonadota bacterium
CGCAGGACCCGGCCGCGGCCTGCGCCGCCCTCGACCGGCTGCCGGGCAGCGCGCTCGCGATCGTGACCAGCGCCAACGTCGCCGCGCTGCTGTGTCCGTGGCTGGTCGCGCGCGGCGGCTGGCCGGCCGGGGTCGGCTGCCTGGCGATCGGTGGCGCAAGCGCACGCGCGGTGCGCGAACTCGATGTGCCGGTCGACTACGGCACGCCGGCGGCGCTGCGCAGCGAGGACCTGCTCGCCACGCCGGCGCTGGCCGCCGAGCGCGTGCGCGGGCAGCGCGTCGTGATCCTGCGCGGCGAGGGCGGGCGCGAGCTGCTCGGCGCCGAACTCGGGCGCCGCGGCGCCGAGGTCGTGATCGCCGAGCTCTACCGGCGCGCGCCGCCGCCCGATGTCGACCCGCAGCGCCTCGCCGGCTGGCTGCGCGACGGGGCGATCGACATCGTCACGGCGAGCAGCAACGAATCCTTGACGAATCTCTTTGATCTGCTTGACGCGCGCGGGCGAGAATCGCTGCTCTCGACGCCCCTGCTGGTCGTCAGCCCGCGCGCCGCCCGTCTGGCCCGCGATCTGGGCTGGTCGCACGCGCCCGTGATCGCCACGGGCGCCGATGCAGCGGCGATCGTGGCTGCGCTGGCCGGGTGGCATTCGGCGCGCACGGCAGAGCACACGACCCACACGATCACTCCAGCAACCACACCGGAACCACCTGCGATCACCGCGCGTGATCCCACCAGCGATCCACCAGAGGACCCGACATGACGGACAAGACGACCCAACCGGGCAAGCCATCACCGCAGGCGCCGATCCTGACGGGCGGCAAGGGCGCGCCGAAGGCTGACGACAAGCCGGCGGGCGGCAAGGCAGCACCGGCGGCGCCGGCCAAGGCGACAGCGGTCGAGGCCGTACCGGTGCGCAGCGGCGGCAGCCCGCTCGGCGGCATCGCGCTGGCGGTGGCGCTGGCCGCGGCGGCCGGCACGGCCTACGTCGGGTACCAGTGGTGGCAGGGCCGGCAGGCCACGATCCAGCACGACGCCGAACTCGATGCGCGCGTGAAGAAGGCGATCAGCGACAGCCAGGCGCAGGGCGCCAAGCAGCTCGCCGACATGCAGGCCGTGGTCAAGTCCGTGCAGGACGAGCTCGCCGCCGCCAAGTCCTCGCTGACCGGCCAGTTCTCCGGCCAGATCGCCGACGTGCAGAAGAAGCAGGCCGCCGACCTGACCGCGCTCGCCGACCGCGTGCAGACGCTGCAGCTCGGCCAGCGCGGCCTGTTCGACGAGGTCGAGGCTGCCAAGACCGCCGCCGCGCGCGGCGACGTGAACGCGCTGACGCTGTCCGAAGTCGGCTATCTGCTGCGCATCGCCAACCACAAGCTCGCGCTCGAAAAGGACCCGAAGGCCGCGCTCGCCGCGCTGTCGCTGGCCGAGCAGCGCCTCGGCGCCGCCAACGAACTCGCGTTCGCGAGCGTGCAGCGCATGCTCGCCGAGAACGTCGCCACCGTGCGCGGCGTGCGCCTGCCGGATCACGCGGCGCTGTCGGCGCGCATCATCGAGCTCGAAGGCAAGGCCGCGACGCTGCGCGTGCGCCCCGACATCCAGGTCGACAACCTGAAGGCACGCGTCAAGCCGCAGCTCGAGAACAGCGTGCCGGACAGCGAGGACCCGTGGTACGAGCGCCTCGCGACCAACGCCTGGAATCAGATCAAGGACATCGTCGTCATCAAGCACGAGCGCACGCAGTCGCAGCCGCTGATGTCGCCGAAGGAATCCTACTTCCTGCACGAGAACCTGAAGCTGAACCTCGAAGGCATGCGCGTCGCGCTGCTGCGTGAGGACGCCGTCGCCTTCCAGCAGTCGGCGCAGCTCGCGCAGGGCCTGCTGAAGGAATACTTCGACACCGCCGATGCGCAGGTGCAGGCGATGGCCAAGGAAGTCGACGGCCTCGCGCAGACGCAGTTCCAGCCCTACCTGCCCGATCTGACCGGCACCGTGCAGGCCTTCAACGAAATCCTCGCGCGCCGCCAGCCGGTGAAGTCGGCCGTCGGCCCGGTGACGCCGCCCGCCCCGGCCGCTGCCCCCGCCCCGGCGGCCACGCCTGAAGCCGCCCCGGCCGGGGAGGTCAAGCCGTGAGCTTCCTGATCGGCCTCATCGTTGCGCTGTTCTCCGCGGTCGGCCTCGCCTGGCTGGTGCGCCAGGACGCCGGCTACGTGCTGATCACCGTCGGCAACTGGACCATCGAGACCTCGGTCGCCGCGGCGCTGGTGATCGGCGTGCTCGGCTTCTTCATCCTCTACAAGCTGATCCGCTACCTCGGCCGCCTGCTGCGCATGCCGGGCACGCTGCGCGCGATCAGCACGCGCCGGCGCGAGCGCAAGGCCGCGCGCCTGCTCGCCCTCGGCCAGAAGGCGCTGGAGGAAGGCCGCCTGCAGGCCGCCGAGAGCGCGTTCCAGAAGGGCATCGTGCTCGCCGAGACCAACCGCGCGCTGTACTTCGTCGGTGCCGCGCGCGCCGCGCACCGCCTCGGCGCCAGGGACCGCCGCGAGCGCTACTTCGAGCAGGCCGCCAAGCTGCCGCGCGATGCGGTCGCGATCGTCGGCATCGCCCGCGCCGAGATGCTGCTGGAGGACGACGACGTCGAGGGCGCGCGCAAGGTGCTGCACGACGTGCAGACGCTCGCCCCGAACCAGCCGCGCGTGCTCGAACTGCAGCTTGAGATCGCCAGCCGCATCGGCGACTGGGACCACGCGCTGCGCCTGCTGCCGGAGCTGCGCAAGCGCAAGCTGCTCGACGAGTCCGGCTTCCACGACGGCCAGATCCAGGTGCACCGCGAACGCCTCGCCAGCACCACGCGCCGCGGCGTCGCCGCCGACGTGCAGCGCGCCTGGAGCGGCGTGCCGCGCGCGCTGCGCAACGAGGAAACCCTGCTGATCGAATACGTCGGCAGCCTGCGCGAGCACGACCCGGCCGAGGCCGAGAAGGTGCTGAAGGCCGCGCTCGCGCAGAAGTGGAGCAACCCGCTCTGCATCGCCTACGGCCAGCTCGGCCGCGGCGACCCGAACGCGCAGCTCGCGACCGCCGAGGGCTGGCTGTCGGTGCACAAGGACAATCCCTGGCTGCTGCTGACGCTCGGACGCCTCGCCGCCCGCGCCCACAAGCTCGACAAGGCCCGCGCCTACCTCGAAGCCAGCCTGAAGATCACGCCGATGGCCGATACCTACGAGGCCCTCGGCGCGCTGCTCGAAGAGCACGACAGCCCGGCCGCGGTCACCTTCTACCGCGCCGGCCTGCGCCTGCTGACCGGCCGCGACGAGGTGCACACCGGCGAGGCGCTGCCGGCGCAGAAGAGCCTGGCGACCTGATCCGCAGCCTTTCCCGCGGCGAGCGACGGGCCGGTACCTGCAGGGGTGCCGGCCCGTCGTGTTTATACCGATCACGGCTGCACACGCCGTCCTGTCAGCCCTTTCGGGTTGGGAAGAGAGAGGGTCAACGGCTGGCGCTCTGC
>JAFEGB010000019.1 GCA_018240295.1 Pseudomonadota bacterium
CCTGCGACCGATCCGCTGGAGCGCCTGCTGCGCCGCTGGCTGGGGGTGCCGGCCGAGCCGGACTCGGCGGATGACGCCCTGCCGGAGCCGCTGCTGGTGGCGCTCGGGGCGCTGCAGCTGGTCGATCCGCAGGCTCTGGTCGCGGAGGCAGGGGCGCTCACGCCGGCGGACGCGACGAAGGAGGCCGCTGCGGCCGGAAGCCTGGCGCAGGCCCGTGCCCTCGCCGAAGCCGTCGAACGCCACCGCGCGCACTTCGGCGACGCGAGCTGGCCGCCGTCGCCCGCGGCCGTGCGCCGCTTCCTGAAGCTCAGCGAAGGTGTGGCGATCCGTTGATGCGGGCCGGCCGTCGCCCGCCGGTTGCGTTCCGGCCGCCGGCTTGACGTGTCCCCGGGGTGTCGCCATGGTCTGCACCCGTGTCGACACGTACATCCACGGAGGCGACCATGGCGACCACGACCCGCGTCTTTCGCAACGGCAATGCGCAGGCCATCCGCATTCCAGCCGAGCTGGCCTACGAGCGCACTGACCTCGAACTGGAAATCGAGCGGATCGGGGACGAGTTGCGCATCCGTCCCGCCCGTCGCCGGCTCGACGGCGTGCTCGCCCGCTTCGCTGCCTTCTCGCCCGATTTCATGGCTGACGGGCGGGGCGAGAACGAGGAAGCCGAACGGGACGGCTGGTGATATGCCGCGCTTCATGCTCGATACGAACATCTGCATCTATCTGATGAAGCACCATCCGCCCGAAGTCGCGGCGCGTTTTGCCGAGTGTTACGTCGGCGACGTGGTGATGTCGGCGATCACCCTGGCCGAACTGCAATACGGTGTCGTCTGCTCCGGCGAGTGTCGCGATCAGAACGCCGCGGCGCTGGCCGCGCTGCTGGGCGACATTCCGGTCGCCGCGTTCGATGCCGGGGCAGCCGAGGCTTACGGTGCCATCCGTCTCGCCACCCGCGAGCGCAAGCGCGATGCGCTCGACAAGCTCATCGCCGCCCATGCGCTTGCGCTTGCAGTCACGCTCGTCACCAACAACGAGCGCGATTTCGCCGATTACCCGGGATTGCAGATCGAAAATTGGGTTGGAAGCCGTTGAGTCGCGTAGGGCGTGCGACTTGCTACGCCCGCTCCGGCGCTTCGCCGAGCCATTCCTCTGCCCCTGCGGATACGTCACTGCGTCCGCTGCGGTAGGCGCCGACGCCGGGCAGCTTGCGGACGGTACCCGGGTTTCGGCGTTCGGCATATTCGCCCAGCGCTTCGCGGATCAGTTCCGGCACCGGTCGCTGCCGGTGCTCGGCCATCTGCTTCAGCAACAGGGCGAGCTGTTCGTCGAGGATAGCGTCGTGCGGTGCATGGGGTTGCTCCGGTCGCGGTGCCTGCCGACCGCGCAGGGGATGACGATCCATGCAGCCGCAGGCTCACCCCCGCCGCAGCCAGCCCGTGACCTCCTCGCGGTCGTGATAGAGCTGCTTCAGCGCCAGCCGGTACGGGCTGCCGGCCAGGGTTTCGGCGATCAGCGCCTCGCAGCGCTGCAGTTCGGCCCAGCGCTTCTTCATCGGCAGCTTCAGGTTGAAGATCGCCTGCTTCGCGGCGCCATCGGCGATCCAGCCGGCGACGAGCTGCGCGATGCGCGCCGGCTGCTCGACCATGTCGCAGACCAGCCAGTCGACCGGCTCGCGCGGGCGGAAGCGGAAGCCGTCCTCGCGCCGGTGCTCGACGAGGCCCGAGGCCATCAGGGTTTCGTCCATCGGGCCGTTGTCGATCGCCGCGACGCGCAGGCCGCGGCGCACGAGCTGCCAGGTCCAGCCGCCCGGGGCGGCGCCGAGATCGACCGCCGTCATGCCGGGACGCAGCCGGCGTTCGCGTTCATCGGGCGGCAGGAAGACGTGGAAGGCTTCTTCGAGCTTCAGCGTCGAGCGGCTCGGCGCACCGCTCGGGAAGCGCAGTCGCGGGATGCCCATCGGCCAGTCCGAGCTGTTGCCGGGCTGCGAGACCCCGGCCCAGCCGGCCGCCGATGACAGGAAGAACAGGTGCAGGCGCGGCGCGCGCGCGTCGTCGACCAGCAGCCCGGCCTTGCGCGCGGCGGCGGCGAAGGCCTTCTCGAACGGTCGGCAGAAGGCCGACAGCGCCTTGGCCTCGTTGGTGTCCGGCGTCTCGACGCGCAGCGCCCCGAACGGGCCGTCGGCGAGTCCGCGCGCGGCCTCCAGGAGCGGCGTGACGCGATCATCGACCGGCAGCTCGCGCAGCAGCTCGCCGCAGGCGATCCACTGGCGCGCGAAGATCAGCGCGCTGAAATCGAGGGCGGCGGCGAACGCGCGGGCGTCGGTGCCGTAGGGCTGGAACGCGACATAGCCGGAATCGGGCTTCGCCTTCGCGAAACCGGCGAAGCCGGCTTCGGCCGCGCGGGTCTGGATCTCGGCTGCGCATTCGCCCTCGAAGCCGGCGCGGCAGCACAGCAGCAGCGTCGTGGCGCTGGTCGTGTCGGTCATGGCGGCGCTCAGTCGCCGACTTCGATCAGCGGCGCGCCGATCAGCGCTTCCAGGCCGGCGACGAACTCCGGCGCGAGCGGCGGCCAGTTCCAGAAGCTCAGGCCCAGGCAGCCGAAGCCGACCGCGGGCTCGCACGGCCAGCTCGTGACCGGCGCGAGCAGCGTGCAGCCGGTGCAGAGCAGCAGGCCCTCGTCGGCGTCCTCGCCGATCAGCAGCCACTGTTCGACGGCATCGAACCAGCGCGGGTCGCCGGCGATCGCCAGCGGCTTGCCGCAGTGCGGACAGCCGGCGCTGCCGAGCGCGCTGCCGTGGTAGACCATGCGCCCGCTGCGCACGAGCACGCCGTTGACCGGCAGCCGCTGCAGGCGCTCGACGGCGCGCGCATCCCGCGGCTCGGCCAGGGCCTGCGCGCAGTGCGGGCCGGGCGCGTAGCCGGCGGCGGCCTCCGGCAGGCAGGCGGATTCGACGCCGGCCAGGATGCCGCCGGCCTGCAAGCGTGCGAGCACGGCGGCAGCACGGTCGGCGCCGAGGGCCGCCGGCAGCTCCGGGGCGACGAGATGGCGGACGCGATCGGGCATGGGCGGACGGGCCTCAGGTGCCGGCGGCCGTGGCGCGGCGATGCTTCACGTACTCGATGACGCCCGGCAGCAGCGACACGACGATGATGCCGAGGATCACCAGCGTGAAGTTGTTCTTGACCACCGGGATGTTGCCGAACAGGTAGCCGGCGTAGACGAAGCTGCCGACCCAGCACAGCGCGCCGAGCGCGCAGAAGCCGGTGAAGCGCCGGTACTCCATGCTGCCGGCCCCGGCCACGAACGGCGCGAAGGTGCGCACGATCGGTGCGAAGCGCGCGAGCAGCACGGTCTTGCCGCCGTGCTTCTCGTAGAAGGCGTGGGTCTTGTCGAGGTAGGCGGTCTTCAGCACGCGTGCATCGGGCCGGAAGACCTTCTCGCCGAGGAAGTGGCCGATCCAGTAGTTGGTGTTGTCGCCGAGGAAGGACGCGAGCATCAGCAGCAGGAACACCGCATGCACGTCGAGCGCGCCGCCCGCCGCCAGCGCGCCGGTTGCGAACAGCAGCGAATCACCGGGCAGGAACGGGGTCACGACCAGCCCCGTCTCGCAGAAGATGATCGCGAACAGGATCGCGTACAGCCACGGGCCGTAGTCGGCGGCGAGGATCGCGAGGTGCTTGTCGAGGTGCAGGACGATGTCGAGAAACTGGGCGAGTAATTCCATGCGCGGGTCCGGAGCGGAAGCGGAACATCCATGCTACCTGCCGTGTGCGCTGCAGCACAGGCACCGGCCGGGCCGCGGGCGTGCGGCCGGGGTCCGGCGGTGCCGGCGGCGGCTTACGATGCGGTTTCAGGCGGACCCGGCACGGCTGCCGGTGACGGTTCGGGGAGGCCGGGGTAGGGCGGGCGGTTGTCCGGGTCGCTGCGCAGGGCTTCGGAGAAGGCCAGCCGCTGGCCGATGTCGGCATCGTCCACCGGGCCGGGGCTGGCGCGGTGGCGGTCGCGGCTGATCTCGGCGCCGGTGCGGCGGTCGATCAGGGCCAGCTCCACGGGCTCGCCGGTGTCGGTGTCGACCAGCTGCACCCGGCAGCCGTCCGGTGCGTAGTGCCGGTTGCCGAAATCGAGCAGCGTCAGCAGCACCGGCCGGAAATCCTCGCCGCGGCGGGTCAGCAGGTATTCGTGGCGGGGCGGGCGCTGGCAGTAGCGGTGCTTTTCGAGCAGGCCGGCCTCGACCAGATGCGCCAGCCGCCGCGCCAGCATGTTCGGAGCAATGCCGAGGCTCTTCTGGAACTCGTCGAAGCGGCTCAGGCCCAGGAATGCGTCGCGCAGGATCAGCATGCTCCACCATTCGCCGACCCGTTCGAGGCCGCGGGCGATCGGGCAGGACATGGCGCCGAAATCGGTGCGCTGCATGGGAAGTGGGCTCGGGCGGCGGCGGTCGGCCGGTGACTTTATGGCCGCTGCCGCCCGGCGGGCAAGGCTGCGGCCGGGATGTTTTTGTGTATGATCCACCGGCTTTCGCCGCACCCGGCGGTGAACCGACGCGAAAGTGGCGAAACTGGTAGACGCGCTGGATTTAGGTTCCAGTGGGGCAACCCGTGAGAGTTCGAGTCTCTCCTTTCGCACCAGTGTCCAGCGAGGTCCGCGCGCGCCCGTGCACAGGCGATGCGACGCGGGCCTTTTCGCTTCGTTCCGGATGATCAGGGGTACCCAGATGCAGGTTTCAGTTGAGGAGCTCGGCGGTCTCGAGCGTCGGCTCACGGTGCAGCTTCCCGCGGCCAGGATCGAGCAGGAGATCGAACAGCGCCTGCAGGATCTCTCACGCCGCGTGAAGCTCGACGGCTTCCGTCCCGGCAAGGTGCCGCTGAAGGTCGTCAAGCGCATGTACGGCGGCCAGGTCCGGCAGGAAGTCCTGGGTGAGCTGATGCAGTCGAGCTTCCAGGAAGCCGTCAGCGGCCAGAACCTGCGCCCGGCCGCCGGCCCGCAGATTTCGCCGTCCGCAGCCGCCGAAGGTGACTTCGCCTATGCGGCGACCTTCGAGGTCCTGCCCGAATTCGAGCTGCAGGGCTTCGAAGGCATTGCCGTCGAGCGCCCGGTCGCCGAGGTCAGCGACGCCGACATCGACTCGATGCTCGAAACCCTGCGCAAGCAGCGCACCGTGTGGACGCCGGTCGAGCGCCCGGCGCAGACCGGTGATCGCGTCACCGTCAGCTTCGAGGGCACGATCGACGGTGTCGCCTTCCCGGGCGGCAAGGGCGATGACGTGCCGGTCGTGCTCGGGGCCGGCGGCATGCTGCCGGACTTCGAGAACGGCCTGATCGGCATTGCGGCCGGCGAGGCGCGCGAGATCGCCGTGAGCTTTCCCGAGGGCTATCACGCGCAGGAACTCGCCGGCAGGACGGCGCGCTTCGCGCTGAATGCCGGTGTCGTCGCCGAGCCGAGCCTGCCGCCGGTCGACGAGGAGTTCGCGAAGGCCTTCGGCGTCGAGGACGGCAGCGTCGAGTCGCTGCGTGCGGCGCTGCGCGACAACATGACGCGCGAACTGGGCCAGGGTATCAAGACCCGCGTCAAGAAGCAGGTCATGGACGCACTGCTGGCCGCGAACCCGATCGAGCTGCCGGAGGTGCTGGTCACCGAGAAGATCGACCGCATCGCGCACCAGGCCGGCTTCCCGGCGGCCAGTGCCGGCAACGCCGAGGCCGA
>JAFEGB010000001.1 GCA_018240295.1 Pseudomonadota bacterium
CCTTCGAGCTCGGCGATGCGCCCCTGCGCGACGGCGAGCAGTGCG
Source organism: Pseudomonadota bacterium (assembly GCA_018240295.1). Taxonomy (GTDB): domain Bacteria; phylum Pseudomonadota; class Gammaproteobacteria; order Competibacterales; family Competibacteraceae; genus Plasticicumulans. The sequence goes on from JAFEGB010000001.1 coordinate 46, forward strand.
GCGAGCAGGTCGAGCTTGCCTTCGATCTGCGCGTATTCGTTCTGCAGCCGTTCGAGTTCCATCTCGCGCTGCACCAGCCGGCCATGCACCTTGCGCAGCTCCGCGGCGCTGCCTTCGGCCCGGGCCTCGGCGGCGACGCGGGCGTTCTCGGCCTGGACGACCCGTTCGGTCATCGCATCGGTGCGCCCGTCGTGCTGGGAACGGTCGGCACTCAGTTCCTGCCGCAGCTCGGCGGCCTCGGTCCGGTAGCGATCCATATCGACCATCATCTGTGCCTGCAGGGCTTCGTAGCGTTCATGGGCGGTCTTCAGTTCGAGGCTGTAGCGCGTGTCGGACTCGGCCGCGCGCTGTTCCAGGGCAATGACCTGCGCCGCCGTCGCGGCGGCGCGTTCGGTGGCGGCGGCGGCATCGCTGCGCACCGCCGCGAGTTCGGCGAGCAGATCGGCGAGTCGCGCCTCGCGCTCGGCGAGGGCGGCCCGGGCTTCGCCGGCGCTCAGCTCGCTGCCCTGCAGCCGCTCGGCGAGTTCACGCTGGCCGCGCTCGGCCTCGGCGACGCCGCTTGCGGCCTGCTGCCGGATCGACTCGACTTCCTCGCGCAGTTTCGCGCGGTCCTCGTCGAACACCGAGGAGGCAACCTCCAGCATGCGCCGGCGCAGGTTCAGCACCTGATCGACGACATCCTCGGGCAGTTCCGGGGCGCTGCGCTCCTGCTTCAGGCGCGTGCCGAGCTGCTGCCAGCATTCCTCCAGCGCCGAGCCGATCGTGTTGTTGTTGCGCCGGGTCAGGCCACGGGCGAGCAGCCATTCCTGCACCGCCTGAATGGTGGGCTTGCGCGCCGTCGCGAGCAGTTCCCAGAACGCCTGTTCGGTCAGGGCACGGGTATCGGTCGTGCGGGCCATCTCTGCATACTCGCCGGGGAGCCGCGGCGAATTTTATGCACAGTTGACGTGATTAACGTGATTTTTAACTTGGTCCGCCGGCGAAAGCGACACGCATTGCGACCGGAACGACACCGAAGCGGCCTCAAGCCCCGTTCATTCGTCCTGCAGCCGGCCCTGACGGCTGACCGCGCGTGCCGCCGCGTACAGTTCGTTGACCAGATCGGGATCGGCCGCCGCCGCCTCGGCGAGGCCGCCGCGGCGCAGTTCGCGTTCGAGTTCGGCGAGCAGCAGCGCACCGGCGATCGCGAGCCGGCGCACCGTGTCGTGCCGGCCGCGCTTGTCCTGCGCGGGCGCGAACGGCCAGGCATCCGCGGGGGCTTCGGGACTGCCGGTGTACAGCGGCTGCGGCGCGGCGGCGTAGCAGGCGGCGGCGAGGCCGAGTTCGCCGCCGGTCAGCGCGTCGTCGTGGGCCTCGCTCCAGCCCTCGACGGCGAGCTGGCGCTGGCGCTCGCGGGCGACCAGCGCGATCGCGTAGCGGGCGACGACGGTGTCACGCTGCATGACGGGAAGCTCCGGCGCCGGCTGCGCTGAGGTGCGGTTCCGGGCGGGCTTCAGTCGCGCCGCGCCGGATACAGCGGGGCCAGCGACGGTGCCGGCGTGGCTTCGCCGGTCTGCATCGCCTGCGGCAGGCGCTGCAGCGAGCCGAGCCACTGCATCCAGTCGAAGCTGCCGGCCGCGTGCAGCCAGCCGTCGAGGCACTGGCGCTGGAAGTGCAGCAGGCCCTCGGCCGCACGCGCCTGCGCATCGAGCAGGGCCGCGATGTGGGCCGGATCGCCGCCGCCGGACTGCATCAGCGCGCGCGCGCATTCGCGCTGGAATTCCAGCCACTGGCGTGCCTGCGCCTCGAAGAAGGCCGGCAGCCCGCTCAGGTCGGCGGTGCCGGCGGCCCGGCCGCCGTTGGGCTTGCCGGTCGCTTCGAGCCACGGGGCCCACAGCCGGCGCTGGATGTCGAGCCAGCGTGCCGGCAGTTCCGGATCGATTCCCGCCATCGTCGTCTCTCCTCTGCGTGGTTCTTCTTCGGGATCCGCACGTCCGGCCGCAGCCGTCCGCCAGGGGATACCGCGCAGCATAGTCGAGCCGGTGACCGGGGTTGGCGGTGCGAATGCCGGGGCAGCCGCCTCAGCGCAGGGTCACGACGTTGGCCGTTTCGCTGTGCACGGAAGCGAGCGCTTCCGAGCGCGCCTCATGAATGAATTCGAGCAGCACGGCGAGGCGTTCGCGGCTGCAGGTTTCCAGCGTGCGGTCGGCGAACAGCAGGTCGATGACGGCGCGTTCGACGTCCTGGAGCTGGGCGAGGCGATCGAGGGTAGCAATGTTCATGGTCATGGTCCGCGGTCCCGGAATTGCTGCGGGGCAACGGGACGCAGGATACGGGCCACCGCGCGCGCCGTCCGCCGCGTGCGGTCACGGCCGGTCACACCGGCGTTAAGAAACGTCGCAGCACGGAACTTGCGGATGGCGCAAAACGAAGCGCCGGACTGACCTTCCGGTGCAACGTCAATGTTGCGGGCGCACATGCGGTGCGCGCGGCGTCCGCCAGCCGATGTCCTTCAGGAACAGATGGTTCCACAGGCCGCCGAGCGCAAGGCTGGCAGCGACGATCGCGAGCAGGGCAAGTCCGGACATGATGCACCTCCGTATGGCGCGGGCTGGCGCGGGATGCGCGTACCCCGCCGGGTGGCGTATGCGCTCCAGCATCGGTGACAGGGGCGTTACGGAACCATTGCCGCGGCGGCCCCGGCGTTAACGGCTTCTTTACGGGCCGCACGGCCAGACTGCGCGCAGCGTTTCCACCGGAGTCCCGCCCATGAGCCTGATCCACCTGCTCGCTGCGATCGTCGCCGCGGCCCTCGCGCTGTATCTGCTCGCCGCGCTCTGCTGGCCCGAGCGCTTCTGAAGGCGCGCCGCGATGACCGGCAACGGGCTTGCGCAGATCGCGCTGTACTTCCTCGTGCTCACCGGGCTCGCCGTGCCGCTGTCGGCCTGGATGGAGCGCATCTACGCCGGCCGGGCCGGCTGGCTCGAAACCGTGCTCGGGCCGCTCGAACGCGGGCTGTACCGGCTGATCGGCCCGGCGGCGGGCCAGGCGCAGGACTGGCGCAGCTACGCGCTCGCCGTGCTGGTGTTCTCGGGCGCCGGCATCGTGCTGCTGTTCGTGCTGCAGCTTGCGCAGGCGGCGCTGCCGCTGAACCCGCAGGCGCAGCCGGCGGTGCCGGCGGCGCTGGCGCTGAACACGGCGGTCAGCTTCGTCACCAATACCAACTGGCAGAACTACGCCGGCGAGGCGACGCTCGGCTACGCGGTGCAGATGCTCGGGCTGACGGTGCAGAACTTCCTGTCGGCGGCGACCGGGCTGGCGGTGATGCTGGCCTTGTTTCGCGGCTTCACGCAGCGCGAGAGCGCGACGCTCGGCAACTTCTGGGTCGATCTGGTGCGCAGCGTGCTGTACCTGCTGCTGCCGCTGGCGCTGGGGTTTGCGCTGGTACTGGTCGCCTGCGGCGTCGTGCAGAGCTTCGCGCCCTACGTGCAGGCGACGCTGCTGCAGCCGCTCGCCGATGCCGATGGCCACACGCTCGGCAGCCAGACGATCGCGCTCGGGCCGGTGGCCTCGCAGCTCGCGATCAAGCACCTCGGCACCAACGGCGGCGGCTTCTTCAACGCCAATGCCGCGCATCCGTTCGAGAACCCGACGCCGCTGACCGACTTCCTGCTGGTGCTCGCGCAGACCGTGATTCCGGCGGCGAGCGTGCTGCTGTTCGGCCGCCTGCTCGGTGACCGCCGTCAGGGCCGGGCGCTGCTCGCCGGCATGCTGCTGGTGCTGGCGCTGGCGGCGCTGGCCGGCTATGCCGCCGAGAGCGCCGGCAACCCGCGCCTCGCCGCACTCGGGGTCGATCAGGCCGGCACCGATGCCAGCCCCGGCGGCAACGTCGAAGGCAAGGAAGTGCGCTTCGGACTCGCACGTTCGGCGCTGTTCGCGACGACGACGACGGCAACCTCGACCGGTGCCGTCGATGCGATGCACGACAGCTTCACGCCGCTCGGCGGCCTGGTGCCGCTGGCGCTGATGCAGTGCTCCGAGACCATCCTCGGCGGCGTCGGTGCCGGCATGTACGGCATGCTGGTCTACGCGATCGTCGCGGTGTTCGTCGCCGGGCTGATGGTCGGGCGCACGCCCGAGTACCTCGGCAAGAAGATCGAACCCTTCGAGATGAAGATGGCGGCGATCGTCGTGCTGCTGATGCCGGCGCTGGTGCTGCTGCCGGTCGCGGCCGGCGCGATCGACGCCGGCGTCACGGCGACGCTGTCGAATCCCGGTGTGCACGGGTTTTCGGAGCTGCTGTACGCGTACACGTCGATGGCCAACAACAACGGCAGCGCCTTCGGCGGCCTGAACGGCAACACCCCCTTCCACAACCTCGCCGGTGCGCTGGTGATGCTGCTCGGACGCTTCGGCACGATCGTGCCGGTGCTTGCGATCGCCGGCAGCCTCGCGGCCCGAAAGATCGTGCCGCCCGGTGCCGGCACGCTGCCGACGCACACGCCGCTGTTCATCGGCTTCCTGCTCGGCACGGTGATCGTCGTCGGCGCGCTGACCTTCTTCCCGGTACTCGCGCTCGGACCGCTCGTCGAGCACCTGCAGCTGTGGGCGCAGTGAGAGGCTCCCGTCCATGACCCGCATCCGTCATTCCCTGTTCGACCCGGCCCTGTCCCGGCGCGCGGCCGTCGACGCCGTGCGCAAGCTCGATCCGCGCCATCAGTGGCGCAATCCGGTGATGTTCACGGTCTGGGCCGGCAGCCTGTTCGCAACCGGCCTCGGTCTCGCGGCACTCGCCGGCCACGCCGACGCACCGGCCGGCTTCACGTTCGCGATCGCCGCGTGGCTGTGGTTCACGGTGCTGTTCGCGAACTTCGCCGAGGCGATGGCCGAGGGCCGCGGCAAGGCCCAGGCCGAGAGCCTGCGGCGCACGCGCACGCAGGGGCAGGCGAGGAGGCTCGATGGCACGACGCACGGCAGCGGCTTCGGCTGGATCGCCGCCGATCGCCTGCGCGCCGGGGATGTCGTCGAGGTAAGAGCCGGCGAACTGATCCCCGGCGACGGCGAGGTCATCGACGGCATCGCCTCGGTCAACGAAGCGGCGATCACCGGCGAGAGCGCGCCGGTCGTGCGCGCCGCCGGCGGCGATCACAGCGCCGTCACCGGCGGCACGACGGTGCTGTCGGACTGGCTGGTGATCCGCATCGGCGCCAACCCCGGCGAGAGCTTCCTCGACCGCATGATCGGTCTGGTCGAGGGCGCACGGCGCCAGCGCACGCCGAACGAGCTGGCGCTGGCGATCCTGCTTGCGGCGCTGACGCTGGTGTTCCTGCTGGTCACGGCGACGCTGCTGCCGTATGCGCAGTACGCGGCCGCGAGCGGCGGCGGGCAGGCGGTGTCGCTGACCGTGCTGATCGCGCTGTTCGTGTGTCTGGCTCCGACCACGATCGGCGGCCTGCTGTCGGCGATCGGCATCGCCGGCATGGACCGGATGATCCAGGCCAACGTCATCGCCACCTCGGGCCGCGCGGTCGAGGCGGCCGGCGATGTCGATGTGCTGCTGCTCGACAAGACCGGCACGATCACGCTCGGCAACCGGCAGGCGACCGAGTTCGTGCCGGCGCCCGGCATCGCGCCCGATCGCCTTGCCGATGCCGCGCAGCTTGCCTCGCTCGCCGACGAAACCCCGGAAGGCCGCAGCATCGTCGTGCTCGCGAAGGAACGGCACGGCCTGCGCGGGCGCGACATCCACGGGCTCGACGCGCAGTTCGTGCCGTTCACGGCGCAGACGCGCATGAGCGGCGTCGACCTGCCGGGGCGCGCGATCCGCAAGGGCGCGGTCGAGGCCATCGCCGCGTGGCTCGCGCAGCAGGGGCGCGAGCTGCCGGCGGCGGTGCGCGAGGCCGCAGAGGCGGTGTCGCGCCAGGGTGCGACGCCGCTGATCGTCGCCGAGCGCCGCGGCACGGCCGCCGGCGAGGTGCTCGGCATCGTGCGCCTGAAGGACATCGTCAAGGGCGGCATCCGCGAGCGCTTCGCGCAGTTGCGGCGCATGGGCATCCGCACCGTGATGATCACCGGCGACAACGCGCTGACCGCCGCGGCGATCGCCGCC
>JAFEGB010000200.1 GCA_018240295.1 Pseudomonadota bacterium
CGGGCTCGACGTGTTCGGGGCGGATCTCGGCGAAGCGCGGCAGGCCGGAGAAATCGAGCAGCGGATTTTCGGCGTTCATGGCGATCCTGAAGGGGCTGGAGAATTCGGGAACGATTCTGGAACGATCCGGGAACGAGGCAGGCGCGGCGCGGCCGGATCAGCCGATATGGAGGCCGGCATAGAGTTCGGCAAGAGGCACGGCACCGGCGCAGGGCAGATCGAGCACGGCCGCGGGGTCGTCGAAGGAACGCTGCTGCCAGCGACCGTCGTCGTCGCAACGATGCAGCTGCGCACGCGCGGCATCCTGATCGAGCAGCAGATAGCCGAGCAGGCTGTCGATCTGCGTATAGGCCAGGTATTTCTCGCGCCGGTCGATGCGCGCCGTCGACTCCGACAGCACTTCGACCAGCAGGCACGGACGCTCGCGATACAGCGGATGATCGTCGACCGGATCGCAGCAGACCATCGCATCCGGGTAGTAGAACCAGTCGAGACCTTGCAGTCGCAGGTGCAGCTTCACCGACTCGAAGAACACCTCGCAGCCGGCCGGCACGCGGCTGCGCAGCGCGGCAAAGGTGTTGCCGACGATGCGGTTGTGCCGGACGCTCGCGCCGGTCATCGCGTATACCAGTCCGCCGAGGTACTCGCTGCGCAACTCGGCGCTGTCCTCGCCAGCGAGGTAGTCCGCGACCCGGATCGTGCCCGGCTCCGCGCCCGTGTAGTCCTCGAACTGCGGTATCGCTGCCATCTGCGGCCTCCCGTATCCCCTGCCTGACCCGGACCGACACTCTACGCCGGCCACGCCCGGCCGGTGCAGGCAGGCGGGCCGCGGCCGCCGCGGTCGCTATGCTTCGGGGCCGCTGCCGGCACATCGGCAGCGCACGCGAGGAAACCATCCGATGAGCCGTTACGACTACGACCTGATCACGATCGGCGCCGGCTCCGGCGGCCTGTCGGTCGCCGAACGCGCTGCCGCTTACGGCCGGCGCTGCGTGATCATCGAGGCCGGGCCGCTCGGCGGCACCTGCGTCAACGTCGGCTGCGTGCCGAAGAAGATCATGTGGTTCGCCGCCCATCACGCGCACGCGCTCGCCGATGCCGCCGGCTTCGGCTTCGACGTGCACGTCGGCGGTCACGACTGGGCGGCGCTCAAGCGCGCACGCGACGGCTACGTCGGGCGCATCGTCGAGTGGTATGGCGGCTGGCTCGCGGACCAGCACATCGAGCTGATCCGCGGCCGGGCGCACTGCATCGATGCGCACACGGTCGAGGTCGAGGGCCGGCGGCTCAGCGCCGAACACCTGGTGATCGCGACCGGCGGCCTGCCGAAGCAGCCCGACATCCCCGGCGCCTCGTTCGGCATCGACTCGAACGGCTTCTTCGCGCTCGAAGCCCGGCCGGCGCGCGCAGTCGTCGTCGGGGCCGGTTACATCGCCGTCGAGCTCGCCGGCGTGCTGCGCGCGCTCGGCACCGACACGACGCTGCTGCTGCGCAAGGACAAGGTGCTGCGCGAGTTCGATCCGATGCTCGGCGAAACGCTGATGTCGGCGCTCGCGGCCGACGGCGTGCGGATCCTGACCCGCACCGAGCCGCAGCGCATCGAGCGGCGCGCCGGCGGCAGCCTGCACATCGAGCGCAGCCACGGCGATCCGATCGACACCGACTGCCTGCTGTGGGCGATCGGCCGGGCGCCGGCCACCGCCGGCCTGAACCTCGAAGCCGCCGGCGTGGCGCTCGCCGAAGACGGCACGATCCCGGTCGATGACTACCAGAACACCGCCGTACCCGGCGTCTACGCGCTCGGCGATGTCACCGGCCGCGCGGCGCTGACCCCGGTCGCGATCGCCGCCGGGCGCCGGCTCGCCGATAGGCTGTTCGGCGGCCAGCCGGATCGCCACCTCGACTACGGGCTGATCCCGAGCGTCGTGTTCACGCACCCGCCGCTCGGCACCGTCGGCCTGACCGAGCCCGAGGCGCGCAGCCGGTACGGCGACGAGGCCGTGCGCGTCTACACCAGCCGCTTCACGCCGATGGCACGGGCGTTCTCGCCCGAGCGGCGCGAGACGGCGATGAAGCTCGTCTGCACCGGCCCGGAGCAGCGCGTCGTCGGCGTGCACGTGATCGGTGACGGTGCCGATGAAATGCTGCAGGGTTTCGCGGTCGCCGTGCGCATGGGTGCGACCAAGCGCGACTTCGACGACACGGTCGCGATCCACCCGAGCAGCGCCGAGGAACTGGTGACGATGCGCTGAGGCCGGCGCCCGCCGTTCCGCCCCCCATCCCGCCCGGAGGAAACCTTGCTGATGAGTCCGATGACCCTGCTGCGCTGCGCCGTCGCGCTCGCCGGCGCCGTGCTGCTGCCGGCCGCGCCGGTGCTGGCCGACCCGATCCAGGACTGCCGCAAGGAGATCACGCGCGAGCAGCCCGACGTGAGCGTCTGCCTGTCCGATCGCCTGCGCATCGCCGAGGCCGGCCTGGTATCGGCCGATCGCGACAAGCGCAAGAACATGCGCGAACTCGACCAGCGCCTCGGCGGACGCTCGGCGCTGCAGGCCTTCGAACGCTCGGCGCAGGCCTTCCGCAACTACCGCGCCGCGCACTGCAACTGGTGGTCGGTGCGCAGCGGACGCCCCGATCTGGAGCAGAAGCTCGCCTGCGAGATCGATCTGGTCGAACTGCGGATGCGCACATTGCTGCTCGAATAGCCCGTGCCCGCCCCGTCATCGCGCATTGCGCATGGCGGCATGACTCGTGCTTGTCGCGCTCGCACACCCGCGCGCGCCGGCCAGAAGCCGGCGCCCGGACATGACGACGACTTGACGGGGAATACAGCATGGAAACCTTCATCCGGGTCACTGAAATCTGGATCCCGACCCGGGACCGCACGCGGCTGGAACTCGGCGCCGGACTGTACGGCCCGCTGGAAGAATTCGAGGCGCTGAGCCGCACGATGCAGTTCGGCTACGACGAGGGCCTGCCCGGCAAGGCCTGGGCGGCCGGCCATCCGGTGATCCTGAAGGGCTTCGAAGGCAGCTACTTCCAGCGCACCGAGGCCGCGCAGCTCGCCGGCCTGACCTGCGGCATCGCGGTGCCGGTGTTCGCCGGTGACTTCCTGCTGGCGGTGATGGTGCTGTTCTGCGGTGACGACGAGGCCCACGTCGGCGCCATCGAGGTCTGGCACAACGATCCGGCCGTCTCGCACGACATGTCGCTGCTCGATGGCTACTACGGCACGGCCGAGCTGTTCGAGTGGACCTCGCGGCGCGTGAGCTTCCGCCCCGGCACCGGCCTGCCCGGCATGGTCTGGGAATCCGGCATGCCGGTGGCGCTCGATGATCTCGGCGACGGCAACCGCTTCCTGCGCGAGGACTGCGCGGTCAAGGTCGGCATCAACCGCGGCCTCGGCATTCCGGTCTCGCGCAACGACGACCAGCACTACGTGCTGACCTTCCTGTCGGCGCTCGGCACGCCGATCGCGCACCGCTTCGAGATCTGGACACCGGCCACCGACGGCACGGCGCTGCTGTTCGATTCCGGCCACTGCGAGGCCAGCCCCGAACTCGCCGAGTTCTACGCCGAGGCGCACATCGGACTCGGCGAGGGCGTGCTCGGCAAGGCCTGGCTGAGCGGCCTGCCGGGGCTGAGCCACGACCTGCCGGCCGACCCGAGCATCGCTGCGCGCGCGGCCCTGAGCGCCGGACTGACCGAGGTCGTCGCGCTGCCGGTGATCCGCAACGGCCAGCTGAAGGCGATCGTCGCCTGGTACTTCTGAGCGGTCAGCCGGTAAGCGGTCAGCCGGCCGGTCGACGGCGACACGTCCGCAACCTGCGCACGGCCCGGATGCCGGTTCTCACTCGGCATCCTTCAGCCACAGCGTGCTCACCGCGCCGGCGAGCGCCA
>JAFEGB010000201.1 GCA_018240295.1 Pseudomonadota bacterium
CGCGCGCCGTGACCGCGCCGGCCGACCGGCGCCGGACGGTCGGCCACGTCGTCGAGGCCGGTGCAGAGGCGCTCGAAGCGGCGCTGCAGGCCGCGCAGGCGGCGCTGCCGCACTGGCGCGCGCTGCCGGACGGCGTGCGCGCCGACGCGCTGGAGCGCGCCGCCGATGCCTTCGAGGCGCAGCGCGTGCATTTCCTGTCGCTGCTGCAGCGCGAGGCCGGCAAGACGCTCGCCGATGCCGTGTCCGAGCTGCGCGAGACCGTCGACTTCTGCCGCTACTACGCCGCGCAGGCGCGCGCGCTGTTCGGCGCGCCGCTGCCGCTGCCCGGCCCGACCGGCGAGACCGACCGGCTGGAATGGCGGGGACGCGGCCTGTTCGCGTGCATCAGCCCGTGGAACTTCCCGCTCGCGATCTTCACCGGCCAGATCAGCGCCGCGCTCGCCGCCGGCAACGCCGTGCTCGCCAAGCCGGCCGGACAGACGCCGCTGATCGCCGCCGCCGCCGTGCAGTTGCTGCACGCCGCCGGCGTGCCGGCCGCAGTGCTGGCGCTGCTGCCCGGTGACGGCGCGCACGGCGCGCGGCTGGTCGCCGATGCCCGCATCGGCGGCGTCGTCTTCACCGGCAGCACCGGCACCGCGCGCGCGATCCAGCGCAGCCTCGCCGCGCAGGACGGCCCGATCGTGCCCTTCATCGCCGAGACCGGCGGCCTGAACGCGCTGCTGGTCGATGCCTCGGCGCTGCCCGAGCAGGCGGTCGAGGACGCCATCACCTCGGCCTTCCGCAGCGCCGGCCAGCGCTGCTCGGCGGCGCGCCTGCTGCTCGTGCAGGCCGACGCCGCCGAGCGCGTGCTCGGCCTGCTCGCCGGCGCGATGGCGGAGCTGCGCATCGGCGATCCGGACGATCTCGCGACCGATGTCGGCCCCGTGATCGACGCAGCCGCCGTCGCGACGCTCGCCGCGCACGTCGAACGGCTCGAACGCGAGGCGCGGCTGGTGTACCGCTGCACGCTGCCGGCGGCCTGCGCGCACGGCAGCTTCTTCGCGCCGCAGTGCTGGGAGATTCCGGATGCGCGCTGGCTGCAGCGCGAGGTGTTCGGGCCGCTGCTGCACGTCGTGCGCTACCGCGCCGCCGACCTCGACCGCGTCATCGACGACGTCAACGCCGCCGGCTACGGCCTGACCTTCGGCATCCACACGCGCATCGACGAGACCGTCACGCGCGTGCTCGGGCGCATCCGCGCCGGCAACGTCTACGTGAACCGCTCGATCATCGGCGCCGTGGTCGGCACCCAGCCCTTCGGCGGCTCGGGCCTGTCCGGCACCGGCCCGAAGGCCGGCGGCCCGCATTACCTGCAGCGCTTCGCCGAGGAGCGCACGGTCAGCATCAACACCACGGCGGCGGGGGGGAATGCGGCGCTGATGACGATGACGGAGGACTGAAGCCGAGCCGCCGGACCGCCACCGGATCCGCAGTCACGGCCCGCACCGGTGCGCCCAAGCGGACACCGGCTGCGGGAACCGCTCGGCTACCTGCCGCCGGCCGTGGCCAACTACCATCGCCACCTCGCCGGGCAGGCCGTGACGGCCTGACCCACACCCACGGGCCTCCACGATTCCCGGGACGGTTCAACGCAAGGGCTGGCTTGATGAAACCCGCAAAACAACAAGACCAAAGCCAGATCAAGTGGATTTCCGACTTCATCTGGAACATTGCCGACGACCGCCTGCGCGATGTCTATGTGCGCGGCAAGTACCGTGACGTGATCCTGCCCTTCACCGTGCTGCGGCGGCTCGATGCCGTGCTCGAAGCCACCAAGGACGCGGTGCTGGAGCGCAAGAAGTTTCTCGACGCCCACCAGGTGGCCGGGCAGGACGGTGCGCTGCGCCTGGCGGCAGGCCAGGCCTTCTACAACGTCTCGGAATTCACGCTGGCCAGGCTGAAAGCCAGTGCGGCAGGGCAGCGCCTGCGTGATGACTTCATTGCGTATCTGAACGGCTTCTCGCCCAACGTGCAGGAGATTCTCACCAGGTTCAATTTCCGCAACCAGATCCAGAAGCTGGTGGATTCCCACGTCCTCGGTTATCTGATCGACGACTTCCTCGACCCCGAGATCAATCTCGCGCCGCTGCCGGTCAAGGATGCCGATGGCCGCATCAAGCTGCCCGCGCTGGACAACCACGGCATGGGCACGGTGTTCGAGGAGCTGATCCGCCGCTTCAACGAAGACAACAACGAAGAGGCGGGCGAACACTTCACCCCGCGCGATGTGGTGCAACTCATGGCCAGGCTGCTGTTCCTGCCGGTGGCCGAGCGCATCGAGTCCAGCACCTATTCGCTCTATGACGGCTCCTGCGGCACCGGCGGCATGCTCACCGTGGCCGAGGCAGCACTGCGCGAACTGGCAGAGGAACACGGCAAGGAAGTCTCCATCCACCTGTTCGGCCAGGAAATCAGCGACGAAACCTACGCCATCTGCAAGGCCGACCTGCTCTTGAAGGGCGAAGGCGCGGAGGCCGAGAACATCGTCGGCGGCGCGGACAAATCCACGCTGTCCGCCGACCAGTTCCGCAGCCGCGAATTCGATTTCATGATCTCCAACCCGCCCTATGGCAAAAGTTGGAAGACCGATCTGGAGCGCATGGGCGGCAAGAAGGAATTCAGCGACTCGCGTTTCATCGTCAATCACGGCGGCAATGCCGAGTTCAAGCTCATTACGCGCTCCAGCGACGGGCAGCTCATGTTCCAGGTGAACAAGCTGCAGAAGATGAAGCACAACACGCCGCTCGGCAGCCGCATTGCGCTGGTGCATAACGGTTCGGCGCTGTTCACCGGCGATGCGGGCCAGGGCGAGAGCAACATCCGGCGCTGGGTGCTGGAGAACGACTGGCTCGAAGCCATCATCGCGCTGCCGCTCAACATCTTTTACAACACCGGCATTGCCACCTACATCTGGGTGCTGGCCAACCAGAAGGCCGAAACGCGGCGTGGCAAGGTGCAGTTGATCGACGCCAGCGGCTGGTTTCAGCCGCTGCGCCGCAACCTCGGCAAAAAGAACTGCGAACTGAGTGATACCGACATTGCCCGCATCCTCGACCTCTATGTGGGCGAGGCGCGGGAGACGGCGGAAAGCAAATGGTTCGACACCCGGGATTTCGGCTACTGGAAGATCACGGTCGAGCGCCCGCTGCGCCTGAAAAGCCAGCTCTGCGACGAGCGCATCGAATCGCTGCGTTTTGCCACCGGCGATGAGGCGCTGCGCGCCGAGATGTACGCCACCCACGGCGAGGCGCTCTATACCGGGTTCGCCAGGTGCAAACCGGCCATCGAGGCGTGGCTGAAAGGCGAGGACGAGAGCGAGGACGATGACAGCGAAGACGGCGACAGCAGCGATGACGGCGAAGCCCCTGTCGCCCGCAAGGCCGTGCCCGCCAAACGCCGCAAGAAGCTGCTCGACGCCTCGACGTGGCAGCGCGACAAGACCTTGCTGGAGGTGGCGCAGCGAGCCCGGCAGTCTCTCGGCAGCGCCGTGTTCGACGACCACAACGAGTTCCGCGCCCGCTTCGATGCGGTTCTGAAAGCGCAGGGCGACAAGCTCGGCGCGCCGGAGAAGAAGATCGTCTACAAGGCGGTGAGCTGGCGCGACGAGGCCGCGCCGCCAGTCATCGCCAGACGCACCAGGCTGAAAGCCGGAGAGTTTTTCGAGCCGAATTACGACGGCGCCTATCTGGAAACCGTGGGCAAGGATCGCTTCATGGTCGAGTACGAGCCCGACAGCGAACTGCGCGATACCGAGCAGGTGCCATTGAAGGAACCGGGCGGCATCGACGCCTTCTTTGAACGCGAGGTGTTGCCGCACGCGCCGGATGCCTGGATCGCCATGGACAAGACCCAGATCGGCTACGAGATTTCGTTCGCTCGCTATTTCTACAAGCCCGCGCCGTTGCGCACGCTGGCGGAAATCCGCGCTGATATTCTTGCGCTGGAACAAATGAGCGAGGGTTTGTTGCACAAGATTGTGGGGGGCGCGTGATGCAGCAACTTCCTCGGCACGTGCAATACAAGGATTCCGGACTGTGGTGGATTGGCGAGATTCCTGCGCATTGGCAAACGCGCCGAAACCGCTTCTTGTTCCGAGAGGTTGATCGTCGTTCGGCGCACGGCGAGGAAACGCACCTATCGATGAGTCAGGCTCACGGCCTTGTGCCGAGCAAACACTTGGGTCGCAAGAGCCTTCAGTCGGAGAATTACGCGGGTGGAAAGCTCGTGGCAGAACACGATTTGGTGCTCAATCGCCTGAAGGCGCATCTTGGTGTTTTCGCACGAGCCAAGCAATCTGGTGTCGTCAGTCCGGATTACACAGTGCTTCGGCCAAAATGTGATACGTCTGTCCAATATTGCGAGTCCCTGTTCA
>JAFEGB010000202.1 GCA_018240295.1 Pseudomonadota bacterium
CTGTCATTGTCACGCGCGCTGTAGGTCGCGGCGAGACGCAGGCCGAACGGGAATTTGTACGCGGCGCCGGCCGTCCACTGCGTGTAGTCGAGGGCCTTGAAGTCACGGTAGGATGCGCCAATGGTCAGGCCGCCCAGCGTGTAGCCACCAGCGATGTCGTAGGCGTCGATGTCTTCCCGGTTGCCGACCGCGTTCTGGCCGTTGCCGTTCATGACGATCGCGGCGGCACCCGAGAAGCCCGAGAAGTTCGGCGTGATGTAGGCCACGACGTCGGAAATGCGGTCGCCGGTACCGAGTGCGCCGGTGTTATCGAACGTGATCGTCGAGTTCAGACGATCCCAGCCCATGCTGCCGGAGTTGCCGCTCGACGACGAGTTGAACACGTCGGTCAGGCTGCCGACGTACAGGTACGGGGCCGACCAGACACGACCGAGCACGACGGTACCGAAGCCGCCGGTCAGACCGACGCTGCTCAGACGGGTGGTCAGCGGGCCGCCGTTGCCGGCGATGGCAACGCCGAATTCGTACTGGTAGATGGCCTTCAGACCGCCGCCCAGATCTTCCGAACCCTTGACGCCGAGGCGCGAAGCTTCGTTCGCAACGTCCCAGTTGCTCTTGTCAGTGCCCGGCCCGTCCGGCTGGGTGTAGGTCACGCCGATGCGGGCGGAACCGTAGAGGGTGGTTTCGGCCTGCGCCGCGGCGGAGCCAGCCAGCCCGCCGCCGACGGCCAGAGCGATCATGGACTTGTTCATGGTAACACTCCCAGGTTGGTGTTGCGCTCGAACAACAAAGCTACACGATGTGCTTCGTTGATGTGCTTTATATACATCCGTGGTGAAGAACGCAACCATCCGTCGCATAAAACATACAAATCGTCGCGATGTTGCAACACCACAAGGACGGCTTGTTGCGTCGCAACGACGACTGCAGCACTGAACGCAACATCGTCACCCAGCTTCCGCGCTTCGGATCAAATCATCCGCAACCACTGGCTTTGGAATCGAGCTGCGCATCCCCACGCGCACCGGCCGTCATCAAAAGCTGTCATCAAAAAACAGGGGCGCCGAAGCGCCCCTGCTGTGCCGACCCTCAGTGCAGGATCAGAAGTCGTGACGCATGCCGACCGTCGCGTACTTGCCGCCACGCTCGTTGAACGAGCCGACATAGAACGGCATGTCGCTGTCGAGGTACTCGGCATAGACCATCGTACGCTTGCTCAGACGGTGCTCGACACCAAGGCCCCAGGTATCGAGGTTGTCGTCCAGCACCTTGTCCCAGTCGAAGCGACCCCAGGTGCCGCGCAGCGTGGTGCTCGGAGTCACGTCGAAACCGAGCACCACGCCGTAGCCCTGGATGCTGCCGAGATCATTGTCATCAAAATCAGTGTATTCGTACGACGCACCGACCGAGAACGGCCCGGTAACGAAGCTGCCGCCGATACCGTAGTGACTGAACTCGGCACCGCCGACGTTGGCCACCGAGGCCACGGCCGCACCGCCCTCGGGCTGGTACGAGTACGACACACCGATGTTCAGCGGGCCGTTGCTGTAACCGGCACCGATTTCGTACGCATCGATGTCTTCGCGGTTGGAATTCACGCAGCGACCGTCGGCGATGTCGGCCGGCTTGCAGTTCGTGCCACCACCGTTCATCAGGATCGCAGCCGCCGCCGTGAAGCCACCGAAGGTCGGGGTCACGTAGGCCACGGCATCGCTGACACGCTGGTTCTCGGAGGTCAGCGAGTACGGATTGGTGATGTTGCCATCGAACACGTCGGTGTACTGGCTGACGAAGGTGTAGGCCGGACGGTACTGGCGACCGAGCGCGACGGTACCGAAACCACCCTGCAGACCGACGAAGCTCAGACGCTGGCCCCAGGGATTGTTGGCACCGGTACCGTTGCCGTCGATGTTGACGCCGAACTCGTACTGGTAGATCGCACTCAGACCGCCACCCAGGTCTTCCGAACCCTTGACACCGAGGCGCGAGGCCTGGTTGGCAACATCCCAGCTGGAATCCTTGCCGGATCCCTTGCCCTGAACGTATTCGACGCCGATGCGGGCCGAGCCGTACAGCGTGGTTTCGGCCTGGGCAACCGCCGAGGCGGCCAGAACGCCGGCGACGGCCAGCGCAACGATGGACTTCTGCATGTTCGATCTCCTGTGCGGATGTCGGGAAACGGATCGCGCGGCTAGCGCAACTTTGTGACGACTTTATAGCGTGTCGCGCCGCAACATACAAGCATAGTTACAACAAACGCCCTCTTTCGTTGCTGTACTACAACACCACCTGATCTGCTCCGCACAGATCTGCCCCTTTATTTCCGGGCCTCCACCTCTTCCAGCAACTTGCAGAAGACCTCCAGCAGCTCCGCGTCCGGCTCCTGCCGATACCGGCTGACGTGACAGCGCCGGAAGACTTCCCCGACGGCCAGGGCCTCGATGCCGGCGGCCTCGCCATACTCATCGCCGAGCGCCTCGCCGCGACCGCAGTGATGCGCGACCACCGTCAGCAGCCGCACCGGCCGCTGGTCGAGCGCGAGCTCGATGCGACGGCGCAGCCCCGGCTCGGGGCGCTCCAGGCGCACGCTGACCTCCAGGCAGGGCCAGCGCGCAGGCGGCAGCGCCGGGTCGAGGGCGAGTTGCGCGAGGTCTTCGAGCACCTCGTCGAGCCCCTGCGCTGCATCGCCCGGCCGGCGCAGCAGTTCGAGGTGCTGCGGCACCGGCAGCGGCGCCACCGCTGCCAGCCGCTCGCCGTCGAGATCGACGCGCAGCACCTGATGCGGATAGCGGTTCTCGGCGAACGCGAACGGCAGCGGCGCTCCGGCGTAGCGCACTGCGTCACGGCCGGCGACCCGCTGCGCCAGATGCAGATGCCCGAGCGCGACGTAAGCGACATCTTCCGGAAACAGCGCCACCGGCAGCGCGTGCTGGTGGCCGCCGAGGATGCGCCGCTCCGACAGCGCCGACAGCTGTCCGCCGACCAGATACGCATGCCCGGTCGCGAGCAGCGCCTCGCCGGGCCGGCGCTGCGCGCGCGCGGCGGCGAGGGCATCGGCGTAGACGGCCTCGACGCCGGCGATCAGCGGGTCTTCGGCCTCGGAGCAAGGCGGCAGGTCGGCCGGGCGCAGGAAGGGCACGGCGGCGACGCGCGCGGCCACGCGGCCGTCTGCCGCGTACAGCGGCACGACCAGTCGCGGGGCGTCGAAGTCGCCGGCGGCCGTGCGCGGCAGCGCCCCGATGACGCGGATGCCGAGGCCATCGAGCAGCGGTGACGGCGCATCGAGGCGTGCGGCCGAATCGTGGTTGCCGGCGATCACCAGCACGTCGAGCTGCGGGCAGCGCATCCGGGCCGCGGCGAGGAAGCGGTAGAACATGGCCTGCGCCGCGGCCGGCGGATTGACCGAGTCGAACACGTCGCCGGCAATGACCAGCGCATCGGCCGCTTCGCGTTCGAGCGCATCGAGCAGCCAGTCGAGAAAGGCCTGGTGCTCGGCCTCGCGCGACAGGCCGTGCAGCGTGTGACCGAGGTGCCAGTCAGCGGTGTGGATCAGGCGCAGCATGTCCTTTCCATCGTCTTCTCCCTTCTTCGCACCCGGCGGCCGGAAAGACGACGGGCGCCAGCGGTCATGCCGGCCAGCCGCGCGCCAGGCTTCAGGCGAGGTACTGCAAGCGGCCGCTGCGCACGACCGGCGGCGCGCGGCGCACCGGACGCAGCCGCGGCAGCCGCCCGGCGACCGACAGCGCGAGCGGCAGCACCAGCGCGATCGCGAGCCCGGTCGCCGTGCTCGCACTCAGCACGCCGGCGACCAGCCAGGTCAGCGCGAAACGCAGGAGGGCATGCAGGCTGGCGGCGATCATGGCGGCGGTCCTCGGCGGGCTGGATGTGCGCCCAGACTGGACCGCCACCGCGTTTGAATGAAATTGATTCTCGACAAACCGGCGATAGGCCGCTGCTATGCCCTCAGCCGCGGATCAGCGTGCCGATGCCCTCGTCGGTGAACAGCTCCACCAGCACCGAGTGCGGCACGCGGCCGTCGAGGATCAGCGAGGTCCTGACACCGCCGCGCACCGCGTCGAGCGCGCAGCGCACCTTCGGCAGCATGCCGCCGTAGATCGTGCCGTCGCCGATCAGGTCATCGACCTGGCGCGCCGACAGGCCGGTCAGCAGCTTGCCCTCCTTGTCGAGGATGCCGCTGATGTTGGTCAGCAGCATGAACTTCTCGGCGCGCAGCGCCTCGGCGACCTTGCCGGCGACCGTGTCGGCGTTGATGTTGTACGCGCGCCCGTCCGGGCCGACGCCGGTCGGCGCGATGACCGGGATGAAGTCGCCGCGCACCAGCATCTCGATGACCGAGGTGTCGATCGACTGCACCTCGCCGACGTGGCCGAGGTCGATGATCTCGGGCGCGTCCATCTCCGGGGTCTTGCGGCTGTATTCGAGCTTGCGCGCGCGGATCAGGTCGGCGTCCTTGCCGCTCAGGCCGACGGCCTTGCCGCCGTGGCGGTTGATCAGGCTGACGATCTGCTTGTTGACGAGGCCGCCGAGCACCATCTCGACCACGTCCATGGTCTCGGCATCGGTGACGCGCAGGCCGTCGACGAAGCGGCTTTCCTTGCCGAGCGCCTTCAGCAGCATGCCGATCTGCGGACCGCCGCCGTGCACGACGACCGGGTTGATGCCGACGGTCTTCATCAGCACCACGTCGCGCGCGAAGCTCGACTGCACGTCCTCGGTTTCCATGGCGTTGCCGCCGAACTTGATGACGATGGTCTTGCCGCGGTAGCGCTGGATGTACGGCAGGGCTTCGGAAAGGATGTGGGCGACGTTCATCGCCGCATCGGCGGTCAGGGCCATCGCTTCGGTACCTCGGCGGACGTTCGGAAGAAGACAGCGGCGGCGCGCGGCGCGTTCAGGGCAGCGCCAGCGCCGGATCGACGGCGGCGAGGCGCGCGGCCACGCGGGCGCGGATCGCGGCGAGTGTATCGGCATCGTCGGCTTCGAGCCGCAGCACGAGGCAGGATTCGGTGTTCGAGGCGCGCACCAGCGCCCAGCCATCCGGCCATTCGGCGCGCACGCCGTCGATCGTCACCCGCCGTGCGCCCTCCCAGTCGAGCGTCTGGAGCTGCGCGGCCAGGGCATGGGGATCGGCGCAGGCGATGCGCAGTTCGGGCGTCGACACGCCAACCGGGTGATCGGCGAACAGCGCATCGCTGTCGCGGCCATCGGCGACGAGCAGCGTCACCAGCCGGAGCGCCGCGTACAGCGCATCGTCGAGCCCGTACCAGTCGGCGAAGCACAGATGCCCGCTGTACTCGCCGGCGAACGGTGCCGCGAGTTCGGCGCGTCGGGCCTTGATCAGGCTGTGGCCGGTCTTCCAGCACTCCGCGTGCCCGCCGAGGCGCTCGATCAGTGCGCCGAGCCGGGAGCTGCACTTCACGTCAAAGACGATGGTCGCGCCCGGCTGCGCGCACAGCACCCCGGCGGCGAGCGCCATCATCACGCGATCCGGCCAGACGATCCCGCCGCCCGCCGTGACCACGCCGAGCCGGTCGGCATCGCCGTCGAAGGCGAGCCCGAGCGCCGCCCCGGTTTCGCACACGCGTGCACACAGGGCTTCGAGATTGGCCGGCACCAGCGGGTCCGGGTGATGGTTCGGAAAGCGCCCGTCCGGCTCGCAGTAGAGTTCGATGACTTCGCAGCCGAGCCGGCGCAGCGCCGCAGGCGCCGTCAGCCCGGCGACGCCGTTGCCGGCATCGACGACGACGCGCAGCGGCTGCGAAAGCGGCGCGAAGCCGGCAACGAGGCGATCGAGGTACTCGGGCAGCAGGTCGAGGCGGCGCTCGCGGCCGCGGCCGGCCGCATAGTCGCGCGCCTGCATGCGCTGGCGCAGCGCGCCGATCGCCGTCCCGTACAGCGCCGCCCCGTCGAGCACGAGCTTGAAGCCGTTGTCGGGCGGCGGGTTGTGCGAGCCGGTGACCATGACGCCGGCGCGCGTCGGCAGCGCCGGCGAGACGCCCTGGGTCGCGAAGTACAGCGCCGGCGTCGTCACCAGCCCGGCATCGTAGACATCGATGCCGCTCGCCATCAGCCCTTCGCGCAGCGCCAGCGCCAGGCTCGGGCTGGAGCGGCGCGCGTCATGACCGGTGACCACCAGCCCCTCGCCGCGCGCGAGCGCCTCGCTGCCGAAGGCCTGGCCGAGTTCGTAGGCGAAGGCCGGCGACAGCTCGCTGCCGGCGCGGCCGCGGATGTCGTACTCACGGAACAGATGTGCCGGAAAATCCATGCTCAATGCCGCCCGGTATGGCCGAAGCCGCCGGCTCCGCGCGCCGAGTCGCCGAAGGCATCGACGACTTCGAACTGCGCGCGCACGACCGGCACGATGACGAGCTGCGCGATGCGCTCGCCGACCCCGATCGTGAACGGCTCGCGGCCGCGGTTCCAGAGCGACACGTAGAGCTGACCCTGATAGTCCGAATCGATCAGCCCGACCAGATTGCCGAGCACGATGCCGTGTTTGTGGCCGAGCCCGGAGCGCGGCAGCAGCACCGCCGCCAGCCCCGGGTCGCCGATGTGCAGCGCAAGCCCGGTCGGGATCAGGTGCGTGCTGCCGGGCTCGACGACGAGCGCGGCTTCGAGCGCGGCGCGCAGGTCCATGCCGGCGGCGCCGTCGGTCGCGTAGGCCGGCAGCGGGATCGAATCACCGAGGCGCGGATCGAGGATCTTCAACTGGATCGTGTGCATGGATGGCAAATGGATGGCAACGGGTCTTGCGGGTTCGGTCAGGCCGCGGGACGGCTGGCCGTGTAGCGTTCGATGATCACGTCGACCAGCGCCCGCGCCAGCTCGGTCTTGCCGGCCAGCGGCAGGTCGCGCCGGCCGCCGTTCCAGAGCACGTGCAGCGCATTGTCGTCGGCCTCGAAGCCCTTGCCGCCGCCGACCTCGTTGGCGCAGATCAGGTCGAGGCGCTTGCGCGCGAGCTTGTCGAGCGCATACGCGATCACGTCGTGGGTCTCGGCCGCGAAGCCGACGCAGAACGGCCGGCCGGCGTCGAGCGCGGCAACGGCAGCGAGGATGTCGGGGTTGCGCACGAGCTCGATCGACAGCGTGTCGGCGGATTTCTTGATCTTGCGCTCGGCCGGTGCCGCGGCGCGGTAGTCGGCGACCGCGGCCGTGGCGATGAAGATCTCGCTCGCCGGCGCGCGTTCGAGCACGGCCGCGTGCATCTCGGCCGCCGATTCGACATCGACGCGCCGCACGCCATCCGGAGTTGCCAGCGTCACCGGACCTGCGACCAGCGTCACTTCGGCCCCGGCCGCCGCGCAGGCCGCCGCCAGCGCGAAGCCCTGCTTGCCGGTCGAGCGGTTGGTGATGAAGCGCACCGGATCGAGCGGCTCGCGCGTCGGCCCGGCCGTGATCAGCACGCGCTGGCCGGCCAGCCGCGTGTCAGGCCTGAAATGCGCGAGCACCCGCTCGCGCAGCTGCAGGGCTTCGAGCATGCGCCCGGCCCCGACCTCGCCGCAGGCCTGGTCGCCGCTCGCCGGCCCCCAGACCTGCACGCCGCGCGCCTGCAGCCGCGCGAGGTTGTCCTGCGTGGCGGCATTGGCCCACATCAGCCGGTTCATGGCCGGCGCGACCGCGATCGGCCGGTCGGTGGCGAGGCACAGCGTCGCGAGCAGGTCATCGGCGAAACCGGCGGCGAGCCGGGCGAGGAAGTCGGCCGAAGCCGGCGCGATCAGGATCAGCTCGGCCCAGCGCGCAAGCTCGATGTGCCCCATG
Source organism: Pseudomonadota bacterium (assembly GCA_018240295.1). Lineage (GTDB taxonomy): Bacteria > Pseudomonadota > Gammaproteobacteria > Competibacterales > Competibacteraceae > Plasticicumulans. The sequence continues at coordinate 7,780 of JAFEGB010000202.1, forward strand.
CCGGCCTCGGCCGCCGGGTCGAGCAGCTCGATGCGCACCGGCCGGCCGGAAACGGCCTGGAAGCTCAGCGGCGTCACGAAGGCGGTGGCGCCGGCGGTCATGACCACCTGCACCTCGGCGCCGGTCTCGCGCAGCCGCCGCACCAGATCGACACTCTTGTAGGCGGCGATGCCGCCGGTGACACCGAGCAGCACGCGGCGGGGTTCGGAACTGGACACGGGCGGACTCCGGACGGACGGGGAAACGACGCGACGGCGGACCGGCTTGGGCCCGCGCTCAGGGCAGGCGCATGCCGAAGCGCAGTTCGTGGAAGTTGATGCCGGAATTCTCGCTGTTCAGGCCGGCGTTCGACAGGTGCTGGAAGCGGTAGCCGAGGTCGTAGGCCTGATCCGGACCGAACGTGAAACCGATGCCGACGTGGTCGCCGAACTGGAAGCTGGAGCCGAACTTGCGCTCGTCGTTCAGCCGCGTGCTCGACAGGAAATGCACGCCGATGCCGATCTCGGCATACGGCGAGAACGCACCGGGCTGGCGCTCCTGCAGGCGGAACACCGGCGTCAGGCCGATCTGGTTGATGTCGTGGGCCCCGGCCCGGTCGTCATCGGCGAACCAGCGCGACACGCCGAGCTCCCAGTAGCCGCCGAGATACCAGTCGCCGCTGTCGAACCAGCGCGCGTCCCAGTCCCGCGATACGGCGACACCGAAGCTCGGTGTGTCGTCATCGCCGGCACCCAATTCCAGCGTGATGCGATCCACGGCGAACACGGGTGCGCTCGTGAGCACGGCCGCCAGGGCCAGGGCGCGCACCGCTCCGGTCGGATGATCCATCGTTTTGGTTCCTGTCGGTCGATGGTGGTCGGGGACGCGATGCTAACCCGGCCGCTGCCGGATGCCGAACGGCTGCGACAGAAAGCGATGCCGGCATGACACAAACGGAATGGCCGCAATGGCGCAGGCGCTGCTCAGGCTCAGGCGAGATCGGCGAGCAGGGCTTCGCGCAGCCCGCCCCCGACCTCGATCGCGGCGGCATACGCCGGATGATCGACCCCTGCCGACAGGGCCGCGCCGGTACGCAGCGCCCCGACCATCGGGGCGTCGAGTTCGAAACGCAGGAAATGCACCGACGAGGTCTTGTCGGCACGGCTGCGTTCGAGGTCCTCATCGGCGATCGCGAACACGCGCGCATGGCCGGCGACCTCGAACCAGACCCGGGTCTCGATGCCGACCAGCACGGCCAGCGCCGCGCGCCGCTCGTCGACATCCGGATATTCGAGCAGCAGCGTCGCCTTCCAGTTGCACCCGTCCGGGATCAGCGGGTTGTAGGCGGCCAGCTCGTCGTCGATGCCCCCGGGCTCGAAGATGCGCTCGATGCGAAGCATCTCCTGGACCTGGTACTGGATGGTCAGGCGGTCCTCGAAGCAGAGCGTCAGGTGCGCACCGAGCGCGAGCTGGCGGCGCTTCTTGTGCGCGATCACGCGGGCGCGGAAGGCCGGGCGCTCGACGGCATAGCGTTCGAGACTCAGCAGGTCGGCGCGGGTCAGGGCGGTCATGGCATTCCCCGTCAGAGGCCGTAGGCGAGCCGCAGCAGGCTCAGCGGATGCTCCGGGGCGCGGCCGTCGGCGACGCCCTCGGCGATGTGCGTGCCGGCCATCGGGCAGTCGCTGCCGTAGTGATCGGCCTTTGCGTCCTGCACGCGCCGGAACACCGGCCGGCCGATCTTCACCGAACAGCCATGCGTCTCGGCCTTCACGGCGTAGGTACCGTTGTGGCCCGAGCAGCGCTCGATCGCCTCGACCTCGGTGCCGGGGATCAGGCTCAGCAGTTCGCGGCTCTTCAGGCCCATGTTCTGCACGCGCAGGTGACAGGGCACGTGATAGGCGATCTTGCCGAGCGGCTGGCGGAAGTCGGTGCGCAGCAGCCCGGCGCGGTGGCGCAGCATCAGGTACTCGAACGGATCGAACACCGCCTGCGCGACGCGGCGCACCTCGCCGTCGTCCGGGAACAGCAGCGGCAGTTCGCTCTTGAACATCAGCACGCACGAGGGCACCGGCGCGACCACGTCCCAGCCGGCATCGACCCAGCGCAGCAGCTCGGCGATGTTGACGCGCTTGTAGTCCTCGATCGCATCGAGGTTGCCGAGCTCCATCTTCGGCATGCCACAGCAGCGTTCGCGGCGCGTGCTGGCGACCGGGATGTCGTTGTGCTCGAACACCGCGACCAGATCCTCGCCGATGTGCGGCTCGTTGTGATCGCAGTAACAGGTCGCGAACAGCACCACCCGCCCCTGCGTGCGCCCGGCCGGCGTGCCGCGGCGGGTTTCCCGGCGGCGCGCCTTCAGCCGGCTGCGCAGCGACGGGCCGGCGAAGGGCGGCAGCCGGGCTTCGGCCGAGATGCCGGCGACGGCCTCCATGGCCTTGCGCAGCGGCGCCATGGCATTGACGCGGTTGACGGCTTCGGCGACCACCGGAATGCCGGCGAGCGCCCCGACCGTGCGCGTCGAGGTCAGCACGCGGTCGCGCAGGCTGACCTCGCCCTGGCGGTAGCGCACGGCCTTGGCGCGCAGCATCAGGTGCGGGAAATCGAGCGCCCACGGATGCGGCGGCACGTACGGGCATTTGGTCATGTAGCAGAGGTCGCACAGATAACAGTGATCGGCGACCTGCCAGTAATCACGCTTCGCGACGCCGTCGAGTTCCTGCGTCGTGCTGTTGTCGACCAGATCGAACAGGGTCGGGAACGCATTGCAGAGGCTCACGCAGCGCCGGCAGCCGTGGCAGATGTCGAACACGCGCTGCATCTCCGCGAGCGTCGCGGCCTCGTCGTGGAACTGCGGGTTCTTCCAGTCCAGCGGATGTCGCGTCGGGGCTTCGAGGCTGCCTTCGCGGTGGAGGTTGACGGGCGCGGACATGGGAAGGCCTCCTCGTGCAGCGTGAGCCGCACCGGCACGAAACGCATCGGGGCCGCGTCACGGCGGCCCCGAACTCGCGAACGGACGGGACACCGGCGCGCTCGCGCCGGCGCTCAGAGCTGGTCGAGCGCCTTCTGGAAGCGGTTCGCGTGCGAGCGCTCGGCCTTGGCGAGCGTCTCGAACCAGTCGGCGATCTCCTCGAAGCCCTCCTCGCGGGCGGTGCGCGCCATGCCCGGGTACATGTCGGTGTACTCGTGCGTCTCGCCGGCGATCGCGGCCTTCAGGTTCGAGGCGGTCGGGCCGATCGGCAGGCCGGTGGCCGGGTCGCCGCTGGCTTCGAGATATTCGAGGTGGCCGTGCGCGTGGCCGGTCTCGCCTTCGGCGGTCGAGCGGAACACCGCCGACACGTCGTTGTAGCCCTCGACATCGGCCTTGGCTGCGAAATACAGGTAGCGGCGGTTGGCCTGGGATTCGCCGGCAAACGCAGCCTTCAGGTTGTTCTCGGTCTGACTGCCCTTCAGATCCACGACTCTCACCTCTCACTCATTGCGATGGCAGGCTGCCCGAAGGCAAGACGCCGGTCGCTGCGATGGCGAACCGGCGCACCCCTGACGGGTGCGGCCTAGACTCTAGAAGCGATCCGGGGATTCACCATTCGAAAATCCGCATCGCTGCGATAGCCACGCGCTATGCCCCCGCGTTTTGTCGAGCACAGGGAGGTGAACCCGATGTCGATCCGTGACTGGCCGGCCGACGAGCGCCCGCGCGAGAAACTGCTCGCACGCGGCGCGCAGGCGCTGTCCGATGCCGAGCTGCTCGCGATCTTCCTGCGCACCGGCATGCCCGGCAAAAGCGCGGTCGATCTGGCGCGCGAGCTGCTCGTGCAGTTCGGCAGCCTGCGCGCGCTGCTCGAAGCCGACCTGCGGAGCTTCTGCAGCGGCCCGGGACTCGGCGAGGCCAAGTACGTGCAGCTGCAGGCCGTGCTCGAACTCGCGAGCCGCCACCTCGAATCGACGCTGACGCGCGGCGATGCGCTCGCAAGCGTCACGCACACGCGCCGCTACCTGACGGCGAGGCTTCGCCATCAGCCGCACGAGGTGTTCGCGGTGCTGTTCCTCGACACGCGCCACCGCGTGATCGCCTACGAGGAACTCTTCCACGGCACCATCGACGGCACCTCGGTGCATCCGCGCCAGGTGGTGAAGCGCGCGCTGCACCACAACGCCGCGGCGCTGATCCTCGCGCACAACCATCCGTCCGGCGTCGCCGAGCCGAGCCGCGCCGACGAATCGATCACGCTGCGCCTGAAGGAGGCGCTGGCGCTGATCGACGTGCGCGTGATCGATCACTTCGTCATCGGCGACGGTCAGTCGGTGTCCTTCGCCGAGCGCGGACTGCTGTGATCCGCCTTGCCGCCCGCCGGCGGGCTCTGCTATAAAGCCCGCCTTTCGCGGTCCGCCCGGGTATCCGGCGGTCGCCGCAATCCGCACACTCGTCCGCCGCCGGTGCCGAACGGTGGCGGCATACGCCTGCCCTGACGCGGCGGGCGCGCATTTTACGGAGGCTTTTTCCATGTCCAGAGTCTGTCAGGTGACCGGCAAGGGTCCGATCACCGGTAACAACGTCTCGCACGCGAACAACAAGACGCGTCGTCGCTTCCTGCCGAACCTGCACGAGCACCGCTTCTGGGTCGAGAGCGAGAACCGCTTCGTGCGCCTGCGCGTGTCGAGCGCCGGCATGCGCGTCATCGACAAGAAAGGCATCGATGCCGTGCTGGCCGAGCTGCGCGGCCGCGGCGTGAACGTCTGAGCCAACCCCCGGGGAATTCGTCATGCGCGACAAGATCAAGCTCGTCTCGACGGCCGGCACCGGCTACTTCTACACCACCACCAAGAACAAGCGCACGATGCCCGGCAAGCTCGAACTGAAGAAGTTCGATCCGGTCGTCCGCCAGCACGTGCTGTTCAAGGAAGCCAAGATCAAGTGAGCCGCGCCGCGGCCCGCTGACGAAAAGACCCGCTGCGGCGGGTTTTTTCTTGTCCGCCGCCTTCCGCGCTGCTCCCCCGGCCCCGATGCCCGAACTGCCCGAAGTCGAAACCACGCGCCGCGGCATCGCGCCGCACCTGCTCGGACGCACGATCGCGCGCGTGATCGTGCGCGAGCCGCGCCTGCGCTGGCCGGTGCCGCCGGAGTTCGGCGCCAACCTCGAAGCGCAGGCGATCGAGCGCGTCGAGCGCCGCGGCAAGTACCTGCTGCTCGGCAACGCGCTCGGCTTCGCGCTGCTGCACCTCGGCATGTCCGGCAGCCTGCGCATCCTGCCCGCGAGCACGCCGCCCGGCCGCCACGAGCATCTCGACCTGCTGCTCGACGACGGCCTCTGCCTGCGCCTCACCGACCCGCGCCGCTTCGGCGCCGCGCTGTGGGCCGGTCCCGAGCCGCACGCGCATCCGCTGCTCGCGCATCTCGGCCCCGAGCCGCTCGGCCCCGGCTTCACGGCCGGGGGGCTGGCTGCGCGCGCCGCCGGCCGCAGCCAGGCGGTCAAGAGCTTCATCATGGACAGCCACGTCGTCGTCGGCGTCGGCAACATCTACGCGTCCGAGGCGCTGTTTCTCGCCGGCATCGATCCGCGCCGGCCGGCCGGCAGCGTCACGCCGCCGGCCTGGCTGCGGCTGGTGGCGGCGATCCGTCAGGTGCTCGAAGCCGCGATCGCCGAGGGCGGCACGACGCTGCGCGACTTCGTCGGCGTCGAGGGCAAACCCGGCTATTTCCGCCAGCAGCTGTGCGTCTACGACCGCGCCGGCCAGCCCTGCCGCAGCTGCGGCGCACCGATCGTGCAGATCCGCCAGACCGGTCGATCGACCTACTTCTGCGCGTGCTGCCAGTCCTGAAGCCCCCCGCCGGGCTGCGCTGCACCTGCAAAAAACGCCGTCGGCGGCTTCGGGAATTCGTGTATGTTTAGCCGCGCTTCCGGTCGCCCTGCCCGGCTGTTTCACCCCTGATTCCCTCCCGCCTTCGCCGTCCGGACCATGAGCGAACACGTCATCGAATTGCGCAGTGCCACCAAGGCTTACGGGAAGCAGACGGTCCTGCACGGCGTCGACCTGAAGGTCCGCCGCGGCGAGTTCCTGACCCTGCTCGGCCCTTCCGGCTGCGGCAAGACCACCATCCTGCGCCTGCTCGCCGGCTTCGAATCCCCGACCACCGGCACCGTGCTGCTCGACGGCCAGGACGTGACCGCGCTGCCGCCCGAGGATCGCGGTGTCAACACGGTGTTCCAGAGCTACGCGCTGTTCCCGCACATGACGGTGTACGACAACGTCGCCTTCGGTCCGCGCATCAAGGGCGTCGGCGGCAGCGAACTCGACACCCGCGTCATGGAGGCGCTGAAGACCGTCAAGCTCGACGGCTTCGCGCAGCGCAAGCCCGCGCAGCTCTCCGGCGGCCAGCAGCAGCGCGTCGCCATCGCCCGCGCGCTGGTCAACCGGCCGCTGGTGCTGCTGCTCGATGAATCGCTGTCGGCGCTCGACTACAAGCTGCGCAAGGCCATGCAGATCGAGCTGAAGCAGCTGCAGCGCCAGCTCGGCATCACCTTCGTGTTCGTGACCCATGACCAGGAAGAGGCGCTGTCGATGTCCGACCGCGTCGTGGTCATGAACGCCGGCAACATCCAGCAGATCGGCACGCCGCGCGAGGTCTACGAACAGCCCGAGAACCTGTTCGTCGCCAAGTTCGTCGGCGAGATCAACACGCTGACCGGCACGGTCTGCGCCGTGCACGGCGACGGCAGCTACGACATCGACCTGTTCGGCCACGTCATCGACCTGCGCGCGCGGCGCAGCTTCGCGGTCGGCGCCGAGGTCAGCGTGCTGATCCGGCCCGAGGACCTGCGCATCTGGCGCGAAGGCGAAGGCACGGTCGAGGATCTCGCCGATCTCTTCCCCGGCACGGTCGAGGAAGTCATCTACAAGGGCACGACCGTCGATCTCATCGTGCGCCTGACCGAGACCCGCGAGCTGCTGTCGACGACGCAGTTCTTCAACGAGGACGACGCCTCGGGCAGCCTCCTCGACTACCGCATCGGCGAGCCGGTGCACGTCGACTGGGTCCACGGCTGGGAGGTCATCCTCCCCCATGAGTGACCACGCCCTGTTCAAGCGTGTCGCGATCGGCACGATCGCGGTCTGGCTGCTGCTGTTCGCGTTCGCACCGAACCTGATGGTCGTCATCGCGAGCTTCCTGACCCGCGGCGAGAGCGAGTTCCTGGTCTGGACGCCGACCACCGACGCCTACGCGCGCATGCTCGACCCGCTGTACCTGCACGTCTTCTGGAATTCGTTCTACCTGTCGGCGATGACGACGCTGCTCTGCCTCGTGATCGGCTATCCGTTCGCGTACCTGATCGCGCGCGCGAATCCCGCCGTGCGCCCCTACCTGCTGCTGCTCGTGATCATCCCGTTCTGGACCAGCTCGCTGGTGCGCACCTACGCGATGATCGTGATCCTGAACACCAACGGCCTGCTGAACACGCTGCTGCAGTCGCTCGGCCTGATCGATGAGCCGCTCGAACTGCTGTACACCGACGGCGCCGTGATCGCCGGCCTCGTCTACACGCTGCTGCCGTTCATGGTGCTGCCGCTGTATGCGGCGATCGAGAAGCTCGACTGGCGGCTGGTCGAGGCGGCGCGCGACCTCGGCGCGCGCAAGGTCCGGACCTTCGCCTCGGTGATCATCCCGCTGACCTCGCCCGGCATCGTCGCCGGCTGCATGCTGGTGTTCCTGCCCGGCCTCGGCATGTTCTACGTCGCGGACTTCCTCGGCGGCTCCAAGACCACGCTGATCGGCAACCTGATCCAGCGCCAGTTCCTGTCGGCGCGCGACTGGCCGTTCGGCTCGGCGGCGAGCGTGACGCTGACCATCGTCATGGGCCTGATGATCGGGCTGTATCTGCTCGCCGCGAAGCGCGCGAACGCGAAGGTGGAGGTCTGAGCATGAAGGGCCTCGGCCGCGGAGCGTATCTCGCGCTCGTCTACGCCTTCCTGTACCTGCCGATCGCGGTGCTGATCGTCTACTCGTTCAACGATGCCAGGTACTCGCTCTCGTGGCAGGGCTTCACCTGGGGCTGGTACGAGTCCCTGAGCCAGAACGACGACCTGATCGACGTGGCGCTGAACTCGGTGATCGTCGCGCTGCTGTCGGCCACGCTCGCGACCATCATCGGCACGCTCGGGGCCGTCGCGCTGTACCGCTACCGCTTCAGCGGCCGCAATGTGCTCAACGGCCTGATCTTCGTGCTGATCATGTCGCCGGAGATCGTCATGGGCATCTCGCTGCTGCTGCTGTTCGTGACCATGGGGCTGGAACTCGGCTTCACGACCGTGCTGCTGTCGCACACGACCTTCTCGATCCCCTTCGTCGTGGTCACGGTCATGAGCCGCCTGAGCGGTTTCGACAAGTTCCTGATCGAGGCGGCGCAGGATCTCGGGGCGACCGAGTTCCAGACCTTCCGCAAGGTGATCCTGCCGCTGCTGATCCCGGCCGTCGTGGCCGGCTGGCTGCTGTCGTTCACGCTGTCGATGGACGACGTGATCATCAGCTTCTTCGTGACCGGACCGGATTTCGAGGTCCTGCCGCTGAAGGTGTACTCGATGGTGCGCCTCGGGGTGAAGCCGGAAATCAACGCGCTCTCCACCGTGATGTTCGCACTGACGCTCGTGATCGTGCTGATCGCCCAGTCCCTTTTGAAGGAGAGGAAATGAAAAAGCTGCTGCTGGTCACCGCACTGCTCGCCGCGCTTCCGCTCGCGGCGCAGGCCGAAGAGGAAAAGGTCCTGAACCTTTACAACTGGACCGAGTACATGCCGAAGGAGGTCCTGAAGGCCTTCACGAAGGAAACCGGCATCAAGGTCAAGGAATCCAATTACGCCGCGACCGAGGAGATGTATTCGAAGCTCAAGGCCGGCGGCGGCGGCTATGACCTGGTCGTGCCGTCCACGTACTTCGTGCAGCGCATGGCGCGCGAAGGCCTGCTGGAGCCGCTCGACCACGCCAAGCTGCCGAACCTCAAGAACGTCGATCCGAAGTTTCTCGACAAGCCCTTCGATCCGGGCAACAAGTACAGCGTCCCCTACCTGATGTCGCACGTCGGCATCGTCGTCGACGGCGGCAAGGTCGATGTGAGCAGCCTCAAGAGCTGGCTCGATCTCTGGAAGCCGGAATTCAAGGGCAAGGTCCTGCTGATGGATACGGCCCGCGAAACCTTCGCGGTCGTGCAGAAGGCGCTCGGCTATTCCGCGAACGATACCGATCCGAAGCACATCGAGGCCGCGTTCAACAAGCTCAAGGAACTCGTGCCGAGCGTGAAGCTGTTCAACGGCGAATCGCCGAAGGTCAGCTTCATCCAGGGCGAGGTTTCGATCGGCATCGCCTGGAACGGCGAAGCCTTCATGGGCTCGCAGGAAAAGAAGTCGCTGACCTACGTCTATCCGCAGGAAGGCGTCGTGCTGGCGATGGATACGATGGCGATTCCGAAGGGTGCGAAGCACCCCGAAAACGCACACAAGTTCCTCGACTTCATCATGCGCCCGGAAATCGCGGCGAAGATTTCCGAAACGCTCGGCTACGCGACGCTCAACGCCGAGGCCGTGAAGCTGCTGCCGAAGAAGCTCGCCTCGAACCGCATCGTCTACCCGACCGACGAAGACCTGAAGAACTCCGAGCTGCTCGAAGACATCCCGACCGAGACGCAGGGCCTGTACGAGAAGTACTGGTCGGAGCTGAAGGTCGGCAAGAAGGTCAAGGGCGGCTGAGCCGTCCGCTTCCGAGGCGCCCGCAAAACCCCGCCGCACCGGCGGGGTTTTTTCTTGCAAGCCCGCCGGCAGCGGCAACACTGACGGCGCGTGCGCCTGCGGTCACGCCTCTGCGGCCCGTGCGGCTTTCGGGTCTGCGGGCCTCGCCGGCAGTGCCCAAGGTTGCGGCTCCCGCCCGCGACCGGCGCATGCGTGTCCCCCTGCTGCCCAAGAGGCCCGCCGATGAACCGTCTGCCGACCCTAGCGCGCCTCGGGGCGCTGCTGCTCGCCCTGCTGTCGAGTCTCGCCTGCGCCCCGGCCCGCGCCGCCGACGAGCGCACGCTGGTGCTGTACAACTGGGCCGAGTACATGCCGCGCCCGGTGCTGAAGCAGTTCACGAAGGAAACCGGCATCAAGGTCAGATATTCGACCTACGACAACAACGAGGCGATGTTCGCGAAGCTCAAGGCCGTCGAGGCCTCCGGCGGCTACGACCTGGTCGTGCCGTCGAGCTATTACGTCACGCGCATGCGCGCCGCCGGCATGCTGCGGCCGCTCGACAAGGACCGGCTGCCGAACCTGAAGAACCTCGACCCGCGCCTGCTCGACAAGCCCTACGACCCCGGCAACGCCTACAGCGTCCCGTATCTGTGGGGCGCGAGCGGCATCGCCGTCGACAGCGCGCGCATCGACCCGGCGACGGTCACGAGCTGGGCCGATCTGTGGAAACCCGAGTACCGCGGCCGGCTGATGCTGCTCGATGACCTGCGCGAGGTGTTCGGCATCGCGCTGAAGCTCGACGGCCGTTCGATCAACAGCCGCGATCCCGACGAAATCCGCGCCGCCTATGAAAAGCTGCTCGAACTGCGTCCGAACGTGAAGGTGTTCAACGCCGAGTCGCCGAAGTCGGTGCTGCTGTCCGGCGAGGTGCGCATCGGCCAGATCTACAACGGCGAGGCCTGGATGGCCGAGCAGGCCAATCCGAAGATCCGCTTCGTGATCCCGAAGGAAGGCCCGCTGCTGTGGGTCGACAACCTCGTGATCCCGAAGAGCGCGCGCCACGTCGAGGAAGCCCACGCCTTCATCGACTTCGTGCTGCGCCCCGAGATCGCGAAGCAGATCGCCGAGGAGGTCGGCTACACGACGCCGAACCTCGCCGCGCGCGCGCTGCTCGCGAAGAAGGTCCGCGACAGCCGCACGGCCTATCCGTCCGATGCCGATCTCGAACGCGGCGAGTTCCAGACCGATGTCGGCGACGCGCTGCCGCTGTACGAGCAGTACTGGTCGAAGCTGAAGGCCGCGCGCTGAGGCCGCGCCGCCTCAGGCCGCCGGGGCCAGGCGCACGCAGTCCTCGCCGGCGGCCCGCGCGGCCTCGACCGCCGTCTGCGCGACCGCCAGCACGCCGGCGGCATCGCGCTCGCCGCGGCATTCGACGACGCCGATGCTGAGGCTCACGGCCGGCACGCGCGGCTGCACGCGCAGCTGCCCCTGCACGAAACCGACGCGCAGCCGTTCGAACACGCCGAGGCCGCGCGCAGCCGTGGTTTCGGTCAGCAGCACGCCGATGCCGCCGGCGCCGCAGCGGCCGCTGACATCGGTGCGGCGCAGGTGCGCGACCGTGAAGCGCGCAAGCTGGCGCAGGACGCGGTCGGCGGCGGCGGGGCTGCGGCTGCGCAGCGCCGACAGGCCGTCCGGATCGAGCAGCCCGAAGCTCAGCACCCGCCCGTAGCGCTGGCAGCGCGCCAGTTCGACGCCGAGGCGCCGCTCGAAGTCGGCGGCCGCCAGCAGGCCGCCGGCCGCGGCCTCGCCGTCGGCGACCTCGCTGAGCACCAGCCCCGTGCTCACCACCCGGCGTTCCTGCACCGGCGCGCCGAGCCCGTCGAGCCAGTGCGCGAGGCCGGCGAAATCCTCGGGCAGCGGACCGGTCTCGATGCGGCTCGGCAGGTCACCGAGCAGCGGCGCCACCGCTTCGGCCCAGGCCGTGCCTTCGCTTTCGCCTTCGCCGCCGAGCAGCAGCGCCGCGACCGGCGCCGAATCGAGCGCCGGCACCCCGGCGACGGCCCGGTAACCGGCATGCACCAGCCGCGCGGCGTAGGCGCGGGCGGCGGCGAGATCGCGCCCCAGCACCAGTACGCAGGGCGGCACCGGGCTTCCCGCTGCTGAATCGATGGTCATCACCTGGCCTCCGGCTCTTCGGCAATCTCTGGATCACCGACGAGTATTGCGCATGCCACGAGCCATGGTGCCCGGGTCCGAAGCAATACTGTCGGCTGCCCGCCGGCGGCCTTGAACCGGCGTGCCCGAATGAAGCCGGATCAGTGCTCGCGGTGCGCGGCGAAGGCCAGCTTGTCGACCACGGCCATCAGCAGCGCCGAGACCACGAACACCAGGTGGATGCCGCACAGCCACCAGAGCTGGCGGTCGTCGTAGCGGTCGATCTTCATGAACACCTTCAGCAGGTGGATCGACGACACCGCGACGATCGCGGCCGCGAGCTTGATCTTGACGGTGCCGGCATCGACCTTGCCGAGCCAGCCCGGGCGCTCCTGAGCGTCGGCGACATCGAGGCGCGAGACGAAGGCCTCGTAGCTCGACAGGATCACCATGACCAGCAGGTTGGCGACCAGCACGAAGTCGATCAGTCCGAGCACGCCGAGCAGCAGGTCGATCTCGCCGATGTCGGGAAATGCCTGGAAGACGTGCACGATCTCGATCACGGCCCGGGCCGAGAACAGCACCAGCACCGCGGCCAGACCGAGGTACAGCGGAACGAGCAGCCAGCGGCTGCCGAAGATCAGGGTTTCAATGCAGCGTTCGATCATGATGCCCGGGCTTGCGCCGGACCCTGCCTGGCAGGTGTCCGGTCAGGGAAATAAAAAAGGCCCCGGCGAGCGGGGCCCGATGGTTCCGGCCGCGGCTCGTCAGCCGATCAGGCCGGACAGGCGCTGATACTTTTCCTGCAGCTGCTCGGGCGTTTCGACGTGGCTCGGGTCATTCGGGATGCAGTCGACCGGACAGACACCGCGACACTGCGGCGTATCGAAATGGCCGACGCATTCGGTACACAGGTTCGGGTCGATGACGTAGATCTCGTCACCCTGCGAGATTGCGCCGTTCGGGCACTCCGGCTCGCAGACATCGCAGTTGATGCATTCGTCGGTAATCATCAGGGACATGGCATGGACCTCCGGCCCGGACGGGCCGTTACTTCACGGAACCGGGCAGCGGTGCCTTCGGCGGCAGTCCGAACTTCTCGGCCAGCGCACGCTCGACCACCGGACTGACGAAGGCGGAGATGTCGCCGCCGAACTTCGCGACCTCGCGCACCAGCGTCGAGGAAATGAACGAGTACTGCTCGGCCGGCGTCAGGAACACGGTCTCGATCGCCGCGTGCAGGCGGCGGTTCATGCTGGCGAGCTGGAATTCGTATTCGAAATCCGACACCGCGCGCAGGCCGCGCAGGATGACGTTGGCGCCGACGTGCTTGGCGAAATTGACCAGCAGGATGTCGAAGCCGCAGATCTCGACGTTGTGCAGGTGACCGAGAATCTGGCGGGCGTGATCGACGCGCTGTTCGAGCGTGAACAGCGGACCCTTGCCGGGATTGGCCGCCACCGCGACGATCAGCCGGTCGAACATGCGGGCGCCGCGCTCGACGAGATCCTGATGACCATTGGTCAGCGGATCGAACGTACCCGGGTACAGGGCAACGACGCTCATGCGGATACCTGTCGGCACTGGTCGGAAAAGGGCGACGGATTATGCGTTGCCGTCCCCGGCCTCACAAGGTCATAAACCTGACCCCGGTCAAGCAGATGGCGTCACGAGCCGATAGCGGACCTGCCCGGCCGTGCGCTCGCGCAGCAGCGTCCAGCCCGGGGGCAGCGCATCGGCGCCGCCCTGCCCGCTCCCGCTTTCGCTTTCGCTTTCGCTTTCGAGATAGACCCGCGCCTGCGGCGCCAGCCAGCCGGCGGCGAGCCGCTCGCAGACCGCCGGCAGCAGGCCGTGGTGAAACGGCGGATCGAGGAACACCACGTCGAAGGGCTGCGCCGGTCCGTCGAGCCAGGCCAGCGCGTCGCGCGTCGCGAGGGCCGCGGTGTCGCCGGCACCGAGCAGCGCGAGGTTGGCCGCGAGCGCGCGCGCGACCGCCGGCTCGCGCTCGACGAACTGCACGAGCCGCGCCCCGCGCGACAGCGCCTCGATGCCGAGCGCACCGCTGCCGGCGAACAGGTCGAGGCAGCGCGCGCCGTCGATGACCGGCATCAGCCAGTTGAACAGCGTCTCGCGCACGCGATCCGGCGTCGGGCGCAGGCCCGGGGCGTCGGGGAACGCGAGCCGCCGGCCGCGGAAGCGGCCGCCGATCACGCGCAACTGGTTGCTCGGCCGGGGACTGCGGGGCATCGGGAGGGCTCGGGCGATCGGCAACGGCAGGCGGCCGGGGGCGGCGATGATACGATGCGCGCGCCCCGCCCGCCGCGCGCGGGCCATGTCCCTGCACGAGAATCCCCCGCGCAATGAGCGAAGCCTCCTGGTTCGGCCGCCTGAAGAGCCGACTCGCCCGCACCCGCCAGACCCTCAGCGACGGCCTCGGCAGCCTGCTGCTCGGGCGCAAGCAGATCGACGACGAGCTGTTCGAGGAACTCGAAACCCGGCTGCTGATGGCCGATGTCGGCATCGAGGCCACGCAGCACATCATCGGGCGGCTGACCGAGCGCGTGTCGCGCCGCCAGCTCGCCGACGGCGCGGCGCTGATGCAGGCGCTGCGCGAGGAGCTGACCGCGCTGCTCGCACCCTGCGAGCGCCCGCTCGACGTGAGCACGCAGCGGCCGTTCGTGATCCTGATGGCCGGCATCAACGGCGCCGGCAAGACCACGACCATCGGCAAGCTCGCGCAGCGCTTCCGCAGCGAGGGCAGGAGCGTGCTGCTCGCCGCCGGCGACACCTTCCGCGCCGCCGCCGTCGAGCAGCTGCAGGTCTGGGGCGAGCGCAACGGCGTGCCGGTGATCGCGCAGGGCACCGGTGCCGATTCGGCCTCGGTGATCTTCGACGCCGTGCAGTCGGCGCAGGCGCGCGGCACGCAGGTGCTGATCGCCGACACCGCCGGGCGCCTGCACACGCAGCAGAACCTGATGGACGAGCTGCGCAAGATCCGCCGCGTCATCGGCAAGATCGACGCCGCCGCGCCGCACGAGGTGCTGCTGGTGCTCGACGCCGGCACCGGCCAGAACGCGCTGAACCAGGCCGTGCAGTTCCACGAGGCGATCGGCGTCACCGGTCTGGTGCTGACCAAGCTCGACGGCACCGCCAAGGGCGGCATCGTGTTCGCGATCGCACGCCGCCTCGGCCTGCCGATCCGCTACATCGGCGTCGGCGAGGGGCTGGAGGACCTGCGCGAGTTCGTCGCCGCCGATTACGTCTCGGCGCTGCTCGACGCCTGAAGCTTCGCGAGAAGCTTCACGAAAAGCCTCGCGAAACCGCTGCCGATACAGGCGCGTATCGCCGCTCAACCGGGGGCGCCGGCGGAACTCCCGCCGGCTTTGGCACTCCTATCGCCCGACTGCTAACATCAGCCCGCGAACTGGAGTTCTCTGGAGGACTTCGCATGACCACGACCGCACTGGTTCCCTACGCGCAACAGCTTCCGGCCGCCACCGGCGACCTCGACGCCTACATCCGCGCGGTTTCCGGGGTGCCGATGCTCGACGCGGACGAGGAACAGGACCTTGCCCGCAAGCTGCAGCAACGCAACGACCTCGAAGCGGCGCGCAAGCTCGTGCTCGCGCACCTGCGCTTCGTCGTGCACATCGCCCGCGGCTACCACGGCTACGGGCTGCCGCTCGGCGACCTGATCCAGGAAGGCAACGTCGGCCTGATGAAGGCCGTCAAGCGCTTCGACCCCGAGCACGGCGTGCGCCTCGTCAGCTTCGCCGTGCACTGGATCCGCGCCGAGATCCACGAATACATCCTGCGCAACTGGCGCATCGTCAAGGTCGCGACCACGAAGGCGCAGCGCAAGCTGTTCTTCAACCTGCGCAGCGCCAAGCAGCGCCTCGGCTGGTTCACGCACGAGGAAGTCGAGACCGTCGCGCGCGAACTCGGCGTGACCCCCGGCGACGTGCTGGAGATGGAAAGCCGGCTGTCCGGCAACGACCTGACCTACGACCCGACGCCGGATGACGACGACGCCGACGGCCCGGTGGCGCCGGCCGCGTACCTGTCGAATCCGGCCGACGATCCGCTCGCGCAGCTCGAAGCCGAGGACTGGGAGGCGCGCACCGGCCACCGGCTCGGGGCCGCGCTCGAAGGCCTCGATGCCCGCGCCCGCGACATCCTGCGCCGGCGCTGGCTCGACGAGGACCACAAGCCGACGCTGCACGAGCTGGCCGCCGAGTACGGCGTCTCGGCCGAGCGCATCCGCCAGATCGAGGCCGGCGCGCTGAAGAAGCTGAAGACCGCGCTCGCCGCCTGAACCTCACGCCCTTCCCTGCCCCGACGCCGGGGCCGTCCGCTGCGACGGCCCCGGCGTCGGCTTTCATGCGGGCGGCCGGGGGCCACCCGATCGTCCCGCTTGACCGGGATCGCTGCAGGCACGGCCGGCTGCGGCCATACTGCCCCACCTCTGTCTCCTGCCGTCGGCACGGCCGCCCGCCCGAACCTTCGCGACCATGACCGCCGCGCCCGCCCATCACCTCGTCCGCTGCTGCTATGCGCTCGCCGCCAGTCCCGGCTACCGGCGCACCAAGCGCTTCGCCTACGACCTGCTCGAAAACCCGGCCTCGCGGCTGCGGCCGTACTTCGACATGGCGATGTGCGCGCTGATCCTCGCGACGGTCGGGCTGATCATCCACGAGGTCAAGAACCCGCCGACGCCGTTCACGCTCGTGTTCGAGGACACGGTCATGTACGTGTTCATCGCCGAGTACCTGGCGCGCATGTGGGTGTGGAACGACTCGCACCGGCTGGTGATCGAGGCCTGGGAGCGCGCCGAGCTGCTCGGCCTGCCGTTCCGGCTGCGGCCGGTGCTCGCTGCGCTGCTGCGCCAGAAGTGGGCCTATGCGACGCAGCCGATGGCGATCATCGACCTGCTGGCGATCCTGCCCTCGTACCGGCCGCTGCGCACGCTGCGCTTCTTCCTGCTGTTCCGCGTCTTCAAGCTGTTCCGCTACACGCGCTCGATCAACGAGTTCGCGCGCGTGCTCGCCGAGAAGCGCTTCGAGTTCTACACGCTGGCGACCTTCATCGGCTTCGTCGTGTTCGCGTCGGCGACCGCGATCTACATCCTCGAAGCCCACGTCGAGACCAGCCACGTCAACACGCTCTACGACGCCGTCTACTGGGCGGTGATCACGATCTTCACGGTCGGCTACGGCGACATCGTGCCGAAGACGCCCGAGGGCCGGCTGGTGGCGATCGTGCTGGTGGTGATCGGCGTGGCGGTGATCTCGTTCTCGACCTCGATCGTCGTCAACGCCTTCAGCGAGAAGATGCAGACGATGCGCGACCGGCGCCTGTACGCCGATACCGAGAAGCTGCACGACTACGTGATCGTCTGCGGCTACGGCCGGGTCGGCGAGGTCGTCGTCGACCGGCTGGTGGCCACCGGCACGCCGTTCGTGATCATCGACCGCCACGCCAAGAACATCCTCCGCGCCAAGGCGCAGGCCCGGCTGGCGATCTGCGACGACGCGGTGCGCGCCGAGCTGCTCGGCCAGGTCGGCATCACGCGCGGCGCGAAGAGCATCCTGTGCGTGACCGGCGACGACGTGACCAACCTCTACATCACGCTGACCGCGCGGCAGATGAACCCGCACATCCGCATCGTCTCGCGCGCCAACAAGTCCGAAACCGTGCGCAAGCTCAGGCTCGCCGGCGCCGATCACGTGGTCATGCCCTACGAGATCGTCGGCCTGATGGCGGCCGAGTACATCCACCAGCCGGTGGCGTCGATGGCGCTGAGCGGCATCCTCTCCGGCGAGCGCGGCATGGCGATGGATGTGGTGCTGGTCGCCGCGCATTCGCTGCTCGACGGCCGGCGCATCGCCGACATCGGCTTCGCCGCGCGCAGGCTGACGCTGTTCGGCGTGCTCGCCGCGCCCGGGGCCGTGCAGCGCCCGGCGCTGATCCGCCACCCGCTCGCCGACGGGCGGGATTTCTATTTCAACCCGCCCGCGGCCTTCACGCTGCAGGCCGGCGACCAGCTCATCGTGCTCGGGCGCGAACTGTCGATCCAGCACCTGCGCGCCCAGGTCGAAGCCAGCGCCCTCGCCCGGAGGCCGGCATGAAGCGCCTGCGCATCGCCGTGTTCGGCTACCACAAGCTCGGCATCGAGGTCGCCAAGCACCTCGCACCGACGCCGTGCGAGCTGCTGGTCATCGACAGCTCGGACGACAACCTCGCGCGCGCCGCCGAGCGCGGCCACGCGACGCTCAAGTGCGATTACACCGATGACCTCGAACTCGCGCGCGCCGGCATCGGCCGCGACATCGACCTGATCTTCTGCCTGCTGCCCGACGAGGCGCAGAACGTGTTCCTGATCATCTCGGCGCGCGTGCTCGATGAGCGCCTGACCATCGTCGCCGTGTCCGATTCGCCGGGATCGGAGCAGAAGCTGCGTGCCGCCGGCGCCGACAAGGTCATCGACCCGTTCGACATCGCCGGCCGCCGCATCTCCGACCTGCTGGTGCGTCCGACCGTCGTCGACGTGCTCGACCAGACCGTGTTCGGCGCCGCCGATCTGGAGATCGCCGAGGTCGCCGTGACCCGCGAGGGCCGGCTGGCCGGGCGGCGCCTGCTGGATGCGAGCCGCCTCGCCGGCGGCACGCTGGTCATCGTCGGCCTCGTGCGCTCGGGCCTGGAGCGCGAGCTGCGCTTCGCGCTCGAAGCGCCCGAGTACGTGCTGACGCCCGGCGACGTGCTGATGGTGGTCGGCCCGGCCGCCGACGTGCTCGCCTTCCGCGCCGAGGCCGCAGCCGGGGATGCCCAGCGCGCGATCTAGCCGGCTGCGCGCCGGGCCTCCGGCACGGCCCCCGCCCGCCCGGCGACGACCGGATCCGGCACGCAGCCGTGCAAAAAACCTCCGCAGAATTGATCTGGTGCAATGCTTCCGAATCCGATATTCCTGATCCTCGGGCACAGGCGTCGCGGGGCAGGCCGGATATGGCATGCAGACGCCGTGCTCCGGATTCATCCGACTGACCTGGCATGACGGGAGAACATCGGACCCCCCGTTCCAGCAGCACCGGGGCGGCGCAGCGCAACGGAGGCGATGCGCGCCGACAGGCACATGAACACCGAGACCACGCATCCGCCGCCTCCGGGCGTCGGCATCGTCGATGATGACCGCGAGCTGCGCGCCGCCCTGCGCCTGCTGCTCGAAAGCGCCGGCCATGTCGTCGAGACCTGGGCCGACGCCGATGCCTGTCTCGCCGCCATGCATCCGCAGCGCAGCGGCTGCCTGCTGCTCGACCTGCGCCTGCCCGGCATGAGCGGGCTGAGCCTGCAGAAAGCCTTGCACGAGCGCGGCATCGAGCTGCCCGTCATCCTGCTGAGCGGCCATGCCGACACCGCCATCGCCGTGCGCGCGATGCACGAGGGCGCCTTCGACGTGCTGCAGAAGCCGTGTGAACCGGCCGTGCTGCTGGCGACGGTCGCCGATGCGATCGCCGAGGATGCCGCCCGGCGCCAGCGGCGTGCGCCGCACGAGCGCGCGCGCCAGCGGCTCGCGCAGCTCAGTGAACGCGAGCGGGCCGTGTTCGACGGCATCGTCGCCGGCCGGCTCAACAAGAGCATCGCCGCCGAACTCGGCCTCACCGAATCGACGATCGAAGTCCA
>JAFEGB010000203.1 GCA_018240295.1 Pseudomonadota bacterium
GATCACCGGCCGCGCCGGCATGGCTTCGTACAGCGGACCGGCAGGCTGCGGCGGCGGCTCGGTCGGCGGCGTGTCGGCGGCCACGTCGCGCACCAGCGCCGCCGAGACCCGGCGTTCGGAGCCGAGGTAGGCGAGCAGCAGCGACTGGTTGCAGATGCGGTTCAGCAGCCGCGGCACGCCGTGCGCGAGTTCATGGATGCGCACGAGGGCTTCGGCATCGAACAGATCGGCATCGGGCCGGCCGGCCGCGGCCAGGCGTGCGGCGATGAAGGCTGCGCTCTCGGTGGCATCGAGCGTGCGCAGCGTCAGGCGCCGCGGCGGGTGGGCGTCGCGCTGCGGATCGTGCACGAGCCGATCCTGCAGCTCCGGCTGGCCGCACAGCAGCACCTGCACCAGACCGTGGCCGACTTCGCGCAGGTCGAGCAGCGCGTGCAGTTCGGCGAGCGTCTCGGCCGGCAGGTTCTGGGCGTCGTCGACGGCGATCAGCAGCGACCAGCCTTCGGACAGCCCGCGCACCAGCGCCGTGCGCAGCGCCTTCAGCCGCTCGGTGCGGCCGGTGCCGGGCGAGCGCAGGTCGAGGTCGTCGCAGAGGTAGTTCAGCAGGTCGTCGGGGCCGACGTGCGCGTTCCAGAACAGCACGACGTGGCGCTGCCGCATCGGCTCGCCGAGCGCGCGGCGCAGCAGCGTGGTCTTGCCGGTGCCGATCGGGCCGCTGAGCACCACCAGGGCCGCACCGGCGTCGAGCGCCTCGCGCAGTTCGGCCAGCACGGCGGCCTGCGCCCCGCAGGGGCGGAATTCGCTGCCCTCGGGATCGAGGAACGGGGAGCGCGTGAAGCCGAAGCTGGTTTCGTACATGGGGCGGAATCGTCGGCGGCAGGGCAGGGGAGCGGGCGGGGAGCGCCGGGTCTGCCGGACGGGGCATGCGCCGCGTCACGATCCATGGCGGCGCGCTGCGGCTCAGGGCGGCGGCGCTTCCTGCTGCTGATAGTCAGGCGGCACGCGCAGGCGTTCCGCCGGCACCGCGGCGCGCGACACGCTGCGCAGTTCGGTGACGAGTTCCGAGTCCTCCTCGCCGCGCTCGGTGGAATGGATCGGCACGCCGCCGAGGGCGGCGGCGACGCTGCCGTCCTGACCGGATGACTGCTCCAGCGCCGACAATGCGCCGGTCAGCGTCGCGAATTCCTCCTCGCTGAGGCCGAGCGCCTCGCGGCTGGCGACGCAGTGGGCTTCCTGCTTCTCGTCATCGACCCAGACGTTGACGATGCCGCAGCCGATGCCGGCGACGCTGCGGTGCTGGCCGGTCTGCTCGATGCGCCGCGGCACCCGCACGGCCTCGGTCGCGACGTTGCCGCGCAGGCTGGCTTCGAGCGCGGCGCGCTCCTCGGGCGGCAGCTTCGCGAGTTCCTCGCCGAGGCGGGCATCGCTGGCGCGCTGGCGCTCGGCGCTGGCGCGTTCGAGTTCGGCGGCCGAACTTTCGCCGAACTCGACGTAGGCCTTCTGTTCGGCATCGAGCATGGTCAGCACGTGGCGCCTGCCGTCGTACAGCACGATCGCGCGCTCCCCTTCCTGCACGGTCTCGAAGCGCAGCCGGCTGCCGGCGATCGCGATGATCTGGGAGCCGCCGTCCCCATCGTCGTGCAGGGCATAGGTCAGCGTGACGTCGGCGGGCGCGGGCAGCGTGCCGGTGCTGGCGCACAGTCCGATCAGCACCGCCGCGAGGCGTGCATTCATGGCGGGACTACCTGGGAGGGAAAGGAAGAAGGAGCTGCGTCCACAGTAGCCGGTATCGACCGGCCGCCCAAGAGCGGAGCGGTGGCCGCGGATCGCCGGGACCGGGGACGGAAGCAGTACAGAATCTGTTCAAATTTTAATCGTGGAAAATTGTCATTGAGCAAGTGACTGCGCTATACAGGTTTTGTCCACATTGGCATCGCCCGAAAAGCTGATCTTCAGGGGCCGGAAATCAGACGAAGCATCGGGGGAAGGTCGGTGTAGATGATCTGTACAAACGCTACTGCGCACTCGCTGCGCCCCTGACAGCAGGAGCATCGTGATGAACCTTCTGACCCGCACCGCTGCTACCTCCCTCCTCCTCGCCCTGTCCGCCGGCAGCGCGCTGGCCGACTGCGATGGCCGGACCGGCTCGCTGATGTCGATTCCGACCCCGGTCGCGGGCAGCGAGGATCTGCCGCCGGCGCTGGCCGAGCTGATCGCTCATCACCGCGGCGAGATCGGCGCCCCCGAAGTCTCGACCACGCAGCACGTCCAGCCGCAGACACCGCCGGCACCGGCGGTCGCGGTGCTGCCGCCGAACACGCGCGTCGCCCTGTCCGGCCCCGCCGCCACGCTGCCGTCCACGCTGCACTGAATTCGAGCCGGTTTCCCATCCCCCCGCACCGGACCTGAGCCGTACCCGCACCAGAGCGCCCAGCGCCACCGTTTCCCTGCCGCACCGCTTCTCCCTCGCACCCGCCGCCGTCGTCTGCCGGTTCCCCGCCCGGCCGCCGACGGCGGTTTCTTTTGGGCGTCCGGGCGGACGCGCGGGGGCGGGGGCGCAGGTTTTTTTCGCCCGGCTGCATCCGCGGCCGCCGGCGGCACGCACATCGCCTGTAAGCCGGCACCTGTCGGTTTGTAGAGGTTTTGTTTGTATGGCTTTTTTGTATAGGTTTTGTTGAACCAATTCCGACGCTCAGCGTCGGTTGTGTCGAAGTCGGTGGCGATCGCAGGCAGCGCCGCACACCGGCCGGCGAAGAAACACCGTCTTGCAGGTTTGCAGGTGACCCGCATGGCCATGCTCCTCGAACGCTTCAAGTCGCTGTTCAACGAACTCGACGCCGGCTGCCTCGACCGTCTGGCCGAGGTCTACGCCGCCGACGTGCGCTTCCGTGACCCGGTCCGCGAGCTGCACGGCCTCGAGGCGCTGCGCGCCTACTACGCGCGGCTGTACGAGGGCGTCGAATCGTGCCGCTTCCGCTACGACGGCGAGGTGGTCGAGGCCGGCGGCGCGGTCGTGCTGTGGACGATGCAGTTCCGCCACCGCCGCTTTCACGCCGGCGAGACGCTGACGCTCGAAGGCGCGAGCCACCTCGAATTCGGCCAGGGTGCCGATGCGCGCGTGCACCGTCACCGCGACTACTTCGACATGGGCGAATTCCTGTACGAGCGCGTGCCGGTGCTCGGTGCGGTGATCCGCCACATCAAATCCGGGCTGTGAGCGGGGGAGGGCGAGCCATGCGCTACGCGATCGTCGGCAGCGGCATTTCCGGCCTGACCGTCGCCCACCGGCTGCACGGGCGGCGCGGACAGCACGAATTCACGCTGTACGAAGCCGGCGATCACGTCGGCGGCCACACGCACACGCACGACGTGCACGTCGGCGGGCGCGGCTTCGCGGTCGATACCGGCTTCATCGTCTTCAACGAACGCACGTATCCGAACTTCATCGCACTGCTCGATGAGCTCGGCGTCGCCTCGCGCCCGACCGAGATGAGCTTCAGCGTGCGCTGCGCGGCGAGCGGCCTCGAATACAACGGCCACGACCTCAACAGCCTGTTCGCGCAGCGGCGCAACCTCGTCAGCCCGCGCTTCTGGCGCATGCTCGCGGCGATCCTGCGCTTCAACCGCGAGGCACCGCTGGTGCTTGCGGACGGCACCGACGCGCACCTGACGCTCGGCCAGTACCTGCAGCGCGAGCGCTATCCGCGCGAGTTCATCGACTGGTACATCGTGCCGATGGCGGCGGCGATCTGGTCGGCGCGCCCCGAGGTCATGACCGAGATCCCGGTGCTGACCTTCGTGCGCTTCTTCCGCAACCACGGCCTGCTCGCAGTCCGCGACCGGCCGCAGTGGCGCACGGTCTGCGGCGGCTCGCGCGAGTACGTGCGCCGGCTGACGGCGCCGTTTTCCGGGCGCATCCGCCTGCACACGCCGGTGACCGGCGTGCGCCGCCACGCCGGCGGCGTGCAGGTGCTGACGCGCGCAGCCGAGCCCGAGCGCTACGACGGCATCATCTTCGCGTGCCACGCCGACGAGGCGCTGGCGATCCTCGGCCCCGAGGCGACGCCGGCCGAGCGCGCCGTGCTCGGCGCGATCCACTACCAGCCGAACGAGGCGGTGCTGCACACCGACGCCGCGCTGCTGCCGCACTGCGCACGCGCGCGCGCCTCGTGGAACTACCACCTCGACGGCCAGCCGCGCACGCGCGTGCCGGTGACCTACGACATGGCCCGGCTGCAGGGCCTCGACTGTCCGCTGCCGCTGCTGGTGACGCTGAACCGCAGCGAACAGATCGATCCGGCCAAGGTGCTCAGGCGCATCGGCTACCGCCATCCGGTGTTCACGCCCGAGGCGATTCTGGCGCAGCAGCGGCGCGCCGAGATCAGCGACCGCCTGCGCAGCTGGTACTGCGGTGCCTACTGGGGGTACGGCTTCCACGAGGACGGCGTCGTCAGTGCGCTGGCCGTGCTCGATGAGCTCGACCGGCATCAGGCGGTGGCCGCATGAACGCGCCGTCCGCTGCGGCTGCCGGCCTCGCGGCCCCGGCCACGGTGCCGGCCCCGGGTCTGTACGTCGGCACGGTCCGCCACCGGCGCTTCGCGCCGCGCGCGCATGCGTTCCGCTACCCGCTCTGCATGGCCTTCGTCGATGTCGATGACCCCGAGCCGGCCTTTGCCGGGCGCTGGCTGTGGTCGGCGCGCCGGCCGGCGCTCGCGTGGTTCCGGCGCGAGGATCACTTCCACCTCGGCGACCCGGCCGAGCCGCTCGGCGACTGCGTGCGCCGGCAGGTCGAGCGCGAGACCGGCCGGCGGCCCGACGGGGCGATCCGGCTGCTGACGCAGCTGCGCTGGTTCGGCCACTGCTTCAACCCGATCAGCCTTTATTACTGCTACGGCGCCGGCGGCGGCCTCGTCGCGCTGCTCGCCGAGGTCACGAACCTGCCCTGGGGCGAGCGCCACTGCTACGTGCTCGACCTGCACGACCAGCCGCCGGCCGCGCGCGTGCCCTTCGCCAAGCGCCTGCACGTGTCGCCGTTCCTGCCGATGGCGCTCGACTATCTGTGGCACGGCTACGCGCCCGGCGAACGCCTCGGCGTGCACCTCGAAGTCTTCGCGCGCGACCGCCAGCCCGGCGCCGCCGGCGCACCGCTGTTCGACGCGACGCTGCACCTCGCCCGCCGCCCGCTCGATGCCGCGCAGGCCGCACTCGCGCTCGTGCGCTACCCGCTGATGAGCCTGCAGATCGTCGCCGCGATCCACTGGCAGGCGCTGCGGCTGTGGCTCAAGCGCGTGCCGGTGTTCGAGCGGCCCGTGCCGCCCGTGCCGCCTGTTTCCACCACCTGCCCCGGGGAGACCGACCGATGACCGAACAGACGCTCCCTGCCGCACCGGCCGCCGCTGCCGGTGCCGGCGATACCGCCGACCGGCTGTTGCGCCGCGTGGTGTTCCAGCGCCTGCGCGGGCTCGCGCGCGGGCGGCTGATCCTCGTCGATGCCGACGGCCAGCACAGCTTCGGCCCCGGCGGGCACGGGCCGCAGGTGCGCGTCGAGATCCTCGACCCCGGCGTCTGGGCGCGCATCGCGCTGCGCGGCACGGTCGGCGTCGGCGAGGCCTACGTCGACGGCGGCTGGCGGGCCGATGACCTGACGGCGCTGGTGCGGCTGTTCGTGCTGAACAAGCCGGTCATGGACGGCATGGAGCGGGGGCTGGCGCGCCTGGCGCTGCCGCTGCTGAAGCTCTGGCACTGGCTGCATCCGAACACCCGCCACGGCAGCCGCGCCAACATCGCCGCGCACTACGACCTCGGCAACGCCTTCTACCAGACCTTCCTCGACGAGACGCTGATGTATTCCTGCGCGCTGTTCGAGCATCCCGGCATGAGCCTCGCCGAAGCCTCGCAGGCGAAGAACGAGCGCATCTGCCGCAAGCTCGGCCTGCGTGCCGGCGACCACGTGCTGGAGATCGGCACTGGCTGGGGCGGCTTCGCGCTGCACGCAGCCGGGCGCCACGGCTGCCGCGTGACGACGACGACGATCTCGCGCGAGCAGTACGAACTCGCGCGCGAGCGCGTCGCTGCCGCCGGGCTCGGCAACCGGGTCACGGTGCTGTTCGAGGATTACCGCGAACTCGCCGGCCGCTACGACCAGCTGGTGTCGATCGAGATGATCGAGGCGGTCGGCCACCGCTGGTTCGACACCTACTTCCGCACCTGCAGCCGGCTGCTGGCCCCGGACGGCCAGATGCTGCTGCAGGCGATCACGATCCGCGACCAGGAGTACGCGCGCACGAAGCGCAGCGTCGACTTCATCCAGCGCCATGTCTTCCCGGGCGGCTGCCTGCCCTCGGTGCAGGCGCTGGCCGACACGGTCGCGCGCGTGACCGACCTGCGCGCGCTGCACCTCGAAGACATCGGCCCGCACTACGCGACGACGCTGCGCCACTGGCGCGAGCGCTTCCTCGCCAACCTCGATCGCGTGCGCGCGCTCGGCTTCGACGACACCTTCCTGCGCCTCTGGGAGTACTACCTCGCCTACTGCGAGGGCGGCTTCGCCGAGCGTTATCTCGGCACCGTGCAGCTGCTGCTGGCCAAGCCCGAGTGCCGGCGCGCGGTGCTGCCGTCATGAGCCGCACGGGCCGCTGGCTGCTCGTGAATCTCGCCGCCTTCCAGATCGTCTGGTGGTCGGCCGTGCTCGGCGCCGCGCACGGCCTGCCCTGGGCCGGACCGCTGACGGCGCTGGGAGCCTGCGCACTGCACGTGCGGCGCATCGCGCCGGAGACGCGCTCGGCGGAGCTGACGATGCTCGCCTACGCGCTCTGCTTCGGTCTTGCCTGCGACGCGACGCTGATGGCCTTCGGCCTGATCCGCTACGCGCCCGGGCTCGGCATCGGGCCGGACTGGCTGGCGCCGGCGTGGATGGCGGCGCTGTGGCCGACGTTCGCGACGACGCTGAACCACAGCCTCGGCTGGCTGCGCCGCCATCCGCTGTGCGCGGCGCTCTTCGGCGCGCTGGCCGGCCCGCTCGCCTACGGCGGCGGCGTCGTGCTCGGGGCCGCCGGCTGGCCGCGCGGTGCGCTGGCCGGAATGACGGCGATCGCGGCGCTCTGGGCCGTGACGCTGCCGCTGCTGAGCACGCTCTCGGCCGTGACGGTGATTCCGGCCGAGCCGGAGCCATCGCCGGAACCGGTGCGCCCGCTGGCCGGGTCGCTCTGAGGCATGGCCGGTGAGCGTCACGGCCCTGTTCCTCGGCGGCTGGGCAGCCGCGGCGCTGGTGATGACGCTCGCGTGGGCGCACCAGCAGCGCACGCACGATGCCACGGCCGTCGATGTCTGCTGGGCCGCCGGCATGGGCGGCCTCGCGATCGCGGCGGCGCTGCTCGCCGGCGGTGATCCGGCGCGCCGGACGCTGGTCGCGCTGCTCGGCGGCCTGTGGTCGGCACGTCTTGCCGGTTTCCTGTACCGGAACCGCGTGCGCGGCCACGCCGGCGAGGATGCCCGCTACCGGCGGTTGCGCGCGGCCTTCGGCAGACACGCCGGCGCCGGCTTCCTGGCCTTCTATCAGGGGCAGGCGCTGGCCACGGCGCTGTTCGCGCTGCCCTTCCTCGCCTGCGCGCAGGCGCAGGCGCCGCTGTCCGGGCCGGCTGCCATTGCCGCGCTGCTGGTCTGGGCGCTCGCGGTCGGCGGCGAATCCCTGGCCGACCGGCAGCTCGCGCGCTGGCGGGCCGAGCCGGCGCACCGGGGCCGGACCTGCCGCACCGGGCTGTGGGCCTGGTCGCGACACCCGAACTACTTCTTCGAATGGCTGCACTGGTGGACTTATCCGCTGCTCGCGCTCGGCAGCGAGGCCTTCTGGCCGACGCTGGCCGGACCGCTGCTGATGTACGCGACGCTGCACTACGCCACCGGCATCCCGCACACCGAACGCCAGGCGCTCGCGCACCGCGGCGCCGATTACGCCGCCTACCAGCGCGAGGTGCCGGAATTCTTCCCCCGTCCGCCGCGCCCTCCCGAAAGAGGTGCCTGAGACCGGTCACGCGCAGATGCCCCGGGTTCCGCCGCTCCACGGCGCCTCTTCCATGGGGGGCGCGGCGGCTGGAAAGCGAGGCGCTGCTGCGTGACCGGCCCGGCGACCGTCGCCCCGTCCCCGTCCGTGCCCGCAGGAGATGTTCCGATGAAAGCCGTCCTCGCCCTCGATCCCCTGCTGCCGCTGCGCAGTGCCGCGGCCGGCGTCGGCCAGCGTTTCGATGCCCTCGCGATCGAGCTGGCCGAGCGCGGCTGGCTGCCCGATGCCGTGCTGCGCGCCGGCATCCGCCGGCTGCTCGCCGCGCGGCTCGACAGCGAGGCGCGCCGCGTCGCGCAGCGCACGGCCTGGATCGAATCCCTGCACGCCGGCCCGATCGCACTCGCGACCGACGCCGCCAACCGCCAGCACTACGAGGTGCCGGCGGCCTTCTTCGAACACGTGATGGGCCGGCACCTGAAGTACTCCTGCGGCTTCTGGCCCGAGGGCGTGCACACGCTCGACGAGGCCGAGGCGGCGATGCTGGCCCTGACCTGCGAGCGCGCCGCGCTCGCCGATGGTCAGGACATCCTCGAACTCGGCTGCGGCTGGGGCTCGCTGACGCTGTGGATGGCCGAGCACTACCCGCACGCACGCATCACGGCGGTGTCGAACTCGCGCACGCAGCGGCGCTACATCCAGTCGCGCCTGCGTGCAAGAGGCCTGCGCAACGTGCAGCTCATCACGGCCGACATGAACGACTTCGCCAGCGGGCCCTCCCTGAACGGGGCGTTCGATCGCGTCGTGTCGGTCGAGATGTTCGAGCACATGCACAACTGGCCGGCGCTGCTCGCGTGCGTGAAGGGCTGGCTGCGCGCCGAAGGGCGATTGTTCCTGCACGTCTTTTGCCATCGACGCTACAGTTATCCGTTCGTGGACGAAGGCAGTGACGACTGGATGGCACGACATTTCTTCACCGGCGGCCTGATGCCGGGCGCGGATCTGCCGATGCGCTTCCAGGACGACCTGCAGCTGGCCCGTCACTGGTGGATCGACGGGCGTCACTACCAGGCGACCTGCGAGGCCTGGCTCGCCGGCCAGGACCGCCGGCGCGACGAAATCCTGCGGCTGTTTGCCGCCGACGGTGATCCGGCCGAAGCCCCCCGGCAGTTCCGGCGCTGGCGCCTGTTCTTTCTGGCGTGCAGCGAACTGTTCGGTTACCGGGAGGGCAGTGAATGGGGTGTCGGTCACTACCTGTACACCCGCTGAGCCTGCGGCCATGGATGTCCGGCATCCGAGACAAGCCGTCATGAGCATTTCACCCGACGATCCCGAACCGATGTACCGCATTGGCACCGTCTCCCGCCTGACCGGCATCGCCACGGTCACGCTGCGCATGTGGGAGCGGCGCTACAACGTTGTCGATCCCGGTCGCTCCAGCGGTCGCAACCGGCTGTACTCGCGCGACGACATCGCCCGGCTGGCGCTGATCAAGCGTCTGGTCGATGCCGGACACTCGATCAGCACCGTCGCCGGCCTGACGCTCGTGCAGCTGCACGAGCGCCTCGAAGTCCAGGAGAAGCCCCGGCAGCTCGCGGCACTGCCGGTGCGGGTACTGACGCCGGTGCGCGTGGCCGTGCTCGGCGATGCGCTGCCGGCGCGCATCGCCCGCGCCGGCAGCGAACTGGCGGGGCTCGCCATCGTCGCCAGCCAGCGCGAGCGCGCGCGCTTCCTCGCCGATGCCCCGGCGCAGGAGCCGCAGGTGCTGGTCATCGAGGTGCCGGCCCTCGGGCCGGAGACGGCCGCCGGGGTCGAGGAACTGCGCCAGGCCTGCGGCGCGCGGCACGTGGTCATCGTCTACGGCTTCGGCCGGCGCGCGACGGTCGCGAAGCTCGACACCGCATACAGCACGCCGCTGCGCGCGCCGGTCGGCATGGCGGAGCTGCGCATCGCCTGCCGCGCCGGGCTCGGCGTCGCGGCGCTGCCGCTGCCCGAGCGCCAGCCGGTCGACCTGACGCCGTCGCCGGACGGCATCCCGCAGCGGCGCTACGACACCGACACACTGGAGCGCATCGCCGCCTCGACGCCGACGCTCGCCTGCGAATGCCCGCATCACCTCGTCGATCTCGTGGCCGGGCTGTCGGCCTTCGAGGACTACAGCGCGCAGTGCGAGAACCGCAGCCCCGAGGACGCGGCGCTGCATCACTGGCTGCGCGCGACCACCGCGCAGGCGCGGGCGCTGATGGAAGAGGCCCTGACCCGCGTCGCCGAGGCCGAAGGGCTGCTGCGCTGAGCGCCGCCGACCGGGCCGCCGCGGCCACATGGGCATCGGATGCCGCGCTGGCGCAAGCCGCCGGTCCGGACTGCGAACGGCTCGATGCGCTGCTTGCCGCGCACGAGGCCGCCGTGCGGCGCGTGCCGCTCGCCGGTTTCGACGGCCTGCCGCTGCTCGCCGAATGCTTCGCCGCGAGCGCCCCGGCCAGCGCCGTGCTGCTGCTCGTGCACGGGGCCGGCGAATGCCCGGTGCGCTACGTCGAGCTGATCGCCGACTGGCGCCGCCGCCATCCGGACCACGCCATCTGCGCGGTCACGCACCGCGGCCACGGCGCTGCCGGCCGCGTGCCGCCGCTCTGCGGCGACGATCCGCTCGAGCGTCAGAAGATGCACGTCGATCATTTCGACGACTACGCGCGCGATCTGGACATCTACGCGACGCTCGCGCGCAGCCTGGCGCCGGGCCGGCCGCTGTACGCGCTCGCGCATTCGATGGGGGCGGCGATCCTGCTGCGCTGGCTGCAGGGCGGTGCGCGCGGCGTGGCGGCGGCGGCGATCACGGCGCCGATGGTCGAGATCCGCGGCCTCTGGGGCCTGCCGGTCAGCCGCGACGCACTCGGCCGGCTGGCGCTGGCCACCGTCGGGCGCCAGCGTCCGAGCGCCTGGGCGGCGAATCAGGGGCCGTACCACGAACCGCTGTTTCGCGATGCCCGCGGGCTCAACGGCCTCACGGCCAGCGAACGGCGCTTCGCGATGCGCGCACGGCTGATCGAGCGTCACCCGTATTCGCGCATCGGTGGCCCGACCTGGGGCTGGGTGGCGGCGGCGGTCGCCGCCGGCCGGCGCATCTTCGCCGAGGTCGGGCGGCTCGCCGGCGTGCCGATGCTCTGCGTCGTGCCCGGCATCGACCGTCTGGTCTGGCCGCCTTCGGGCCTGCGCCTGGCCGCACGCATCCGCGCGACCG
Source organism: Pseudomonadota bacterium (assembly GCA_018240295.1). GTDB lineage: Bacteria > Pseudomonadota > Gammaproteobacteria > Competibacterales > Competibacteraceae > Plasticicumulans. The sequence goes on from JAFEGB010000203.1 coordinate 11,232, forward strand.
GCGGCGACTGCACGCTGCTGTCGCTGCCCGAATCCCGCCACGAGGTGCTGATCGAAACCGACGCGATCCGCACGCAGGTGCTGGAGGCGGTGGAAGCGCGCTTTGCCGGGCCCTGAAACGACCGACGCCGGTCGGAGCCGGCGTCGTTGCGGAAATTCAGGAAGACCGCGGACGGGTCAGTGCTTGCGCGCCGCCTGCCAGCGGTTGCCGCTGCGGTGGCCGTTGTCGCTGTCCGGCTGCGGGCGCATGGCCACGCGCAGCCAGCGGGGCACGAGGATCGGCTGGGCCGGAGTGGTGGATTCCGGGGATTCGCGGGTTTCGGCCGGGCGGGCCGGGCAGTCGGTGTCCATCTGGGTATGCCTCGGGCGATGCGGGCGGGGGGAGGATCGGATGGCCCTCAGCATGCGCCGCTGTTGCGGCGGCGCCTATCCGGCGCCCGCCGTAATCTGCCTGTCGTTTGAAAACTCGCGTTGCATTTTGATTAACTTCCTGTAAATCCGCACTTTGTGTCGCGCGGAGCCGCGAACTGTTTCGCGTTTCAGTCCTTGCCGGATTGTTGCGGATGTGAAACAGGCGGTCTGCAACGTGCAGCCTGCGCATTCGCTGCGGGCTGGCGTTGCGCCTGACGGGCGAACAGCGTCAGCGCCTCCCAGGCTTCGGCCTGCGCGGTGCGGTTCGGGATGCTCGGACGGTGCTTTTCGGACATGGCTCCGGTTCCCCGCTCGGTGGATGCCGCTACTCTGCCGATCGTCCATGACGATCCGTCGCGGCCGGTGCCACCTTGCTGCATTGCAAGGTTCCCCCCGTACAATTCGCGCCGCCCGCCCGCGACCGGAGTCCGCAATGTCTGCCCCCGCCCCCGTCACTCCCGAGCAGCGCGAACGCCTGCTGCGGCTCGCGACCCGTGCTTCCGTTGCGACGGCGCTGCTGCTGATCGTCGGCAAGACGGTGGCGTGGCTGATGACCGGCTCGGTGTCGGTGCTGGCCTCGCTGGTGGATTCGGTGATGGATGCGCTGGCCTCGCTGGTGAATCTGGTGGCGGTGCGCGTGTCGCTGGCGCCGCCCGATGCCGAGCACCGCTTCGGCCACGGCAAGGCCGAGGCGCTGGCCGGGCTCGGGCAGGCGACCTTCATCGCCGGTTCGGCGCTGTTCCTGTGCCTGCAGGCGGTCGATCGCCTGCTGCGTCCGCAGCCGCTGACCGACATCGGCGTCGGCGCGGCGGTGATCGTGTTCGCGATCGTCGCGACCGCGCTGCTGCTGGCGATCCAGCGCCACGTCATCCGCCGCACCGGCTCGACGGCGATCCGCGCCGACGCGCTGCACTACCTGACCGACCTCGCCACCAACGCCAGCATCCTGCTCGCGCTCGGGCTCGGTCATTTCGGCTACGACGGGCTCGACCCGCTGTTTGCGCTCGGCATCGCCGTCTACATCCTCAAGAGCGCGTGGGAGATCGGCGCCGAGGCCGTCAGCCTGCTGATGGATCACGAGCTGCCGGCCGAAACCAAGCAGCGCATCGTCGAGCTGGCGCGCGAGCAGCACGGCGTGCTCGGCGTGCATGACCTGCGCACGCGCCAGTCCGGGCACACGATCTTCGTGCAGTTGCACCTCGAACTCGCCGACTCGCTGCCGCTCGCGGTCGCGCACGCGATCGGCGATGCCGTCGAATCGGCGATCGAAAACGAATTCCCCGGCGCCGAAATCCTGATCCATCAGGACCCGGTCAGCGCCGTCGCGCAGGAGCGCCGGCGCATGCTCGCGCATCAGATGGGCGAGCGCGCCGGGCGCTGAGCGTTTCGCGCGCGCTGCTTCGGCTACGCTCGCCGGACATCCCCCGACCGGAAGGGAGTCCGCGATGTCCGTGCCCGCGCGGGTGTTCATCAGCTACAGCCACGAGCCCGCAGCGCAACGGCCGCGGGTCGAGGCGCTGGCTGCAGCCCTGAAGGGTCACGGCATCGGCGTCGTCATCGATCACGACTACGACACGACCTGTACCCACTGGCCGCGCTGGTGCATGGAGCAGACGGCGAAGGGCGTGACCGATTTCATCCTGTGCATCTGCACGGACGAATACAGCCGGCGCATCGTCGGAGATGTGCCGGCCGATGTCGGCAAAGGCGTGTATTGGGAAGGCTCGCTGTTCATCGCCGAGCTGTATGACGACAAGAACAACACGCGCCTGATCCCGGTTCTGCTCGATGGCGAGCCCGCCGCCAGCATTCCGCGCTTTCTTGCGGGATGGACCCAGTGCCCGATCCGGGCATTCACGCCGGACGATGCGGGTTTCGCGCTGCTGCTCGGCA
>JAFEGB010000204.1 GCA_018240295.1 Pseudomonadota bacterium
CTCGACAATCCGGCGCAGCAGACCGAGACGATGCTGCGCGATCCGGGCCGGCCGAGCCGCGCGGAGCGTGCCGCGCTCGGCGAGTGGCGACGCGCGAGCGATCAGTGCCGGCGCACGACGATCGCCGCGCAGCGCGATGCCGGTGTGCCCGAGGCGCAGCTCGCGCTCGACACCCGGCTCGCCGATGACCTCGACGCGCTGAGCGGCCAGCTCGCCGCCGGGCGCATCAGCTACGGCGAGTTCGCGCGCCAGCGCCAGTCGCTCGCCGATGGCTACAACAGCGCCAGTGCGCGCGTCGCCGGCAGCGGCGAAGGCTATGCGCCGCGCTACTACGCGGCCCCGCCGGTCTATTACAGCGCGCCGGCGCCGGTCTACGTGGCGCCGCCGGCGTATTACTACCCGCCGCCGTACTACTACCGGCCCTGGTATCCGGCGATCGGCGGCAGCGTCTGGTACGGCAGCGGCTGGCACGGCCGCCACGGCCACGGCGGCTGGGGCGTCGGGATCGGCTTCTGAGGGCCGGGTCCCGGTGCCGGAGGCTCCGCTCAGGCGCGGTAGATGCCGAGCGGCGCGAGTTCCTCGCACAGCAGGTCGAAGTCGGGGATGAAGGCATCCTGATCGCCGCCGATGCGCACGGCACGCAGCATGCCGGGCGGGCAGTCGACCTCGTCGCTGGCCTTCAGCATCTCGCGCTTGAGCAGCGACAGCTGCGGCACTTCGAGCGACACCAGCGCGAGGTGCTGCACGCGCTCGCTCGGCGTGGTCAGCACGACGATGCGCGAGCGCGGGCCGGGCGCGGCCGGCTGGCCGGTGACCAGCGGCTCGATCGCGAGCAGCGGCACGGTGCGCGCGCGCCAGAGCAGCGAGCCGAGCACCCAGCGCGGCACTTCGGCAACGCGCAGCGGGGTCGCGTACGGCAGTACCTCGACGACCATCGAGCCGGGCAGCAGCAGGCGTCCGCCGGCGAAGCCGATGAGCAGGCAGCGCAGTTCGCGATCGGGCATCACGCAGTCTCCGTGCAGGCGCCGCCGGCGCCCGGATCAGGGCTCACAGGGGGCCGGGTTCTTCGCTCATGCCGGTCACAGCCGAACGCCCGGTCTTTTCAGCCCCGGTCCCCTCGTGGGGACGGGGCCGGGGAGAGAGGGGGATCAACAACGCATTCACTCGTGAGCGGCATCACAGGCTGCGCAGCCGGCGCGCGCCCTCGCTGCCGAGCACGTCGCGGATCGAGCCGAGCAGTTCCTCTTCCTGATAGGGCTTGCCGAGGTAAGCATTGACGCCGAGCCGGGCGGCGCGGTCGCGATGCTTCTCGCCGGTGCGCGAGGTGACCATGATCACCGGCAGGTGGCGCAGCCGCGCCTGGTTGCGGATGTGGCCGACCAGCTCGAAGCCGTCCATGCGCGGCATCTCGATGTCGAGGATGACCAGATCCGGCACCAGCTGATCGAGCACCTCGACCGCATCGACGCCGTCCTTCGCCAGTTCGACGACGACGCCGTGGCGCTCCAGCACGCGGGCCGTGACCTTGCGCATCGTGATCGAGTCATCGACGACCAGGATCGACAGCGGCGCACGCTCGTCGGCATGACGCGCCGCGCGCAGTGCTGCGGCTTCCTGCGCCCGGCGGGCGGCCGAGGCGAGACCGCGCACCAGCGCCGGCATGTCGAGGATGATGACGACGCGGCCGTCGGCGAGCACGGTCGCGCCCGAGACGCCGGGCACCGCCGACAGCTGCGGGCCGACCGGCTTGACGATGATTTCCTGGCGGCCCAGCACCGCATCGACCTGGATCGCCGCGCGCATGTCCGCCGAGCGGAACAGCAGCACCGGCGGGCGCGCCTCGCTGCTGCCGGCCGCCGGCAGGGCGCCGCCGAACACGGCCGCGAGGCTGTGCACCGCGAAGCCGGAACCGGCGTAGTCGTGCTCGGCGGTGTGCCCGGCGAGGTAGTCGCGGAACTCGCGCGGACTGAGGCGGCTCACCGCCTCGACCGACAGCAGCGGCACCGCGTAGATGTCCTCGCCGGCGCGCACCAGCAGCGCCTGCGTCAGCGACAGCGAGAACGGCAGGCGCAGCTGGAAGGTGACGCCCTTGCCCGGCTGCGACTGGATCGACAGCGCGCCGCGCATCGACGACACCGCGCTCGCGACCACGTCGAGGCCGACGCCGCGGCCCGAGAGCTGGGTCAGCGCCTGCGCGGTCGAGAAGCCCGGCAGCAGCAGCAGGTCGGCGAGCTGCGCATCGGACACCTGCGCATTGGCGGCGAGCAGGCCGCGCTTCTCGGCCGAGGCGCGGATGGCCGCGTAGTTGAGGCCGGCGCCGTCGTCGGCCACCGACAGCAGGATCTCGGCGCCCTCGCGGCGCAGCGCCAGCCGGATGGCACCGGTCGCGTCCTTGCCGGCCGCGTGCCGGCGCTCGGGCGACTCGATGCCGTGCGACACGGCGTTGCGCAGCAGGTGTTCGAGCGGCGCGACCAGACCTTCGAGCAGGTTGCGCTCGATTTCGGCATCGCCGCCGTCGATGTGCAGCTCGGCGGACTTGCCGGCATCGTCGGCCGCCTGGCGCACGACGCGCTTGAGGCGCGCCGCGACCGTCTCGAAGCGCACGACGCGGGTCTGCATCAGACCCTGCTGCAGCTCCTTGTTGACCTTGCCCTGCTGTTCGAGCAGGCCGCCGATCTCGCCGGTCTGGTCGACCAGCGACGACTGGATGTTGGCGAGGTCCTCGGCCGCCTCCAGCAGCTGGCGCGACAGCTGCTGCAGTTCCGAGAAGCGGTCGAGTTCGAGCGGATCGAAGTCGGCGTTCGGATCGACGCCGCCGCGCTCGTAGCGGAACAGGATCTGCGCCTCGGTCTCGATCTCCAGCCGGCGCAGCTGCGCGCGCAGGCGGTTGGCGATCTGGTCGAGTTCGCCGAGGTTGAAGCGCACGGCCGAGACTCCCTGCTCGATGCGCGCGCGGTAGATGCTGCTCTCGCCCATCTGGTTGACGAGGTTGTCGAGCAGCGTGCTGGAGACGCGCACCGATTCGGCGGTGCCGGCCGGGGACGCCGGTTTGGCGGTCGTGGCGGTTGCGGCCGTCGCCGCGGCGGGCGCCGGTGCCGGCACCGGGGCGCCGTGTTCGAGCAGGTCGGCCAGATCGTGGATCAGCTCGGCCGCCGGGGCCGGGGCGCGATTGGCCTCGACCTCGGTCAGCATCGTGCTGAAGTGATCGAGCGCGCGCTGCATGCCGTCGGCGAGTGCATCGGTCGGTTCGGACTTGCCGCCGGCGCAGGCATCGAGCAGCGATTCGGTCGCATGCGCGAGGTCGCCGATCTGCGGGAAGCCGGCCATGCGCGAGCTGCCCTTGAGCGTGTGCATCTCGCGGCGCAGGTCGTTCAGCAGCTCGGCGCTGTGACGATCCTGCCGCCAGCGCGACAGCGTCACGTCGGCGGCATCGAGGATGTCGGCCGCCTCGGCGAGGAATACCGCGGCCAGCTCCGGATCGATGGCCGGCAGCACCGGTTGCGGCTCGGCCGGCAGCGGTGCGGCGAACGACGGCAGCGCCGCCGCCCGGCGCGCCAGCGCGTTCAGCAGCTCGCCGAGTGCGCCGGGGTCGATGGTCTCGCCGAGCGCGTAGGCCTGCAGCGCCGAGGCGCAGTCCTCGCAGAGCAGGATGTCGGCGGCATCGAGGCCGCGACCGTGGCGGCAGAGCGCCTGCAGATAGTCCTCGAGCGCGCGGGCGACGCGCACGGCCTCGGCCGAGGCGAGCGGCGCCACGATGACGGCCAGCCGTTCGATCAGCGCATCGCGGGCGGTCGTGCTGCCGGCACGGCAGTCGTCGAGCACCAGCAGCAGCGCCTCGACCCAGTCCGGCAGCGGCGGCGGCGGCGGTGCGGGTGCGACGGTTTCGGTGACGGCCGGTGCCGGTGCTGGTGCCGGTGCCGGTTCAGGTGCGGGCGCGGGCGTGAGGGTTTCGGCTGCGGCCGGGGTCTCGGCTTCGAGGTCGACATCGGCCTCGGACGGCGCGCGGCCTTCGAGCAGCGCGTGCGTGCGCAGTTCGAGCACGGTCAAACGGCCGTAGGCGGCGGCATCGCGGCTGGCGAGCCAGTGTTCGAGGGCGTCGGTGCCCTCGGCGGTCAGCGCCTGCACCTCGGCGTTGAACGGCCGGCGGCCGGCCAGGATCTGGTTGAACAGGTTTTCGAGTCCCCATGCGAACTCGCCGACCACGCGCTCGCCGACCATGCGGCCGCTGCCCTTGAGCGTGTGGAAGGAACGGCGGATCGAGCGCAGGCCTTCGAGCTCGCCGGGCGCGGCGCCCTCGGTCTGCGCCAGATGCGCGCGGATCGACTCGAACTCGCCGGCGGCTTCCTCCAGGAACACATCGAGCAGATCCGGATCGATGTCGAGCGCCGCCGCCGGCAGCGGCAGCGCCGATTCGGGGGGCGGGGTCGGGACGGCGGGCGTTGCAGCGCCGGCCGGTTCGGGGGCAGGGACGGGCTCCGGGATCGTGAAGCTGACGAGCGGCAGCGCGGCATCGGCCGGTTCATCCGCTGCGGCTTCGTCCGCGACCGGCGCCGGCGGCGCGGCTGCCGGCAGCTCGATCGCGAGTTCCGGCAGATCATCCGGCCAGGACAGCGCGCGTTCGCCGGCGGCGTGCCGGGCCGGGGCCGGCGGTGTCTGCGGCCACAGATCGGCCGGCAGCTGCGGCGGCGCGAAGGTGTCGCTGTCGTCGGCGGGCGCATGCACGCTGCTGCCGTCCGGCTTCAGGCCGAAGGCCGCGAGATCGCCGAGATCGTCGAAGTCCGTGAATTCGACGCTGGGCAGGGCGGTTTCGCCCGCCGGTGCGTCGGTCGCCGCCAGGCCGGCGGGGGTGGCGGCGGGGCGCGCCGGTTCGACGGGCTCGATGAGTTCGATGGCATCCGGCGTCGGCCGGCCGGTGGCCGGGCCGGGCATTTCCAGCTGCAGGCTGTCGAGATCGAGCGGCGGCAGCGCGTCGTCGCCGAGGAAGACCACCGTCGGGCGGGCGGTTTCGCCGGTCCGATCAGGCTGATCGGCTTTGCCGGTGTCGCCGGCGGCGCTCGCCGGCGGCAGTTCGAGGGCGGGCAGCGTCAGCTCGAAGTCGGGCGTCGTCGTGTCCGCCGGCGCCTCGTTCCCGGCGGCCTGCCAGCGTTCGGGCAGATCCCAGTCCGGCACCGGACCGCCGCAGGCGCCGATCAGATCGACGCGGGCGCGCTCCAGCACGTCCTCGTCGGTCGGGCGGCCCTGCGCCAGCCGGTCGACGAAATACTCGGCGACGACGATGGCCTCGGCGACGGCCGCCGCGAACGCGGGTGCGTCGAGCCGGTGCGGATCGGCCTCGACGCGGCCGATCGCGTAGCGGATCTGCTTGACCAGCTGCACGGCCGGCTCGGCCTCCAGCATGCGCAGCACGCTGGCGACGTGGTCGATCAGCCGGGCGATGGCCGGCCAGAGTTCGTCGCTGCCCTCGCCACGCAGGCGGGCGTCGATCTGCGTGCGCGCATCCTGCAGCAGTTCACCGGCCGCATTGGCGGTGGCGGCACGGGCGCGGCGCACTTCGAGCGCGGCGATCGCCGCCAGCGGATCGTCGCCGACCGCCGGAGGCGGGGCGTAGGCGAACTCGGTGATGCCCTCGACGCTGTTCTCGACCAGCACGACATCGTGGGCGAGGCCGAACAGGTCGTCGTCATCGAGCGAGGCGTTGCGCGCGGCAAGCTCGTCGAGCCGTTCGAGCCAGCGGCGCAGCAGCGCGGCCGGGGCCGGCATGTCGATCAGCCACAGCAGGTTGGCGACGCTGCGCAGGCCGGAGAGTTCTTCCTGCAGGCTCGGGGCATCGGCGACGCCGGTGCGCGTGCGGGTTTCGAGCGCGCCCTTGGCGAGCGCGAGCTGTTCGGCGAGCTGCAGGCCGATCGTGCTCAGCGTGTCCGGATCGGCGAGCACGTCGGCGCGCGCGCCGGGTTCGGTGCCGCTCGCGCCGGGGGTGTAGTCGATGCGGTTGCGCAGCCAGGCCTTGCCGACCGGCGAGGCGCTGACCTCCAGTTCGAGCCGCCCGAGCAGCTCGGCCAGCACCAGCGGCGGCAGGGCGCCGGGGCCGTGCTGCGCGAGCAGACGCAGGCGCTGGTCGAGTTCGCGCAGCAGCAGGTTCTGCGTGCGGCTCGGGGCGCGGCCGTCGCTGCGCAGTGACTCGGCGAGGCCTTGCGCATGCCACCACAGGTCGTAGTCGGCGCCGGCCGGGCACAGGGCCTTGATGTCCATCAGCACGGTGGCGAGCTGATCGAGGTGGTGATCGAGCTTGTCGCCGCGCAGCAGGCCGAGCAGCGTGCGCTGGAAGCGCGAACGCAGCGTGTTCAGGTCGAGCGCGAAGGCCGTGAGGTCGATCACCGGCGCCGGCGGCGCGGCTTCGGCACGGTGGCGGCTGCGGTGGCGCCAGGCGAGGTAGCGCGCCAGGCGCAGCACCGATTCGAGCAGCCGGGCGCGCAGGCCCTCGGCATCCTCGGTCTGGCCGTGCATCAGGCGCTCGGCCCAGCCGAGCAGCTCGCCGGCCTGCTGGGCGGCCTCGTGCTGTTCGAGCAGCACGCAGGCCCCGCGCACGTCGCGCAGGCCGCGGACGATGTCGTCGAGCGGCCCGGGGGCGTCGGGGTCCTCGCAATGGATTTCGAGCGCGGTCTTGACGCGTTCGAGGGTCGCTTCCAACTCGGCGGTGACGGAGTCGGGCGGCGTGTCGGCGTAGCGGGCAGTCATGCCTGTCTCCGTCCGGCGTCGTCAGGCGGCGCGGCTCAGGCCGCGTCCTGCTCGGGCAGGCGGAAGCCCGCCACGGACTGACGCAGCTCCTGGGCGAGCGAGGTCAGGTCGCCGATGGCGCGCGCGGTGTCGGCGCTGCCTTCGGCGGTCTCGGCAGTGATGGCGTTGATCGAGCCCATCATGCCGGCGACGCGCGCGGCCATCGTCGAGACCTCGGTCGCGGCCGAGGAGATGTCGCCGATCAGCTCGGCGAGGCGCGAGGACACCGACTCGATCTCGTTCAGCGACACGCCGGCGGTCTCGGCGAGACCGGCGCCGTTGACCACTTCGGTCGTGCTCTTCTCCATCGAGATGATGGCTTCGTTGGTGTCGGCCTGAATGGTCTTGACCAGCGATTCGATGCGCTTCGTGGCGTTGCCGGAGCGTTCGGCGAGGCGCTGGAATGAGACGGCGACCACCGCGAAGCCGCGCCCGGCCTCGCCGGCGGCGCTGGCCTGGATCGCGGCGTTCAGCGCGAGGATGTTGGTCTGGTCGGCGATGTCGTTGATCAGCTCGACGATGTCGCCGATCTCCTGCGAGGACTCGCCGAGGCGCTTGATGCGCTTGGAGGTCTCCTGGATGTGCTCGCGGATCGCGTCCATGCCCTGGATCGTGCGGCGCACGCGCTCGCCGCCCTCGCGCGCCAGCGCCGCGGCCTGCTGCGCGACCTCGGAGGAGCTGGCCGTCTTCGAGGACACCTCGTCCATCGAGCGCGCCATCTGCGCGATGGTGTTGCCGGAGGTCTCGATCTGGCTCGCCTGTTCCTGCGAGGCCGAGGCCAGGCGCTCGGCGATCGAGCGGGTTTCCTCGGCGGCGGCGGCGACGCGGCCGGAGGTGTCGTTGATGGTCGTGACGAGATCGCGCAGCGCCTCGATCGCGTAGTTGATCGAGTCGGCGATCGCGCCGGTGATGTCCTCGGTGACGCTCGCCTGCACGGTCAGGTCGCCCTCGGCGAGGTCGCCCATCTCGTCGAGCAGCCGCAGGATGGCCTCCTGGTTGCGGCGGTTCTGGTCTTCGGTCTGCTGCTTGCGCTGCTCGGATTCCTCCAGGCGCACGCGCGCCTCGACGACCTGCTTGCGCAGCAGCAGCATCAGCAGCATCAGCGACAGCGCCGCGAAGAAGTACACGAAGCCGAAGCCGACCGGGATGCCGGCGATGTGCACGCTGTCGGCGCGGCTCGTGAGCGCCTCGCCGAGCGCGGCGGCGGCCTGCGCGAGCGGTGCGCTGCCGTTGACCAGCCGCTGCGTGGCGTCCTGCGCCTGGAACAGCTCGGGCGCGTAGGCGAGCATCTGGCCGATCGATTTTTCGAGCTGCGCGGCACCGGCGGTGATGTCGTTGAGCTTCGGCAGCAGCGCCGGGGCGTTCATCGGCGTCAGGCCCTGGCGCGGATCGCCTTCGCGCAGCGCCTTCGCCAGCCGGCCGAACTGGCTGACATCGCGCAGCAGCCGGTCGGCGGCGAGCGCCGAGTTGGCATCGCCGCGCACCAGCAGCCCGAGGTCGTACTGCATGCGCTGCGCGAGCGTCGACAGCCGGGCCGCGGCGCGCACCTGCGCGCCCGGCGCGCCGCCATCGGCGAGGCCGCCGGAGAGGTCATCGGCGTAGTCGTGCAGGGCCGGCAGGGTTTCCTCGAATACCGGCAGCAGCGCGCGCACGGCCTTGACCGGCTCGCGCGATTCGAGCACGGCGCTGACGGCGCCGCGCGTCTCCTGCCAGCGCTTTTCGAGCTGCGCGAGCGCGTCACCGGCTTCGGTCGGCACCGGCGCCGTGGTGGCGTCGCCGTTGCGCAGCGCCGCGATCGAGCTGTCGAAGCGCGTGCGTGCCTGGCCGAGGCGGTCGAAGGCGTCGTCCTGACCCTGCACCGCCTCGACCGCCAGCGCCGTCAGCGTGCGGGCCAGCAGGCGCTGTTCGTTGACCAGGGCCAGGTCGGCGGTGATGCCGGTCTCGTGCCGCTGCACCAGAAAGAATGTGCCCGCCATCAGCAGCACCGACACGACCAGTGCCACGCCGTACAGCGCGAAGCGGGGTGCGCCGCCGGGGCGCGCGGTGGTGTTGCGGGGTTCGCTCATTGTGCTTGTGCTCCCTGGTGTAAGCGCCCGGCGTGTGGCGCCGGGCGCGGCGCTGCCGGCTTCCGGGCTGCCGCTGGGGGGTTAAAGGGCCGCCGCCATGAATCGCGGATCCGCGAGCAGGCGACCGATGTCGAATTCACTCCAGACCTGGTTGTCGATCGCGTAGGCCGCCCGGGCATAGGGCTTGAGCGTCGGGGCGGTCCCGGCCGGCAGTTCCGGCAGGCGGTTGGCCGGACCGATCGGGCGCATGCCGATGATCTCGTCGACCACGAGGCCGTAGGACCAGTCGCCGCCGCTGGCGATGACGATGCGCGTGCGCGGGCCGATGCTGGTGTGCCGTCCTTCGAGGAAGTCGCCGAGGTCGATGACCGGCACGATGCGTCCGCGCAGGCTGACGATGCCGAGCAGCCAGGGCTGCACGCCCGGCACGCGCGTCAGGCGCGGCACCGGCACGATCTCCCCGGTTTCGGCCAGCGCGAACAGCAGCGCGTGGGCGCCGACGCGCAGGCCGAGCGCACCGCTGCTGGTCGGGGACGCGGCCTGGGCCGCGCTGCCCTGTCCGCTGCGGCCCGCCAGTTCGAGGAGCTGATCGAACGGATGCTGGGCGGCGGCCATGGCCATGTCGGCTCAGGTCCGCTTGCCGAGCAGGGTGTCGATCTTGGCGATCAGCTCCGCCTCGACCGGCGGCTTGACCACGTATTCCTGCGCCCCCTGGCGCAGGCCCCAGATGCGGTCGGTCTCCTGATCCTTGGTCGTCACCATGATGATCGGGATGTGGGCGGTCGAGGGGGTCTTGGCGAGCTTGCGGGTGGCCTGGAAGCCGTTCATGCCCGGCATCACGACATCCATCAGGATCAGGTCGGGATGATCGGCCTGGGCCCGGGCGATGCCTTCCTCGGCGTTGCCGGCACTGGCGACCTGGTGGCCGCGCGACTCGAGAATCCGCGTCAGCGCGAAGATCTCGGTCGGAGAGTCGTCGATGATCAGGATGCGGGCCATCGTGTGATTTCCGTGTGCGTACCCGTGAGGGGCGGGCCGGCCGTCGTTCGACGTCTTCCCTGAGTTCACTTCGACACGTGGACGTGCTGCTGGATGGCCTCCAGCAGGTCTTCGCGTGTGAACGGCTTGGTGATGAACTGTTCGGAACCGGCGAGCTTGCCGCGCGCCTTGTCGAAGATGCCGTCCTTGCTCGACAGCATGATGACCGGCGTGGCGCGGAAGCGGCCGTTGCTCTTGATCACGGAGCAGGTCTGATAGCCGTCGAGACGCGGCATCATGATGTCCAGGAACACGATGTCCGGTTCGGACTCGACCATGCGCGACAGTGCCTCGAAACCGTCATCGGCGGTGATGACCGTGAAGCCCTCGCGTTCGAGCAGGGTCTCGGCCGTGCGCCGGATGGTCCGGCTGTCATCGACCACCATCACCTTGATCGCGGAGTTCGCGCCGCCTGCTTCCACTGAAGAATCTCCCCCGTTGCGCGACGCGCGCATCGGGTGCGCGTCTGACCGGCCGGGCCGGTCTCCCCTCGGACCGGACCAGCGTCACTCCGGTTATCATGGCCGGCCTCGCCGCACGCTGCCAGCTTCGAGCCTGTCTCCACCACGGTCGCAGACCATAACCGAATTTTCTCAGGACTGGAAAGCCCGCGCCCCCGGCGCGCGGCGGCCGGTCCGCAGCCCCCCGGGAGACCCGATGAACAAGCGCCTCGGCGTGGTCATGGACCCCATCGCCACGATCACCATCAAGAAGGACACGACCTTCGCGATCCTGCTCGCCGCGCAGGCTCGCGGCTGGTCGATCCGGTACTTCGAGCAGTCCGACCTGTACCTGCGCGACGGCCGCGCCTTCGGCCGCGCGCGCGCGCTGACGGTGCGCGACGACAGGCAGGACTGGTACTCGCTCGGCGAACCGCAGGATGAGCCGCTCGCCGGCCTCGACGTGCTGCTGATGCGCAAGGACCCGCCGTTCGACCTCGAATACATCTATACGACCTACCTGCTCGAACGCGCCGAGGCCGAAGGCGTGCGCGTCGTCAACCGGCCGCAGTCGCTGCGCGATGCCAACGAGAAACTGTTCACGGCCTGGTTCCCGCAGTGCTGCCCGCCGACGCTGGCGACGCGCGACATGGCGCGCCTGCGCGGCTTCGTCGCCGAGCACGGCGATGCGATCCTCAAGCCGCTCGACGGCATGGGCGGGGCCGGCATCTTCCGCGTGCGCGCCGGGGACGCCAACCTCAACGTCATCGTCGAGACGCTGACCGAGCGCGGCCGGCGCACCGCACTGGCGCAGCGCTTCATCCCCGAGATCAGCGCCGGCGACAAGCGCATCCTGATGATCGACGGCGAGCCGGTGCCGTATGCGCTGGCGCGCATCCCGGCCGAAGGCGAGACGCGCGGCAACCTCGCCGCCGGCGGGCGCGGCGTCGGCCAGCCGCTCAGCGAGCGCGACCGCTGGATCTGCGCGCAGGTCGGCCCCGAGCTGCGCCGCCGCGGTCTGGTGTTCGTCGGCCTCGACGTGATCGGCGACTGGCTCACCGAGATCAACGTCACCAGCCCGACCTGCGCGCGCGAGCTGGACGCGCAGTTCGGCCTCGACATCGGTGCCGACCTGATGCGCGCGCTGGAGGCGACGGCGGCATGAGGCTGTTCACCTTCGCCGGCCGCCGGCGGGTGGCCGCGCTGCTCGGCTGCGTGTTCGCACTGCTGCTCGCCGCCTGCGAAAAGCCCGACCCGCTGCAGGCGACGCGCCTGCTGGTGTTCGGCACCGTCGTCGATGTCGCCACCTGGGGCGTGACGCCGAAGCCGGCGCAGGCGGCCTTCGACGAATTGCGCACGGCCTTCGAGTCCTGGCACCGCGAGTGGCACGCCTGGGAGGACTCGCCGCTGTCGCGCGCCAACCGGGCCTTCGCGGCCGGGGCCGGGGCTGCGCTGACTCCCGACCTGCTGCGGCTCGTGAGCGATGCGCGCGCCTGGTCGCAGGCGAGCAACGGCCTGTTCGATCCGGCGATCGGCCGGCTCGTGGCGCTGTGGGGTTTCAATCAGGGCGAGCGGCCCGACGCACCGCCACCGCCGCCGCAGGCGATCGCCGAACTCGTCAACGCGCATCCGTCGATGGACGACCTGACGGTCGACGGCGAGCAGCTGCGCAGCCGCAATCCGCAGCTCTGGCTCGACTTCGGCGGCATCGCCAAGGGCTACGCGGTCGATCGCGCGATCGAGCGGCTGCGCGCGCGCGGCGTGCAGAACGCCATCGTCAACGCCGGCGGCAACCTGCGTGCGATCGGCAGCAAGGACGGCCAGCCCTGGCGCATCGGCGTGCGCGATCCGCGCGGCCCGGGCGTGCTCGCCTCGCTGACCATCACCGGTGACGAATCGGTGTCGACCTCCGGCGACTACGAGCGGCACTTCGAATGGCAGGGCGTGCGCTATCACCACGTGCTCGATCCGCGCAGCGGCTATCCGGCCATCGGCGCGGTGGCGGTGACCGTCGTCGCCGAGAGCGCCGAGAAGGCCGATGTCGCCTCGACGGTGCTGATGATCGCCGGCCCGACCGAATGGCGGGCGCTGGCGCGCGCGCTCGGCGTCACGCAGGTGCTGCGCATCGACGAGTCCGGACAGGTCGAGCTGACGCCGGCGCTGGCGGCGCGGCTGCACTGGGAGGTGTCGCCACCGCCGACGCTCACGGTCGTGCCCGAGCCATGAGCCCTCCGGCCCCCGCCCTGCACCCGGCGCTTCGCGGCCGGCTGACCGCCGGCGACGCCGTGGTGCTCGCGCTGTCGCTCGCCGGGCTGGTCGCGCTCGCCGTGCAGCTCTGGGGCGCCGATGCGCGCCCGGACACGGCGCTGGTGCGCATCGACGGGCGCGAGGTGCTGCGCCTGTCGCTCGCCGAGGCCGGTCAGTACGCGGTCGAGGGGCCGGCCGGCACGACGCGGGTCGAGGTGCGCGACGGGCGCATCCGCTGCGTGTCCTCGCCGGGGCCGCAGCATCTCTGCGAGCGCGCCGGCTGGCTCTCGCACGCCGGCGAGGTCGCCGTCGGCCTGCCGAATCGCGTCAGCATCGAGGTGCTCGGCCGCAACCGGCGCTTCGACAGCATCAGCTACTAGGCGCGGACGGTCGCCGCTTCACGATGCCTGCCGCCCGTCCGCCGCTGGAGCCGCTCACGCTCGCCGTCGATGCCGCAGACCGGCGCATCGCCTGGTACGCGGCGCTGGCGCTGGCGCTGCACGTGCTCGAAGCGGCGCTGCCGAGCCCGTTGCCCGGTCTCAAGCCGGGGCTTGCCAATGTGCTGGTGCTGATCGTGCTGGTGCGCCACGGCCTCGCCGCCGCCGCCTGGGTCGCCGGCCTGCGCGTGCTGGTCGGCAGCCTGCTGGTCGGCACCTTCCTGTCGCCGGCCTTCCTGCTGTCGGCGGGCGGCGCGCTGGCGGCGCTGCTCGTGCTCGCGCTCGCGCACGCCAGCCGCTGCTTCGGGCCGGTCGGCCTGTCGCTGCTCGCGGCCGAGGCGCACATGGCGATGCAGTTCGCGCTCGCACGCCTGCTGCTGGTGCCGCACGCGGCGCTCTGGCAGCTGCTGCCGCTGCTGATGACGGCGGCGGTCGCGACCGGGCTGGCCGGCGGTATCATCGCCCGCGCGCTGCTGCGCACCGATGCCGCCGCCGGAAGCCGCCCATGAACGCCATCCTTTATGCGCACCTGCTGCAGGAGCGCCCGTCGCGCCGCCTGCCGCTGGCGCTGCTGTTCGCGCTCGGCGTGCACGTGGCGCTGCTCGCCGGCATCGGCCTCGGCCGGCCGGCCGTGCCCTTCGATCCGGTGCTGTCGTTCAAGGTGTCGCTGGTCGAGCGCGCCGGCCACGCCGAGCGCGATGCGCCGCTGCGCGCACCCGAGCCGCAGCCGCTGCCGCCGGTGCCGGCCGAGCCGCCGCCGGCGGTGATGGCCGAGCACGAACCCGAACCCGAGCCGCAGGCGTCGCCGGTCCCTGCGCCGCCCGTGATCAGCACGCAGGCACCGCCGGCCCCGGCGCGGCCGGTGGTCGCCGCGCCGCGACGGACCGAACCGAAGCCGGTCGAGCCGAAACCGGTGGAGCCGAGACC
>JAFEGB010000205.1 GCA_018240295.1 Pseudomonadota bacterium
GATTGTTACTTCCGATGCGCTGCTCGGGGTTGATGCAAGTAAAATGGAAGTAATTGCCGTAATTGTGCCAAGTTTGCAGTGCGCGAAGAGATGGTTTTCAATCATGGCTGTTCCTCATGAAAATTAAAAATGGTCTGGATGAAAACAGATCAAGGAGTGGCAAGGACTGCTTCGAGGGAGGTCTTTAGCAATGCAGTTTGCTGAGTGCATTTTTTAAAATTACATGTCCCAAAACGCATCAGCACCCATTTTTAGCAAGAGATCAGTGAAATCAATTGAGTCGATTGCTTAATGTGTGGATGGCGAACCTCTTTTCTGCTGGTGGGTATATGTTTAGATTGAGGTTATGCTGTTGCTAATCAATGGTTGGATTTGGTGTTGTAAACGGACTCTGATTCAGGAGTATAGTAATGAAGCGTTAAGGTGCAAATATTTTTAGTTATTAAAAATCAATGGCTTGTATTATGTGTGTTGGTGTTGGTGGTTATGGAAAATAGCCATGAATAATATAATGTAAAATATAGTATTCGTCCCGAGCCGGCTGCCATCCCCGCGTGCCCGGTCTCGTGCCCGTTGCGGGGAGAGGAGTCGATCATGCAGTCGATCAGGCAGTTTCGTCGTTTTGTCGTTTCCGGTCTGGCGCTGGCTCTGGTGTTCACGGCCGGCGTGGTCACCGGCGCCCAGCCGCACATGGTCAACGCGCTGGGCGCGCTGCAGACCGCGAAGTCCGAACTGCAGGCCGCCCAGGCCAACAAGGGCGGCCACCTCCTCAAGGCGATCGATCTGGTCAATCAGGCGATCAGCGAGGTGCAGGCCGGCATGGAGGCGGCAGGAGGCTGAATGATTTCAGGCCCAGTCAGTCCCGCCTGATCGTTCGAGCAGCGTGCAGGGCCATCGTATCGGCCAACCCCGGGAACCGGCCGATACGCCCGTCATTCAGCCGTCCTCCAGACTCACCACCAGCGCCGCGCTGTAGACGCGCCACTGGATCGGGATCGCATACGAGCGGGCGCTGCGGGCGAGGGTCAGTTGCTCGGGCTTGCCGGCGATGCGGATCGGCACCGAGATCATGAAGTCGGAGCCGAGTTCGCGCCGGGCGTTGCCGGCAAGCGTGTTGGCGATCTCGCCGACCACGTCGAGGCAGTGCTCCTGCGAATGCTCGGTCTCGCCCTGCGTCATCAGCAGGTACTGCATCATCCTCGCCGGAGCCGTGAAGTACACGCAGCCGCGGAACGCGCCCGAAACCCCGATGACGCCGGTGTAGTCGTAGACCAGCGACTCGTCGTGGCTGATCAGGTAGGGCACGCGCACGATCGCCGGCTCCTGCGCGAAGGCCGAGAAGTAATGCGTGGCGTGGTCGACGAAGACCTTGAGCTGGGTTTCGTTCAGCATCAGTGCAGTTCCAGCAGTTCCGTCAGCGCCTCGTTGAGCTGCGCGTCATCGAAGGGCTTGTAGAGGAAGCCGCGCGCGCCGCGGCGGATCGCCTCGATCGCGGTCGAGCGATCGGCGAGCGCCGAGACGACCAGGATGCGCGTGTCGGGCCGGATCGCCAGCACCGCCGAGATCGTCTGCAGGCCGTCCATGCCGGGCATGGTCAGATCCATGGTCACGGCGTCGGGCAGCAGCTTCCTGAACTTGCGCACGGCCTCGTCGCCATCGGCGGCGGTGCCGACGATGTCGAGGCCGTCGATGGCGACGCTGCGTTCGATGCGGCGGCGGATGATGTGTGAATCGTCGACGATCAGCAGCGTCAGCGGCTTCGGTTCCGGCATGGTCCTGTCCTCAATGAGTCTGTCGTCGCAGGGCAGGGGGCATGATCAGGTCGTCTCGAAGCTGAGTTCGCCGAGTCCCGGCAGGCCGGGCAGCGTGATGCGCCACGCGCAGTAGCGTCCCGGTTCCGAGGCCACCGACAGCGTGCCGCCGAGCGCCTCGACGCGGTGCTTGATCACGTCCATGCCGACACCGCGGCCGGCGGCGAGGGTGGCTTCGGCGGCGGTCGTGAAGCCCGGCTCGAACAGCAGCGCGCGCAGCCCGGCCGTGCCCATCGCGTCCAGCTCGTCCTCGCTCCAGCGCCCGCTCTGCAGCGCGGCGGCGCGGATGCGCCCGGGGTCGAGGCCGCGGCCGTCGTCGTGGCAGATCAGCTCGATGCCGGCGCTGGCATCGGCGCGTGCCTGCAGGCGGATGGTGCCGACATCGGTCTTGCCGGCGAGGTGGCGCTCCTCCGGGGTCTCGATGCCGTGCGCGACGGCGTTGCGCAGCAGCTGCACCAGCACCTCGCGCAGCGCCGTGATCTGCTCGGCGCCGCTGACCGCGAGCGTGTCGAGGCCGCTCGCGAGCAGCTGCACGCGCTTGTGCTCGGTCTGCGCCAGACGCTCGACCAGGAAGCGGAAGGTGTCGACGGTCAGCTCCGGCAGCGGCGCAGCGGTGCTGGTCGGGGCCATCGCCGGCGTTTCGGCCGCGGCCCCGGCCGGCGCCCCGGCAGCGGCCGTCGCTTCCTGCGCGAAGCCCTGCTGCAGCGAACCGAGCCGCTCGACCATCGCGCGCACCGCCTCGACGCTGCCGATCAGCCGGTCGAGCTGCACCGCGAGCCCGATCAGCTCGTCGCCGCCGACGCGCTTGAGGCCGCGCAGCTCGACGATGCGCTCCTCGAAGTCGTGCGCGAGCTTCTCGAAGAACTCCAGCCCGAGCAGGCCGGCCTCGCCCTTCAGCGCGTGGATGGTCGGGAAGATCTCGTTCAGCACGCCGCGATATTCGTCGCGCTTCGACAGGTGCTTGCTGCCGTGGCGGCGCAGCGTGGCGTTGATGTCGTGCAGCGCCTTGTCGGCGCGGTCGATGAACTCGCGCAGCCGCGGCGGCTCGACGTGCAGGATGCCGAGCAGCAGGCTCATCTGTTCCTCGGCCTGGCGGCGCGACAGTTCGAGCTGGCGCGCCAGCTCGATGCGCACGGTGATGTCGCGCACCGTCACCAGCAGGTGCACGAGCGCCGAGTGCGCATCGGTGACGCGCGTGAACTCGATGCCGAGGTACTTGCGCTGCGGTTCGCCGTTCGGGCCGGGAATCAGCACCTCGACCTCGTGCAGCGGGTTGAGGCTCGCCACCAGCTTCAGGTTGACGTGCTCACGGAACAGCACGTCGAGGAAATCCGCCGCCTCGCGATAGACCTTCTCGGAGACGATCTCGCGCAGCATCGGCAGGAAGGGCTGGTTGGCGAGGGTGCTGCGGCCGAACAGGCCGTGCAGCGACTTCGACGGCTGCGCGCCGATCGTCAGCTCCCGGTCGAGCAGGAACAGGCCGTCGGTGACGGTATCGAGGATCTCGACCGTCTCGCGCCGCGCGGTCTCGGCGCGCGTGTCGCTGTCGCGCAGCTGGCGGATGAAGTGAAAGAGGATCAGGAAGAAGTTCGCGAGCGCAAGCCCGATGCCGATGGTCTGGATCAGGCGCAGGCGGTCGGCCTTGCCGGCGGCGACCTGTTCGAGTGCCGTGGTCAGGTCGTTCATCAGGCGCAGCAGCGCCAGGTTGCTGCTGCTCGCCAGGCGCACCGCCTCGTGCAGCGCCGCCGCATCGCTGCCGCGCAGCGCCGGATCGAGCGCCGTTTTCAGCGGCTGCCAGAGTTTCAGCGCCGCCTCGACCGCGGCGCGGCCTCTGGCGTCGCTCACCGGCTGCAGCAGCACCGCGCGGCCGTCACCGCCGGTGGTCTCGCCGCCGCGCTCGAAGGCGCTCAGCGTGGTGTCGAACAGCGTCGTGGTGTTGCGCAGTTCCATCAGCGCGTTGGTCGCTTCGGTACTGCCGGCCGGCGCCGCCCCGAACTCGTGCAGGGCCTTGACCAGACGCTGCGACAGCATGCGCTGGCGGCCGGCGAGGTTGATGCCGACGGCGTCGGTGCTGATCTCGCTCGACGTATAGAAGTTGAGGATCAGCACGCCGAGGTCGAACACGAGAAACAAGGCGATCGACAGCACGATCGTGCGGTACTTGCCGAAGCCGGTGCGGCGGCGTGGAACGGTCGAGGGGGCGGCGACGTTCATGATGCGGTCCTGTTTGCCGACGGAAGTCCTGGGGTCCGGAATCAGGGTCCGGGCGGGCGGACCATGATCCCGATCAACACTTCGCAATTATCGGGCCAGAGGCCGACAGCCCCGGAACATAGTCCGGAACGCCTGATAAATGAATGATCGGTAAGGATTCGGCGTCATGCCGTGCCGCATTGCCCCGGCATCGGGCAGCCGGATTGCATTTTGTTGCACTGCGACGGTGCAGCGGCCGTCATCCGTCGCGGCGGGGCAGAGGGCGGCGGACGACGGTTCCGGTAAAGCCGGAAGCTGTGGATTGAAAACCCGCTCCTGCCCGGAAAACCCGTTCGCCGGCACCGGGGCGCGGCGCGTCGGGAGGTTCCTGAAACGCCACTCGTCAGCCCTTCTGCCCGCGCGGGCCATTGGCATCTACACAAGTCAGCGGTTCTGCGGGCCGGATGGATCAACAGGCAACGGTCGAACTTCGATCTCCCCTCTCCCCTTGCGGGAGAGGGGGCGGGGGAGAGGGGAAGACGCCGGCACTGCGCCCGAACCTTGCCCCCTCTCCCCAACCCCTCCCCCGCGAGGGGGGGAGGGGCTTGTTCATCAACGTCTTGCCGTCGTGCCGGTCCATCCGCGCTGCCCGGGCAAGTCAGGATCGCTGCTGCAAGTTGTGTAGATACGCATGCCCGCGCGGGCAGAGGGGCTGTCAGGACGATGCGCAGCCCCCAGGCTTGCGGCCCGGTTCCGCACGGCCAGTGCCGCCTCACGGTGCCTTCGGGGCCACCGTGAAGCCGATCATCATGCCGGTGCTGAGGTGCTCGGCGATGTGGCAGTGGGCCATCCAGTCGCCGGGGTTCGACGGGTCGAGCACGATGTCGATCGTCGAGCCGCCCGGCACCAGCACCGTGTCCTTCCACGCGCGCAGCTCCACCGGCTTGCCGTCGATGGCGGTGACGACGAAGCGCTGGCCGTGGAAGTGGATCGGGTGCTGCATCGGGTGTGCGCCGCTCATCGGGTTGACGAGGCGGATCTTCACCGGCTCGCCTTCGGTGAAGCGCCAGCGCACGTCCATGTTCTCGGCGCCGCTGCCGTCGCGCAGCAGCCAGTGCACCTCGGCCGAGCTGGACGCGGCGTTGTCGGCCGGCATGCCGTCCTCCCACTCGATCGGCGCCGGCGGGTGGTGGTGACCGCCGCCACTGCTGGCGCCACCGCCACTGCCACCACCGTGCCCGGCATGCGGATCGGCCGCGGGGGCCGGTGCGGGCGTCGCCGGTGCGGTCGGTGCAACCGGAGCCGGTTTCGTTTCGGCCGGGCCGGCGGCGGGCTGGCTGCCGACGATGTTGCCGATCATCGAGCCGGCGAGCGTCGCATCGGCCGCTGCCGCTGCCGCCGGCGGCGGCGCGCTGCCGTGTTCGTGGCCGGCGTGCGCATCGGCAGCGGTTTCCAGCTTCTGCTTGTGGCTGTCGGCCGGATCGACCGGCACCGGCGCCGGGCTGCCGTGGCCGGCGTGCGGATCGGGCAGCGTGATCGGCTTCGGCAGCGACGGTGCCGCCGGAGCGGCCGGTGCCGGCGGTGTCGTCGACGGCGCAGCGGCCGTGCCGTGGCCGGCGTGGGCGCCGCCGCCCGGACCGCCGAAGCGCACGTCCATGGTCAGCTGGAATTTCGGTTCGGCCGCGACCGCCGCCTGCAGCCGTTCGAGATCGCTGCTCATCAGCGGGTTGTCGCGCAGCGCCGGATCGGCGGCATCGGCCGGGGCGTCGCCGCTGACCTCGAAGCTCGCGAGCTTGACGCGATCGGCCGGCGTGTCGTCGTACAGCGCGAAGCTGCCGGCGCGCGGGAACTGGATCTCGACGATGGCGCGCTCGCTCGGGCCGAGCAGCAGCGTATCGACCAGCGTCTCGCGCTCGGTGCGTCCGCCGTCGCTGCCGACCACGCGCAGCTTCTGGCCCGGCAGCTTCAGCCGGAAGTTGCGGACGTTGGCGGCGTTGGTCAGGTACAGGCGCACGCGGTCGCCGGTCTTCGCGGTGAACTGCTGCGCGGTCTCGCCGTTGACCAGCCGCACGTTGCCGTAGCGGCCCATGATCGCGTAGTCGGCATGCACGCGGCCCCAGGGCACCTGCGCGCCGTTCTCGATCAGGATGTCATCGAGCAGCAGCGGGATTTCCTGCGCGACCGGCGCATAGGCGGCGCTGTCGGCCGGCAGCACCCAGACGTTGCCGTACAGGCCGGCGTCCTGCTGGTAATCCTCGCGCACATGCGGGTGGTACCAGTACAGGCCTTCGTCCGGGAAGCGCAGCCGGTAGAAGGTGCGGCTGCCGGGCGGAACGGCCGGCTGGCCGATGCCGGGCGTGCCGTCCTCGCGGTAATCGACGCGCAGGCCGTGCCAGTGGATCGTGCTCGGCTGGTCGATGGCGTTCTCGAAGCCGATCGTCACCTGCGTGCCCTGGCGCACCTTCAGCAGCGGCCCCGGCACCGAGCCGTTGTAGGCGAACAGCCGCAGCGGCGTGCCGTTGATGGTCTTGGTCACCGGCGCGGCGCGCATCACGTAGAAGGCGCCATCGGCCAGCTCGACCACCGCCGGCGCGCTTGCGGCCGGGGCGTTGGTGGTGTCGGGCAGCGTCTTCGCCGGGCCGCAGGCCGGCAGTTCGGGATGATGTTCGCAGTGCATCGCGGCCATCGGCTCGGGCATCGCGGCGACGGCGGCGAGCGGCACGGCGAGCGCCAGCGCCAGGGCGGCCGGCAGCGTCAGCCGGGCCGGAAGGTTCGGAAGGATCGTCATGATCGGGCTTGGGCCTCGTCGGCAGCGTTCGGTCGGGAAGCGCGGCTGTTGCGGCAGCCGCGGCGGTCGGACGGGGGCGCTACGCGGCGCGACGGGGCGGTCGATGCGGTGGCTCCGGGATCGGCGAGTCGTGCCGCGCCAGCCGGTACGGCGGCAGCGGCCCGGCCGGCGGCGGCAGCGGTGCGGGCACGAACGCGAAATTCAGCACGCCGGTGCAGGCGTGGCAGCAGCGTTCGGCGTGTGCAGCGTGGCAGGCGCGATCGTGCGCCCGGGCCTGCGCGCTGCGCGCCGGCGTGCCGATCGAAACCGCCGGCTGCGCACCGGCCTGATCCCCCTGCGCCTGCACCGCGACCGGC
>JAFEGB010000206.1 GCA_018240295.1 Pseudomonadota bacterium
GCGCACTTGCCGAATGGGTCACGACCGGCGCCTCGCGCAGCCTCGACCTGTCGCGCTTCGGCTGGGCGCGGGTGCTGGCCGGGCAGGCGCTGCGCGAGAGCGAGGTGGTGTGAGGACGGGGCAGGCCGGTCGCCCGGGTCCTGCACGCAGGAAAGACAAAGGCCGGCCGTCTTGCGACGACCGGCCCGAATACATCCTGGCCCTTCCGTGGGCCACCGGCTCCGCCGGGGGTCCCTGGCTATCCCTGCGCCGGCTCGTCCGGATGAGCCGTTAAAGGTGAAAAAGGTGAAGCAGCCTGGACCTCGACACCCGTCCCGGGTGCCCGCTTCCGTGCGGCGGTCCACCTTGCCATCCCGGCCTGGTGCCTCCGTGCATCCTTCGTCGCCCTGACGCCCGTCTCTCCTGAAAGATCCCGACCGTCCTGGTGCCCGCGCTCCGTGCGGGTTTTCCTCTGCCGCTGCCGTGCCTGCCGCCCGCATCCGGCGAGTCGTCAGTGACTGGTCCGTGCCGGCCTCCGGTGCCGCTGCCCGCTCCGGCGGGGTGTCCGTCTGTCATCCGTTGTCGCGTCCGTCATCCCGGCGGGCGCTGCGCAGCGCGCAGTGATGTTGCGCTTCCGTGTCCGTTCCGTGGTCCCGCATCCGGCGGGGGATTCCCTGAAGCTTCCGTGTGCCTGCCGGTTCCGTCCGGTGGCGTCGATGTGCTCGGCTTCCCGTGCCGTGTCCATCCGTGGGTCCCGCGTCCGGCGGGGGATTCCCTGTCACTTCCCTGAGCCTGCCGGTGTCCGTCCGGCGGTTCCGTGGTTCCCGGCTTCCCGATGCCGTGTCCATCCGTGGTTCCGCTTCCCGCGGGTCAGTCCCTGCAAGGTCCCTGCGCCTGCCGGCTCCGTCCGGTGGCGTCGATGTGCTCGGCTTCCCGTGCCGTGTCCATCCGTGGTTCCCGCATCCGGCGGGAGATTCCCTGTCACTTCCCTGAGCCTGCCGGTGTCCGTCCGGCGGTTCCGTATTGCTCGGCTTCCCGATGCCGTATCCATCCGTGGTCCCGCATTCCGCTGCGGGTATTCCCTGAACTTCCCTGCTGCAGCCGTTTCCGTCGGTGCGAGCCAGACCAGTGATTCAAGCCTTGAAACCGTTTCCCTGTCCCGTCCCTCGGGACCGCGTTCCTCGCGGTGGCCTTCCGTAGTGCTTCCTGCTGCGGGCTCCGGTCCTTCGGAGCAGTCCTGCGTGATCAGGTCCGGATGTGATGCATTGTGTCGATCCACCCGGGGTATGCCCATCGGGCGGCAGCGCATCGTTGGCTGCGAAAATTCGTAACATTGCTGCGAGCGCAGGGCACGGCTTGAGTACCACCCGGCCGGCTCCGATCGTCCGTATCTTCCCCACCTGCCCCCGGGAGTCGCCATGCCGCCGAAAACCGCCCGCACCGTCTACGTCTGCGATGCCTGTGGTGCCGTGTCGCCGAAGTGGGCCGGGCAGTGCGGCGAGTGCGGGGCGTGGAACAGCCTGCAGGAGACCGTCGCCGCGCCGCCGGCCGCCACCGCCGCGCGCGGCGGACGGCTGGCCGGCTATGCCGGAGCGAGTGAGACCCGCGTGCAGAACCTCGCCGAGGTCGGCACCGACGAGGCCGCGCGGCTTGCGACCGGCATCCAGGAGCTCGATCGCGTGCTCGGCGGCGGGCTGACGGTCGGCTCGGTGGTGCTGATCGGCGGCGATCCCGGCATCGGCAAGTCGACGCTGCTGCTGCAGACGCTCGCGCATCTGGCCGCGCAGCACCGGGCGCTGTACGTGACCGGCGAGGAATCGCCGCAGCAGGTCAGCCTGCGCGCGCAGCGCCTCGGCCTGCCGCGTGAGCCGCTGCGCCTGCTGCCCGAGACCTGCATCGAACGCGTGCTCGCGGTGGCGGCGGCCGAGCAGCCGCGGGTGATGGTCATCGACTCGATCCAGACCGCGTACACCGAGCTGCTGCAGTCGGCGCCCGGTGCGGTCGCGCAGGTGCGCGAGAGCGCGGCGCAGCTCGTGCGCTTTGCCAAGCGCAGCGGCACGGCGCTGTTCCTGGTCGGGCACGTGACCAAGGAGGGCACGCTTGCCGGGCCGCGCGTGCTCGAACACATGGTCGACACGGTGCTGTACTTCGAAGGCGATTCCGGCTCGCGCTTCCGGGCGCTGCGCGCGGTCAAGAACCGCTTCGGGCCGGTCAACGAACTCGGCGTGTTCGCGATGACCGAGACCGGCCTGAAGGAAGTCACGAATCCGTCGGCGATCTTCCTGTCGCGCCACCCCGAGCCGGTCGCCGGTTCGGTGGTCATGGTCACGCGCGAGGGCACGCGGCCGCTGCTGGTCGAGGTGCAGGCGCTCGTCGATGACTGCCACGGCGGCAATCCGCGGCGCGTGACGCTCGGGCTGGAGCAGAACCGGCTGGCGATGCTGCTCGCCGTGCTGCACCGCCACGCCGGCATCGCGATGTTCGATCAGGATGTCTACGTCAACGTCGTCGGCGGCGTGCGCGTGCAGGAGACGGCTTCGGACCTCGCCGTGCTGATGGCGGCGCTGTCGAGCTTCCGCGACCGGCCGCTGCCGAATGACCTGATCGTGTTCGGCGAAGTCGGCCTCGCCGGCGAGATCCGCCCGGTGCCGAACGGCGAGGAGCGCCTGCGCGAGGCCGCCAAGCACGGCTTCCGGCGCGCGATCGTGCCGAAGGCCAACGTGCCGCGCGGGCGGCTGCCGGAGGGGTTCTCGGTGCAGGCGGTCGAGCGGCTGGCCGAGGCGCTGGCGGAGGTATGAGGTCCGTCCCCTTGCGCGGCCTGTACTCTCGGGGCCGCGCTGTGCCAGCCTTTGCAGCCGCTGCGCCGGCGGCTTGACCGTCATCAACGACGAGGCACCGGCCTGCGCGTCAGGCTGTTCCGGTTTTCCGCTCCTGCCCCCCCGAAACTTCCGTACCTCCGTGTCCCGATTCCTGCTGCGATGGCTGATCGTGCTGCTGCTCCTGCCGGGGCCGGGGCTGGCGGCTGTCCCGGCGCTGGCGGCCGGGCACGGGACGCCCGACCGGCTGGCGCTGCCGGTGGTCGATGCGGGGCCGGTGCTCACGGCGCGTCCGGGGCCGGGGCTTCATCATGATTCCGGTGCCTGTCCGGACACGCCCGCGTCCGGACAGGCGCACGAACGCTGTTGCGACGGCTGTCCGGCCGTGCCGGGCACGCTGGTCGGGCTGGCCGCGCCGGCGGTGCCGCTCGCCTCGCGCCTGCCGTACCGGCTGCCGGCCGATCCCGGGCACGTGACCGGGCCGCTGCGCCGGCCTCCGCGCTGATTCCTCCTCGCCACGCCTGCACCGTGCCGTCCGCTGCTGCGGACGGTGCCTGCCGTGCCGCGTCCGTCGCCGCCGAAGGCGCGTGAGACCGGCACCCCGCGCCCTGCCAGGAGGACATCCCGATGTCCCGTCGTTTGCACCGCACCGGCGGCGCGCTCGCGCTGCTGTGCCTGCCGTTCACCCTGCTCGCGGCCCCCGCCGATGCCGATCTGCCCGGGGCCACGCTCGCCGGTCTGATCGAATGGGCTGAAACCCGCAATCCCGAACTCGCCGTGGCCGGCCACGAGCTCGATGCCGCCGAGGCGATGGTCGGTTCGGCCGATGCGCTGCCCGACCCGAGCTTCAGCATCGAGTGGCGCGACATCGACGCCGATCGCCTGACGCTCGATCCGAGCCGCGTCGGCTCGACGAAGTACACGTTCGCGCAGACCTTCCCTCTGTGGGGCAAGCGCGGGCTGCAGGCCGACATCGCGCGCGCCGAAGCCGAGCGCGCGCGCCGCCAGCGCAGCTCGGTGTCGGTCGAGCTGCGCGCCCGGCTCAGCGCCGCCCACGCCGAACGCTGGCAGGTGCGCGAGCTGCTGCGGCTCAACGCCGAGCAGCGCAGCCTGCTGCGCGATCTGGAGCGCATCGCCACCGCCCGCTATGCCGACGGCCTCACCGCCCAGTCGGATGCGATCCGGGCGCAGACCGAATGCACGCAGCTCGAAACCGAGCGCGTGCGGCTCGAAGCCGAGCGCCGCCGGCTCGGGGCGCAGCTCAACGCGCTGCTCGGGCGCCGGCCGGATGCGCCGCTCGCCGATCCGGTCGCGCTGTCGCCGCTGCCGGCGCCGGCCGGCTTCGACGGCCTGCAGCCGCGGCTGCTCGCCGCCAATCCGCGCCTCGCCGCGCAGGCGGCGGCGGTCGAGGCGGCCGGGCACACACGCGAACTCGCGCTCGCGAAGCGCCTGCCGGATGTCACGTTCGGCGTCTCGCCGGTGCAGCGCGGCAGCCGGCTCGATGGCTGGGAAGTCATGCTCGCGATCAACATCCCGCTCGATCAGGACGCGCGCCGCGCCGACGTGCAGGCGAGTGCCGCGCGGCTCGCCGCGGCCGAGGCCGGGCAGGTCGCGCTCGCGCTCGAGCTGCAGCAAAGCCTCGCCGGCACGCTCGCCGCCTACGAGGCCGCCGGCGAACAGGAACGCCTGCTGCGCACGCGGCTGCGGCCGCAGGCCGAGGCGGCGCTGCGCTCGGCGCTCGCCGGCTACCGCAGCGGGCGCGACGACTTCACGACGCTGCTCGAAGCCGAACGCCAGACCCGCAGCGCCCGCGCCGAGCACCTGCGCGCGCAGGTCGAACAGCGCCTGCGCGTCGCCGAACTCGAACGGCTGGTCGGAGAGCCGCTGTGAGCGCGCGCCGCCGTCATCTGCTGATCATGGCCGTGCTCGCGGGCCTCGTGCCGGGCCTCGGTGCTTCTGGTCCGGCCGAACAACCTGCTCCGGCGCAGGGCAGGATTCTCTATTACCGCAACCCGATGGGCCTGCCCGACACCTCGCCGGTGCCGAAGAAGGACCCGATGGGCATGGATTACGTGCCGGTGCGCGAGGGCGAGGCGGAGGCTTCCGGGCAGGTGCTGCTCACGCCCGAGAAAATCCAGAAGCTCGGCGTGCGCACCGAGGCGGTCGAGCGCCGCAGCCTCGCGCAGACCGTGCGCGCGGTCGGCCTGCTCGCGCCCGACGAGCGGCGCGAGACCGTCGTCGCGCCGCGCTACGAGGGCTGGATCGAGCGCCTGCACGTGGCCGTGACCGGCGAGTCCGTGCGCCGCGGCCAGGTGCTCGCCAGCGTGCACAGCCCCGAGATCCTCGCCACCAGCCGCGAATACCGCCTCGCGCGCGCCGTCGGCATGCGCGAACTGGCCGAGGCCGCGCTCGCGCGCCTGCGCCACTGGGGGCTGCCGCCCGGCGAGATCGCGCGCATCCGCAGCAGCCGCGACGAGGAGGCCGGCGCGACGGTGCTGCTGCTCGCACCGGCCGATGGCGTGGTGCTGGAGCGCACGGCCGTCGCCGGCCAGCGCTTCATGCCCGGCGAGATGCTGTACCGCATCGTCGACCTGTCGCGGCTGTGGCTGCTCGTCGATGTCTACGAGCGCGACCTGGCGCTGGTGCGGCCCGGGCAGAGTGCGCAGGTCACGGTCAACGCCTGGCCGGGCGAGACCTTCAGCGCCAGCGTGAGCTTCATCTATCCGAGCCTCGATGCGCAGACGCGCACCGCGAAGGTGCGCCTCGAACTCGACAATGCCGACGGGCGGCTGAAGCCCTCGATGTACGCGGCGGCCGAACTCGCCGGCGGCGATGCGGCGCGCACGCCGGTGCTGACGATCCCGGCCTCGGCGGTGATCGACATCGGCACGCGCCAGGTGGCGCTGGTCGAACTCGCCGCCGGGCGTTTCGCTCCGCGCGAGCTGCGCCTCGGCCGGCGCGGCGAGGGCGTGGTCGAGGTGCTCGCCGGGCTCGCCGAGGGCGAGCGCGTCGTCGTGCGCGCGAACTTCCTGATCGACGCCGAAAGCAACCTGCGCGCCGCGCTCGGCGCCTTCGGCGCCCCCGCCAGCGAGCCGGCGGCACCGGCGGCGCCGGCCGGCCACGGAGGGCACTGAGCATGCTCGGGCGCATCATCGCGGCCTCGGCCCGCAACCTGTTCCTCGTGCTGCTCGGCACGGCCTTCGTGGTCGCCGCCGGCGTCTGGGCGCTCGCGCACACCGCGCTCGATGCGCTGCCGGATCTCTCCGACACGCAGGTCATCGTCTACACCGAGATGCCCGGCCAGGCGCCGCAGGTCGTCGAGGACCAGGTCACCTATCCGCTGACCACGGCGCTGCTCGGCGTGCCGAAATCGAAGGTCGTGCGCGGCTTCTCGTTCTTCGGGGCGTCCTTCGTCTACGTGATCTTCGAGGACGGCACCGACCTCTACTGGGCGCGCTCGCGCGTGCTCGAATACCTCAATTTCGCCGCCGGGCGGCTGCCGAAGGGCATCACGCCGAGCCTCGGGCCGGATGCGACCGGCGTCGGCTGGGTCTACCAGTACGTGCTGCTCGGCGCGCAGCGCACGCTCGCGGAGCTGCGCACATTGCAGGACTGGTTCGTACGCTACCAGCTCACGAAGGCGCAGGGGGTTTCCGAGGTCGCGAGCCTCGGCGGCTTCGTGCAGCAGTACCAGGTCGTCGTCGACCCGCACAAGCTGCAGGCCTGGGGCATCCCGCTCGCGCGCGTCGGCGAGATCATCCGCGCCAGCAACACCGATGTCGGCGGGCGCAGCGTCGAGCTCGCCGAGACCGAATACATGGTGCGCGGACGCGGCTACCTGCGCGGTGCGGCCGATCTCGAAAACCTGGTGCTGAAGGCCGAGGGCGGCGTGCCGGTGCTGCTGCGCGATGTCGCGCGCGTCGAACTCGGACCCGACGAGCGCCGCGGCATCGCCGAACTCGACGGCGAGGGCGAGGCGGTCGGCGGCATCGTCGTCGCGCGCTCGGGTGCCAACACG
Source organism: Pseudomonadota bacterium (assembly GCA_018240295.1). Classification (GTDB taxonomy): domain Bacteria; phylum Pseudomonadota; class Gammaproteobacteria; order Competibacterales; family Competibacteraceae; genus Plasticicumulans. The sequence continues at coordinate 6,814 of JAFEGB010000206.1, forward strand.
CTCGATGTCATCGACGCGGTGCGGGCCAAGCTCGCCGAACTCGCGAGCGGCCTGCCCGAGGGCGTGCGCATCGAGGCCGTCTACGACCGCTCGGCGCTGATCCAGCGCGCCATCGACACGCTGCGCCACACGCTGATCGAGGAGAGCCTGGTCGTCGGCCTGGTCTGCATCGTGTTCCTGTGGCACGTGCGCAGCGCCCTGGTCGCGATCCTGATGCTGCCGGTCGGCGTGCTGATCGCGTTCCTGGTCATGCACGCGCTCGGCATGAACTCCAACATCATGAGCCTCGGCGGCATCGCGATCGCGATCGGCGCGATGGTCGATGCGGCGATCGTCATGATCGAGAACGCGCACAAGCACCTGGAGCGCGCCCCGCCCGGCATGCCACGCACCGACATCCTGATCGCGGCGGCGCGCGAGGTCGGGCCGCCGCTGTTCTTCAGCCTGCTGATCATCACCGTCTCCTTCCTGCCGGTGTTCACGCTCGAAGCGCAGGAAGGCCGGCTGTTCAAGCCGCTCGCCTACACCAAGACCTTCGCGATGGCCGGCGCGGCGCTGCTGTCGGTGACGCTGGTGCCGGCGCTGATGGTGATCTGCATCCGCGGCCGCATCGTGCCCGAGCACCGCAACCCCCTGAACCGCGTGCTGATCCGGCTGTACCGGCCGCTGATCGGCCTCGTGCTGCGCCACCCGCGCACGACGGTCGTGGTGGCGCTGCTCGCGCTGCTCGCGAGCGTGCTGCCGGCGAACCGCCTCGGCAGCGAGTTCATGCCGAGTCTCGACGAGGGCACGCTGCTGTACATGCCGACGACGCTGCCGGGCCTGTCGGTGACCAAGGCCGCCGAGCTGATGCAGACGCAGGACCGCATCATCCGCAGCTTCCCCGAGGTCGCCTCGGTGTTCGGCAAGGCCGGGCGTGCGGCCACCGCCACCGATCCGGCACCGCTGGAGATGTTCGAGACCGTCATCAACCTCAAGCCCCATGAGCAATGGCGCCCGGGCCTGAGCACCGATCGCCTGATCGCGGAGATGGATGCCGCGCTGCAGTTTCCCGGCGTCGCCAACGCCTGGACCATGCCGATCAAGGCGCGCATCGACATGCTCTCGACCGGTATCCGCACGCCGGTCGGCGTCAAGGTGTTCGGCCGCGAGCTCGACGAGCTGGAGCGGCTGGCGCGGGCGGTCGAGGCGGCCGTGCGCAGCGTGCCCGGCACCGCCAGCGCCTACGCCGAGCGCATCACCGGCGGCTACTACCTGACCATCGACCCCGACCGCGGCGCGCTCGCGCGCCAGGGCCTGACGGTCGGCGAGCTGCAGGAGGTGATCGCCACCGCGCTCGGCGGCGAGACCGTGACCACCGCGGTCGAGGGCCGCGAGCGCTTCGGCGTCAGCGTGCGCTATCCGCGCGAGCTGCGCGCCGATCCGCAGTCGATCGCCGCGCACGTGCTGGTGCCGACGCCGGCCGGCGCGATGCTGCCGCTCGGCCAGCTCGCGAGCATCACGCTCGGCAAGGGCGCCCCCGGCATCCGCACCGAAAACGCCCTGCTCGCGGCCTACGTGTATGTCGATGTGCGTGATCGCGACATCGGCGGCTACGTGCGCGACGCGCAGCGCGCCGTGCGCGAGCAGGTCAGCTTCCCGGCCGGCTACTACGCGACCTGGAGCGGCCAGTTCGAATACATGCAGCGCGCGCAGGCGCGGCTCGCCGTCGTCGTGCCGCTGACGCTCGCGATCATCTTCGTGCTGCTGTACCTGAACTTCCGGCGCCTGACCGAAACGCTGATCGTCATGCTGTCGCTGCCGTTCGCGCTGGTCGGCGGCGTGTGGCTGATGGATCTGCTCGGCTACAACCTCAGCGTCGCCGCGGCGGTCGGCTTCATCGCGCTGGCCGGCGTCGCCGCCGAGACCGGCGTCATCATGCTGATCTACCTCGATCACGCCTGGCGCGACGCCTGCGCGCAACGGGCCGGCAGACCGGAGCTGTCCGACCTGCATGCAGCGATCCGCGCCGGCGCCGTCGAGCGCGTGCGCCCGAAGATGATGACCGTCACCGCGATCATGGCCGGCCTGCTGCCGATCCTCTGGAGCAGCGGCACCGGCTCGGAAGTCATGCGCCGCATCGCCGCGCCGATGGTCGGCGGCATGGTGTCCTCGACCGTACTGACGCTCGCGGTGATCCCGGCGCTGTACCTGCTGGTCAAGCGCCGGACGCTCGCGGATGCCGGCGGGCTGCAGGCCGGACCGGCATCGGTGCCGGAATCCCGCTGAGGCAGCGCCCGGGCAGGGATGCCCGGGGGGCGAGGCAACGGTGCTCCGGCCCACGACGGGCCAGCATCGCTGCTTCGGGTTCGGTGTCGAGGCTTCGAGCGTCGGTCATAAGACTGTTCACGTCTAATCGCTGGTATAAGGCATCCCATTAAACACATCTTTCGCCACGCAGTAACATTCTGATTTTTATCTAAAAATTGATGGGCTATGAGCTGAGCGAAAGAAGAGTTCGGCACGCTTGATCTGGGGGATGCGCGGCTCAACCGGCGCGTGGTGCGCCTGAGCGAGCGGCTGGCCGAGAAGCCGACGGCGAGCCTGCCCGGCGCCTGTCGGGGCTGGGCGGAAACGCAGGCGGCCTACCGGCTGCTGGCGCAGGAGCGTCTCGACTGGCGCGATCTGCTGGCGCCGCACTGGGACTGTACGCAGACGCGCATGCAGGCTGAGGCGGTGGTGTTCTGCATCGCCGACACCACGGAGTTCGACTTCAACGGCCAGAAGACGGTGGGGCTGGGGCCGTTGTCCTATGAAGCACAGCGCGGGCTGTATCTGCACGTGACCTATGGGGTGAGTGCCGAGCGCGAGCCGCGCGGGGTGCTCGATGCGTGGATGTGTGAAGTTGACCCGCTTTCGTGGACACCCAAGCTCTTTGAGCCACTGGAGGAAGCCACGATGAAAACCCGTCCCCCATACCCTGCC
>JAFEGB010000207.1 GCA_018240295.1 Pseudomonadota bacterium
AAGGGCGAGGATAAGGCCGGTAATCGCGGTAATAAGGCCGGTAGTACGGCCGCACGACCACCGGCGGCGCGACGACCACGGGCGCGGGGGCGTAGCTGTAGGCCGGCGGCGCCGGCGAATAGGCCGGGGCGTAGCCGTAGCCGTAGCCGTAATCGGGCGCGACCGCCACGCAGCCGCCTGTCAGGGCCAGCAGGATGCCTGCAAGCCCCCAGCGGACAAGGGCCGGCCTCCGGACTTCAGGCTGCCGGACGGCATCAGTCATAAGGACGTGTTTCACCGTTACCACCCTGGGCCCTGCGCATGCGGTCCGTCCATTCCAAATCGGTACGCCGGCCGGAAGAGGCCCGATGATCGCCGGAATCCCGGGACCGGTCCTGATCGCGGCGGGCTTCGCGATGCTCATCGCCGCGACCGTCATTGCGCGAGCGCCGGTCATCATCGCGGTAATCGCGACCGCGCCGGTCACGGTCGTGGTCATGCCAGTCGCGATCCCGCCGCGCATGCGGGTATCCGCGGTCGTAGTAATACGCCTGGACCCGGGGAGCCGGCCGGTAATAGCTGCCGCCGTAGTAATCCGGCTGCGTGTACACCGGCCTGCTTTCATAATACGAATTTCTTTCTTCGTAATACGGCGAGCCGCCGTAGTAGGCCGGCTCGACGCAGCCGCCGAGCACGAGCAGGCAGCCGGCCAGCCAGACGCCGCGCCGCAGGCGCTGGCGACACGAAGCAACGCACGCGCCGGCTGGCGCGCACGTCCGGGAATCGCAGGGAGTGGTCATGATCGAACCTCGGCAGCGCCGGGCACGGAAGGGAGCACACCGGCCAGGATTCAGACACGGCACACGCCCCGGTGGTTGCGTGCGTCAGACGGTCAGTATGGCGCAGCAGGGCCAGCGGCAGCGGCCCGTCACCGCTTGCGACATACTCGCGCCCCTGCCCCGCGCCCGGAGCCTGCCCGCATGCCGAATCCCCCGCCCGTCCCCTGCCTGCCCGGTCTTGCCGGCAAGGTGGCGATCGTCACCGGTCATCGCACCGGCATCGGCGCAGCGACCGCCGCGCTGCTCGAAGGGCTCGGCGTGCAGGTGCACGGCTTCGACCTGCCCGAGGTCGATCTCGCCGATCTGGAATCGATCGCCGGACACGTCGAGACCGTGGCCGCTCGCGCCGGCCGGCTCGATCTGCTCGTCAACAATGCCGGCGTGACGCTGATCGGCAGCGTCACCGACACGCCGCTCGCCGAAGCGCGGCGCGTGCTCGACGTGAACCTGCTCGCCCCCTTCCTGCTGATGCAGGCGGTGATTCCGCACCTGATCGCGGCCGGAGGCGGCGCGATCGTCAACGTCGCCAGCGATCAGGCCTTCGTCGGCAAGAAGGGCTCGGCGATCTACGGCGCCAGCAAGGCCGCGCTCGCACAGCTTGCGCGCAGCGCCGCGCTCGACTGGGCTGCGCACGGCATCCGCGTCAACGCCATCGCCCCCGGCAGCACCGACACGCCGATGCTGCGTCAGGTGTTCGCCGACCTGCGCCGGCGCTACCCGGAGGCCTTCCCGGTCGAGGGCGCCGAGGCCTACGTCGGCGCGATCCCGCTCGGGCGGCTGGCCGAGCCGCGCGAGATCGCGTGGACGATCGCGTTTCTCGCCTCGGACGCCGCCTCGTTCATCACCGGCACCGTGCTGGCGGTCGACGGCGGCTTCACGGCCGCCTGAACCGGATCAGCGGCTGATTCGATGACAAGATGAACCATACGATGACAAAAGATGCAGACACCCCGGTCGTACTGGTCACCGGCGCCTCACGCGGCATCGGGCTGGCGATCGTGCAGGCCTTTGCCGGCGCCGGCTGGCGCACGGCCGGCTGCGCGCGCACGCCAGGCCCGGCACTGGCCGCAGCCGCCGATCTGGTGCAAGGCTGCGACGTGAGCGACGGCGCGGCCGTGCACACGCTGGTCGAGGCGGTGCTCGGGCGCTTCGGCCGGCTCGATGCGCTGGTCTGCAATGCCGGCCTCGCCGGCAGCAATCCGGTCGGCTCCGAGGACGACGATGCGCGCTGGCGCGCCATCCTCGCGACCAACCTCGACGGCACCTGGCACGCCTGCCGCGCCGCGCTGCCGCGGCTGCCCGATGGACACGGCCGCATCGTCAACATCGCCTCGGTGCTGGCACTGCGCGGCGTGGCGGACCAGCCGGCCTACTGCGCGGCCAAGCACGGCGTGCTCGGGCTGACGCGCTCGCTGGCGCTGCAGGCGGCGGCGCGCGGCATCACCGTCAACGCCATCTGTCCGGGCTGGACGCGCACGGCGATGGCCGAGGCCCGCTACGCCGAACTCGGCATCGACGCCGCGCAGGCCGCCGCCGGCGTGCCGCTCGGGCGCATCGTCGAGCCCGCGGAGGTCGCGGCGCTGGCGCTCTGGCTGTGCTCGCCGGCGGCCGGCGCCATCACCGGCCAGGCGCTGACCATCGACGGCGGCACGCTCGCCTGAAGCCGTCGACGGCGCTCAAGTCCGGACGGATCCGGACGATCATGTGACTAAACTTTACGAAAAATCCTCCGGCGGCAGAGCGGAGGTCGCCGGCGCGCTCCAGCGCGATATCCGGTGCGCCGTGGATCGGTCCCGGAGCGGACCTGCCAGGAGGCCGGTGCCGACCGGACAGCCCGGCCGGTGATCGTCCAGACAAGACGTTCCGGCGGACTCGCGCCGGCGCGCGGGTTCCGACGATGTCCCTGTCCATGTCCTGGTTTCTCGCCCTGCTGGTGGCTGCCCTGTCGGCCTGGATGATCCGGGTGTTCGTGCGTCTGCCGCCGCGCGTCGAACGCACGCGCACGCCCGCACCCGCGGCCGGTCGCGCGCAGCCCTGGCAGGCGGTCCGCATCGTGCCCGGCGCCGGCGCCTGTGCGGCGGCCCACGCGCAGGCCGCCCGGCTGTATCCGCCCGGCCACGCACCGCTGATGCCGCTCGCCGATGGCGGCTGCGAGCACTGTCATTGCCAGTACGAAACCATCCAGGACCGGCGCCGCGGCGAACGGCGCAGCGGCATGGACCGGCGCACCGGCCTGCGCTACGAGCCGGATCACTCGGACCGGCGCGCCAGCCGCGAGCGGCGGCGCACATTCGGCTGGAGCGGCATTCCCACCTGATCCCGTGACCTGATCTGATCCCGGGACGAATCTCCCGCCGCCGCGCCGCCGCCCGTGCAGCGGGCGACCACCGGCCGCATGAGACGCGGCCGGCTTACAGCGTCAGCTGCGCACGCAGCTTTTCGAGCAGCTTGGCGCCGACGCCCTTGGCCCGCAGCAGATCGTCGAGGCTCGCATACGGGCGGGCGGCGACGATGGCGGCGGCGACGGTCTTCGAAATGCCCTTGACCTCGGCCAGCGCGGTCACCGTCGAGGTATTCACCGACACCGCCGGTCCCGACGCCGCGGCCTTTGCCTTCCTGGCCTTGACCGGCTTCACGGCCGGTGCAGGCTCGACGACCGCAGGCGCGGCGACCGGTGCCTCGATGACCGGCGCTTCGGCAAGCGGAGCGGTTTCGACAGCCGGGGCTTGCGCCACCGGGGCGGCGGCCAGCGGCGCGGCAGCACCCGAGGGCGCGAAGGCGGTGTAGTCACGCGTGACCCAGCCGGCGGCCGTCCACTCGCGCAGCATCAGCACCGGATACCAGACGCCGTCCGGCTGGCCGGCACAGCTCAGCGTGAAGGTCAGGCCGTCGAGCGCGC
>JAFEGB010000208.1 GCA_018240295.1 Pseudomonadota bacterium
CGGGCGGCAGCGTGTCGCCAGTGAGTCCGGTCGCCATGCGGGCGGCGACCGGTATCCGGGGGACGAAAAGGTCCCTGATTCGGCCGGTGCCCGGAGACGCGGCGGCACCGGCCTTTCTTTTTTGAAGCCTGCATGCGGGCGGGGGCATAAGACATGTTCGGGCTGGGAAAGACGCGCCCGGGAGGTGGCGGCAGCGCGGCAATGGCCGGCGAGGTCGCACGCTGGGACGCGGACGGGGCGCTCTGGCATCTGGGCAGCCGGCGCACGGGGCTTTCCGAGACGGAAGCCGCGACGCGGCAGCGGATGTACGGCGACAACCGCATCACGCAGGCTCCGCGCACGCCGCTCTGGCGGCGGCTGCTGCAGGAGTTCGGCAATTTCTTCGCGCGGGTGCTGTGGGCGGCGGCGGCGCTGGCGTTTCTGGCGGAGAGCCAGACGCCCGGCCAGGGCATGCGCGAACTCGGCTTCGCCATCGTCGCCGTCATCCTGATCAACGGCGTGTTCTCGTTCTGGCAGGTGCAGCGCGCCGCGCAGGCGCTGGCTGCGCTGCAGGCGCTGCTGCCGCAGCAGGTGACGCTGCTGCGCGACGGGCACTGCGAGCGGCGCGACAGCGTGCTGCTGGTGCCGGGGGACGTGATCCGCCTCGGGGCCGGCGAGCGGGTGCCGGCCGACTGCCGGCTGATCGAGGCCTGCGACCTGCGCGTGAGCCTCGCGACGCTGAGCGGCGAGTCGGCACCGCTGACCCGCGCCAGCGCGGCCTGCGCGCAGGCGCATCCGCTGGAGGCCGACAACCTGCTGCTCGCCGGCACGCTGCTGCTCAGCGGCCACGGCACGGCCCTGGTGTACGCGACCGGCATGGACACCGAGTTCGGGCGCATCGCCGGCCTGACGCAGGCGGCCGAAGACAGCGCCTCGCCGCTGCAGCGCGAGATCGCGCACATCTCGCGGCTGGTCACGCTGCTCGCCACCGCGCTCGCGGTCGGCTTCTTCGCCATCGGCCAGTGGCTGGAGCTGCCGCTGCACACCAGCCTGATGTTTGCCATCGGCATCCTGGTCGCCAACGTCCCCGAGGGCCTGCTGCCGACGGTGACGCTGGCGCTCGCCATGGCCACGCAGCGCATGGCGCGGCGCCGGGCACTGGTGCGCAGCCTGCCGGCGGTCGAGGCGCTCGGCTCGACGACGGTGATCTGTTCGGACAAGACCGGCACGCTGACCGAAAACCGCATGCGCGTGTGCCGCGCGGCCACCGTCGCCGGCGTGCTGGCCGAGGGCGAAGCGCTGCCGGGGCCGCTGGCCGAGATCGCGCGCTGCTGCCACGACCTGCAGCGGCAGGCCGATGGCCGCATGATCGGCGATCCGCTGGAGCAAGCGCTGCACGCCTGGGCCGGGGCCGGACCGGGCTGCCGGCGCATCGACGAGCGGGCCTTCGACGCCGTGCGCCGGCGCATGTCGGTGCTGGTCGCGCGCGCCGGCGGCGAGCGCTGGCTGCTCTGCAAGGGCGCGCCCGAAACCGTGCTGCCGCGCTGCCGGCAGGCCTGGACGCCGGCGGGCATCATCACGCTCAGCCACAGCGAACGCTCGGCGCTGGTGCGCCTGCAGTCGGCCTGGGCCGATGCCGGCCAGCGCGTGCTGGTGCTGGCCTGGCGCCCGCACGACGACACGCACATCGGCGAGGAGGACGGCCTGATCCTCGCCGGCCTCGTCGGCCTGGAGGATCCGCCGCGCCCGCAGGTGCCGGAGGCCATCGCCCGCTGCCGCGCCGCCGGCGTGCGCGTGATCATGGTCACCGGCGACCACCCGCAGACCGCGCTCGCGATCGCCCGCGAGATCGGCCTGGTGCGCAACGAGCGGCCGGTCGTGCTGCAGGGCGACGGGCTCGTGCGCATGAGTGCCGCGCAGCGTGCCCGGGCGCTCGCCGCGCCCGAGGTGATCTGCGCGCGCGTCAGCGCCGAGCAGAAGCTGCTGGTCGTCGAGGCGCTGCAGGCCGGCGGCGAGGTCGTCGCCGTCACCGGCGACGGCGTCAACGATGCGCCGGCCCTCAAGCGCGCCGATGTCGGCATCGCCATGGGCCTCGCCGGCACCGACGTGGCGCGCGAGGCGGCCGACATCGTGCTGCTCGATGACCACTTCGCGACCATCGTCGATGCGATCGAGGAAGGCCGCACGGTCTACGCCAACCTCCGCCGCTTCCTGACCTACATCCTCAGCTCCAACATCCCGGAGCTGCTGCCGTATCTGGTGTTCGTGCTGGCGGGCGTGCCGCTGCCGCTGACGGTGATCCAGATCCTCGCGATCGACCTCGGCACCGACCTGCTGCCGGCCCTCGCCCTCGGCGCCGAGCCACCGCGCCCGGGGGTGATGAACACGCCCCCGCGCCCGCGTGGCGAACGCCTGCTGAACGGCGCGCTGCTCGCGCGCGCCTACGGCTGGATCGGCCTGCTGCAGGCGGCCGTGTCGCTCGCGGTCTACGCCGCGGTGCTCGATGCCGGCGGCTGGCACTACGGCGAGGCGCTCGCCGCGCAGGCGCCGCTGTACCGGGAGGCGACCGGCGCCTGCCTCGCGGCGATCGTCGTCTGCCAGATGGCCAACCTGTTCCTCTGCCGCGACCCGCGGCTGCCGGCCTGGTCGGCGGCCGGTCACAACCCGCTGCTGCTGCCGGCACTGGCGGTCGAACTCGGCACCATCCTCGTCATCCTCTACACGCCCTTCGGCCAGCAGCTGTTCGGCACGGCCGCGCTGCCCGTGACGGTCTGGCTGCAGGCCCTGGCCGGCGCGGCGCTGCTCGCCGGGCTGGAGGAAGGGCGCAAGGCGCTGCTCAGGGCGGCCGACCGCTGGCGTGCTCCGGTCTGAGGGCACCGGGCCGGGCCGGAACCCGTCGGGTCAGGACGCGCGGACGAACGCAGCGGCCCGAAGCCTCGCCTTCACGCTTTCAAAAAGCACAGACCCCGCCGCAACGGGGTCTGCAGTCAGGCGCGCGGCTGCGCCAGGGCATCAGCACAGGCTCGCTTCGGCGTTGGTGCCGGTCTTCGGGTTCAGCGGGTAATCGAGCGCGCAGTAGTGCTCGTCGCTGCCGGTGGCGCGCATGCGGGCATCGAAGCTGTCGGTGGCGGCGGTGCGCGGCGCGGTGGCCGGGGTGGTCTGCGCGGCGTCGCCGTGCGTCCATTCGATCGGCGGGTAGCTGTCGCTCTCGCGGGCCTGGGCGAAACCGGCGACGGCGAAGGTCAGGATGGCAGCGGTGATCAGGGTTCTGGCGTTCATGGCGTGGACCTCGGGAGGCAGGTTCTGGTCGGATCCCCCGTCGCGGCCTTGCTGCAGTGCGGCGGGATGGCGTGCAGTCTCGGCCGCGCCGGCCCCGGCGATAAGACGCGCAATCGATATAGTCGGCATGCCCTGGCGGCATGAATCGGAGCATCGGGGTATCGGAGCGAAGATGGACAGACTGGTGGCGATGGCGATGTTCGTGCGCGTGGTCGAATCGGGCAGCTTCTCGGCGGTGGCGCGCGAACTCGACACCACGCAGCCGAATGTCAGCAAGCGGGTGCGCGCGCTCGAAGCGCGGCTCGGCAGCCGGCTGATCGCGCGCAGCACGCGCCAGCTGTCGCTGACCGACGAGGGCCGGCGCTATTACGAGGACTGCCGGCGCATCCTCGATGCCGTCGATGCCGCCGAGCACAGCTTCCTGACCGGGCGCGAGGTCGTCGCCGGGCCGCTGCGTGTCGCCGCGCCGGTCAGCTTCGGCCGGCGGCGGATCGCGGCGCGGCTCGGGGATTTCCTGGACCGCTTTCCGCAGGTGACGGTCGAGCTGCTGCTCAGCGACGACAACAGCGATCTGGTCGCCGACAACATCGACGTGGCGCTGCGCCTCGGGCCGCTCGCCGACAGCGGCCTGATCGCGCGCGCGCTCGGGCAGGCGCGCCGGATCACGGCCGCGACGCCGGGATATCTCGCGCGTCGCGGCGAGCCGCGCACGCCGGCCGAACTCGCCGGGCACGACTGCCTGGTGTTCACGCCGACGCCGACCGTCAATCTCTGGCACTACCGCCACGGCGGCGAGCGGCTGTCGGTCAGCGTCGGCGGGCGCGTGCGCACCAACAGCTCCGAGGCGATCCGCGAGCTGGCGCTCGCCGGGCTCGGCATCGCGCGCGCGCCGCGCTGGCTGTTCGGCGACGAACTGGCCGATGGCCGCATCGTGCCGATCCTGCGCGACTACGAGCCGGAGCCGATCCCGATCCACGCGGTGTCGCCGGCCAACCGCCGCCAGTCGGCGCGCGTGCATGCCTTCATCGATTATCTGGCGTCGATCTGGGCGGCCGATCCGCAGGCCGGCATCACGCCGGCCGGCGGCTGAAGTGCAGCGGCACGCGCGCTGCGAGCGTGAGCCACAGCGCGATGGTCACGGCCATGACCGCGAACGCGAGCCAGGCGTGCGGCCACAGCAGCGGCATGCCGAGCAGCAGCAGGCCGTCGTTGCCGCCGGGGATCAGCAGGCTGCCGAGACCCATCAGCGCACCGCCGGCCGTGCAGCGGACCAGCGCGCTCAGGCGCGGTGCCAGCGGCCGGAAGCGCCCGGCGCTCAGCCCGCCCCAGGCCGCGCCTGCGAGCAGCGCCGCGAACAGCAGCAGGCGCGGGCCGGCGGCCATCGCCGGACCGTGCGCGAGTTCGGCGAGCAGATCGGTGTAGGTCCACGGCCCGACCAGCGCCAGCAGCAGCAGGAAGGTCACGCCGATGACCAGCGTCGCCGCGTGCGGCGCCCAGACGCCGGCCGCCAGCCGCCGGATGAAACCCGCGCGCCCGCCGCGCAGTCCGCGCAGCACGCCGGCGAGCAGCCGCCCGCCGAGCCAGAGGCCGGCAAGCAGCGTCAGCAGCGCCGGCGCCTGCAGCGCCGGGGCCGGCTGCGCGAGCGGCTGCGGTGCCATGGCCTGCAGCAGCACCACGGCACGGCAGCCGAGCCAGTAGCCGAACGGCGTGGCCAGATACGCCCAGTCGCCGTTGCCGAAGCGCGCGATGGCGCCGAACACGCAGGCGCGGTTCAGCGCCGCACCGGCGCCGAGCAGCCCGGCACCGAGCACCGTCGTCATGCCGGCGGCGTAGCCGGCCGGCATCGGCACCGGCAGGCCGGCCGCGCGCGCGAGCAGCAGGCCGCCGAGCACCCACAGCGCCGCTTCGACGATCGCGAGCAGCCGCGTGCCATGGTGTTCGTGCAGCAGTTCGTCGACGGCGGCGACCATGCAGGTCGCGCCGCGCTGGATCGCGTAGCCCATCAGGCCCGCGCAGAGACAGGCGGCGGGGAGGATGACGGAGGCGGGAAAGGTGGTCATCGGCGGCGGACTCCGGGCGTGGGGGCGAGTGCCGGTGCGACCGGCTGCTGCCGGCGATCACTGCCAGAATCCGGCCAGGTCCGGATGTGACTGAAAAGAATCAGAAGATCAACGGACTGGC
>JAFEGB010000209.1 GCA_018240295.1 Pseudomonadota bacterium
CTCTATCAGGTTGCGACCGCGACGCTCGATCCGTCCGACATCGCCACGCCGATCCGCGAACTGCTGCGCACGCAGGACAACGCCCGCGTGCGGCTCGGCGAGGCCGCCGGTGTCGATCGCGACGCGTGCCGGCTCCGGCTCGCCGATGGCTCGGCGCTGCCGTATGACTTCCTCGTGCTCGCCACCGGTGCGCGCCACAGCTATTTCGGCCGCGACGACTGGGAACCCTACGCGCCGGGCCTGAAGCAGATCGACGATGCGACCGCGATCCGCCGGCGCATTCTGCTCGCCTTCGAGCGCGCCGAGACCAGCACCGATCCGGTCGAGCGCGCCCGGCTGCTGACCTTCGTGATCGTCGGCGGCGGTCCGACCGGCGTCGAGCTGGCCGGCTCGATCGCCGAGCTTGCGCACCATGGCCTGAGCGGCGAGTTCCGGCACATCGATCCGGCCGCGGCGCGCGTGATCCTGATCCAGGCCGATGCGCGCGTGCTGCCGGCCTTCCCGGAGGTGCTGTCGGCGCGGGCGCAGCGCGACCTCGAACGCCTCGGCGTCGAGGTGCTGACCTCGGCGCGCGTCGAGGCGGTCGATGCCGACGGCGTGCTGGTGTCCGGCACGCGCATCGGCGCGCGCGCGGTGTTCTGGGCCGCCGGCGTCATGGCCTCGCCGGCGGCGCAGTGGCTCGGGCTCGAAGCCGACCGCGCCGGGCGCGTGCCGGTCGCCGCCGATCTGTCGGTCGAGGGCTGGCCGGGCGTCTACGCGATCGGCGACACCGCCGCGAGCCTCGGCTGGAACGGCCGGCCGGTGCCGGGGCTGGCGCCGGCTGCGAAGCAGGGCGGGGTGTATGTGGCCACGGCGATCCGCGCCCGGCTCGAAGGCCGCGACGCACCGGCGCCGTTTCGCTACGTGCATCAGGGCAGCCTCGCGACCATCGGCCGGCAGTCGGCGATCGCCGACTTCGGCCGCGTGCGCCTCGCCGGCGGGCTGGCGTGGTGGCTGTGGGGCGCGGTGCACGTCGCCTTCCTCGCGCAGCTGCGCAGCCGCGTGTCGGTCGCGATCTCGTGGTTCTGGGCATACCTGACCTTCCGCCGCGGCACGCGGCTGGTGACCGGCGGCGACGGCTGACAGAGGCGTTGCATGGAAAGTCCGGAACGCCCCGCTGCAGGCAGCCGGCGGGGCGGCCGGCGTGCAGGACGGCATCGGTCGCGCGATGAAATCTGCCGCCGGCTGACGCATGCTGCGGCAGACCGATTCGCGCACGGGCTCCCGCCGATCCATGGATACGCAACTGCTGCGCACCTTTCTGGAAGTCGCCCGCACCCGCCACTTCGGCCGGGCCGCGGCGGCGCTGTACCTGACGCAATCGGCGGTCAGCGCCCGCATCCGCCAGCTCGAAGATGCGGTCGGCGCGCCGCTGCTGGAGCGCAACCGCCGCGAGGTGCGTCTGACCGCGGCCGGCGAGCGCTTCGCCGGACATGCGGCCGAACTGCTGGCGAGCTGGTCGCAGATCTGCCGCGAGGCCCGGCTTGCCGCCGGCAGTGGCGACGGCATCACCCTCGGCGCGCCGGCGGCGCTGTGGGAAGGAGGGCTTGCCGAGGCGCTGGCCCTGCCCTTCGCCGCGCAGCCGGCGCTGGCGCTCGATGCCGTGACCGCGCCGCCGGCCGTGCTCGTGCAGCGCGTGCTCGACGGCACGCTGGATCTGGCCTTCGTCAGCCAGCCGCCGGCCGGCGAAGGGCTGGCGACGCGGCTCTACGGCGTGCAGGAATGGCTGCTGGTGGCCGGCACCCGTGGGGCCGACGGTCCGATCGACATCGAGGCCGGCCCGCCGCTGCCGGATGCCGGCGAGGCTGCGTCGTCGCCACGGCGCGTGGCATCGGTACCACTGGCGCGCGCGCTGCTGCTGCACGGCGGCGGTCCGGCCTGGCTGCCGGCGGCGCTGGCGGTGCCGCTGCTCGACGCCGGCCGGCTCACGCGCCTCGATGAGGTGGGTATCTGCCGGCTGTCGATCCACGCCCTGCACGCGCGCCGTTCCCCTCGGCTGGTGACGGTACTGGCGCTGCTGGAGCAGCCGCAGGCCTGAGCGAAGCGGCACGGGGCGGAGCCGGCGTTGCGAGGAACGGCAGAGGAGCCCGGAGTGTCCGGCAGCCGCTCGTGCCGGGGAGGGCGCGCGGTCAGGAATCGCCCGCTTTCAGCTTTCCCCGCAGGCCTTCAGATGCGCCGCCAGCGCCGCATCCATGGTGGCGACGTGCTGCTCCAGCCATTCGGCGAAGCCCTCGGCGAGGTAGGCGCGCAGCATTGCCGGGCGGCCGCGCGCCAGCGACGAGGCAAAGCGGCGCAGGTCGCCGAGCACGCGCCGGTGCTCGGCCTGATGCTCGGGCGTGCTCGGGCAGGCGCTGGCCTGCATCCTCGCTTCCTCGGCGGCGAAGTGCGCCTCGGTGTGGCCGATCAGTTCGGCGAAGCGCGGGGCGAGCTGATCCTGCGGGCACTCCTCCAGCGCGCGCGCCAGCGCCAGACACTCGGCGTGCGTGCGGTCCATGGCTTCGATGCCGAGGGCATGTCGTTCGGGCTGCCAGAGGTAGCGGCTCATGATCGGGGCTCCGGAGTCGGGGGAAGAGGACGTGCCGAGACTCGCACGGGCCCGGGACGGCCGGCATGCGCAGGATCAGCCATCCGCTGCAATCCCGGCAGCGGAGGGAACGCCGGGGCCTGTCTACGCTCCGCAGCAGGCAGGTGCCGCATGGCGCGGCCCCGATCGCCCCGAAGAAGATCACCCCGAGAAGGAGAACACCGCGATGTCGACCCCGATGCGTCTGTCCGCGCTGCTGCTGGCCATGCTGGCCTCAGCGGGCGTGCATGCCGATTCCTCGTGCACGGCCACCAACGACAACCAGGACCAGCAGTGCGCCACCAGCTGTCCGTCCGGCCAGACGGCGCGCTGCGCCAACGGCTCGGGTTCGTCGGCGCCGAAGTGCGAGTGCGCGAGCAACTGATACCGCCGCAGCAGCCGGAATCCGTTTTCTCCTTCTTTCCCTCGTCCCTTCAGCCTTCTCCCGCGACGAAAGAGGGCTGAAGGAGACGTGCCGGCAGAGTCCGGCGGATTCCGGCGGATTCAGGATGCCCAGCCGCTCAGCCCAGCCACTTGCGCGCGTTCCTGAACATCCGCAGCCACGGTCCGTCCTCGCCCCAGCCGGCCGGGTGCCAGGAATGCTGCACGGTGCGGAACACGCGCTCCGGGTGCGGCATCAGGATCGTGACGCGGCCGTCGTGCGTGGTCAGGCCGGTGATGCCGGCCGGGGCGCCGTTCGGGTTCAGCGGATAGGTTTCGGTCGGTTCGCCGTGGTGATCGACGAACTGCAGGCAGGCAAGCCCGGCCGACAGCACCTTCTTCGGACCCGAGCCTTCGCGGAACTCGGCGCGGCCCTCGCCGTGTGCGACCGCGATCGGCAGCAGCGAGCCGGCCATGCCGGCGAGGAAGGCCGACGGCGATTCGAGTACCGCGACGCGCGCGAGCCGCGCCTCGAACTGCTCGACGCGGTTGCGCACGAAGCGCGGCCACAGGTCGGCGCCGGGGATGATCCCGTGCAGGTTCGACATCATCTGGCAGCCGTTGCAGACGCCGAGCGCGAGCGTGTCCGGGCGCGCGAAGAAGGCTTCGAACTGCTCGCGGGCGCGGGCGTTGAACAGGATCGACTTGGCCCAGCCTTCGCCGGCTCCGAGCACGTCGCCGTACGAGAAGCCGCCGCAGGCGACCAGCGCGCGGAAGCCGGCGAGCTCGACGCGCCCGCCGAGGATGTCGCTCATGTGCACGTCGACGGCCGTGAAGCCGGCGCGGTCGAAGGCCGCGGCCATCTCGATCTGGCCGTTGACGCCCTGCTCGCGCAGCACCGCGACCCGCGGCCGGGCGCCGGTGGCGATGAAGGGCGCGGCGACATCGCTGGTCGGATCGAAAGTGAGCTGCACCGACAGGCCGGGATCGGCGGCATCGCAGGCGAGTGCGTAGGCCTGATCGGCGCATTCGGGGTGATCGCGCAGCCGCTGCATCCGCCACGAGGTTTCCGACCACGCGGCGCGCAGCTCGCTGCGGCGCTGGTCGAGCACGGCTTCGCCGCCGTGCAGAAGCCGCAGCCGGTCGCCGGTGTCCGGGGCGCCGAGCACGTGCGTGCAGTCGCCGAGGCCGGCAGCGGCAAGCGCGCGCAGCACCGCGTCGCGGTCAGCGGCGCGCACCTGCAGCACGACGCCGGCTTCCTCGCTGAAGGCCGCCGCCAGCGGGTCGGCGCCGAGGTCATCGAGCAGCAC
The DNA here is from genome assembly GCA_018240295.1 of Pseudomonadota bacterium. GTDB lineage: Bacteria > Pseudomonadota > Gammaproteobacteria > Competibacterales > Competibacteraceae > Plasticicumulans. The sequence continues at coordinate 4,294 of JAFEGB010000209.1, forward strand.
GGTCGCGCCGCAGCCGCCGGCAAAGCACATCTCGGCGAGCGTCACCAGCAGGCCGCCGTCGGAGCGGTCGTGATACGCGAGCAGCCGGCCGGCGGCGTTCAGCTGCTGCACGGCTGCAAACAGCGCGGCGAGGTCTTCGGGCGAATCGCAGTCCGGCACCGTGTCGCCGGTCTGGCCGTGGCACTGCGCGAGCGCCGAGCCGCCGAGGCGGTTCTTGCCGCGGCCGAGGTCGACGAGGATCAGGTCGGTGTCGCCGGCATCGGTGCGCAGCTGCGGCGTCAGCGTCGCGCGCGCATCGAGCACCGGTGCGAAGGCCGAGACGATCAGCGACAGCGGCGAGGTCACGCGCTTCGCCGTGCCGTCGGCCTCCTGCCAGCGGGTCTGCATCGACAGCGAATCCTTGCCGACCGGGATGGCGATGCCGAGCGCCGGGCAGAATTCCAGCCCGACCGCGCGCACGGTGTCGAACAGCCGCGCGTCCTCGCCCGGGTGGCCGGCCGCGGCCATCCAGTTGGCCGACAGCTTCACATCCCCGAGCTTGCCGATGCGCGCCGCGGCGAGGTTCAGGATCGCCTCGGCGACCGCCATGCGTCCGGAGGCCGGCGCATCGAGCACGGCGAGCGGCGTGCGCTCGCCCATCGCCATCGCCTCGCCGGTGTGGCCGTGGTAATCGGTCAGCGTCACCGCGCAGTCGGCGACCGGCACCTGCCACGGGCCGACCATCTGGTCGCGCGCGACCAGGCCGGTGACGGTGCGATCGCCGATCGTGATCAGGAAGGACTTGTCGGCGACCGCCGGCAGGCGCAGCACGCGTCCGGCGGCCGAGGCGACCGTGACGCCCTCGAGCGCGAGCGGCCGGCCTGCGACGGTGACGCGCTGCACGTCGCGCAGCATCTTCGGCGGCTTGCCGAGCAGCACCTGCATCGGCATGTCGACCGGCGCGTTGCCGTGCAGCGCATCGCTGACGGTCAGCTGTCCGGCCTCGATCGCCTCGCCGAGCACCGCGTACGGGCAGCGTTCGCGCGCGGCGATGGCCTCGAACACCGGCAGGCGCGCGGCGTCGAGCGCGAGCACGTAGCGCTCCTGCGCCTCGTTGCACCAGATCTCCAGCGGCGACAGGCCGCGGTCGTCGGAGGGCACCTTGCGCAGCTCGAAGCGCCCGCCGCGGCCGGCGCCGTGCACGATCTCGGGCACGGCGTTGGAAAGCCCGCCGGCGCCGACATCGTGGATCGACAGGATCGGGTTGGCGTCGCCGAGCGCGGCGCAGCGGTCGATGACCTCCTGCGCGCGGCGCTGGATCTCGGGATTGCCGCGCTGCACCGAGGCGAAGTCGAGGTCCTCGCTCGAAACGC
>JAFEGB010000020.1 GCA_018240295.1 Pseudomonadota bacterium
CGCGAAGCGCGTCTCGTTGGCGCCCCCGTACAGCTCGCCCAGCACACCGCTCCAGTACCAACGCAACAGGCTTTGCTTGATGCCGTGCAGGGTCGTCCGTTCGCCCAGGTGGGCGCAGATCGCCGCCAGCGGAATCAACTGCGTGGCATAGGGCAGGCTGCGCTCGTCGAAGATCTTCTCCTCGGCCAGCAGCTCGGCCGCGCGCTTGAAGCCCAGCTCCAGGGCCGCCTCCAGCGCCTTGAAGTCGGCCAGATCCAGCTTCAGCACGTCGGCACGCTTGCAGCTCACCGCTGTCTTGTGAGCCAGGTGCCGCCGGTAGCTGGCCAGCAGCGTGATGGCAGTCAGGAAGCTCGTGCCGTCCACGGCCTCCAGTACGTCGTGCTTGGCGGTCAAGCGTTCGCGCCGGGCGTCCCAGTCATCGCGCAGGTTGAACTCGTCCGCTGCAAAGGTGGCGGTCATCAGCTCGAACACGGTCAGCGTGACGCCGCCGGTGTTGACCTTCTCGAAGACCTGGCACACCGCCTCACGCGGCGTGTCCTGGGTCAGCTCGATGGCTGGCACCTTGAACTGCTGGAAGCGCAGCCAGATCTCGTTGCGGAACTTCTGCATGAACTGCATGGCTTCCGCGCCGAACTGGTGGTAGGCACTAAAGCCGCTCTCCCAGGTCATGAACCCCTGGATGTCGAACAGCAGCGCCACCGGGAACAAGCGCTGGGCGTACTGCAGTTCAGGCGTGCTCACGTCGAGGTCGACCTTGCGGCCGAAGTCCGAGGTAGCCTGCAGCGACTCGGGGACCGAGATCACGGCCTCCTCGCGGTCGGCGTCCGGATCCAGGCACTTGGCCATGTCCAGGAAGTAGAGCCTGCGGATGTCGGCGCCCTTCTCGGTTCGCGTGGACACGGGCTGGCCGCTGCGCAACGACAGGTACATCGAGGTCAGTCGCTGCTGGCCGTCCAGCACCAGGGTCTTGGGCTTGGGTGCGGGCTGCAGTTGCACACCAGCGAACAGCCGGGGCTTGAACGGCACGCCGCCGGCCTCCAGGAACATCACGGCGCCGATGGGGTACGACAGGGAAAGGCTCGCGATCAGCGACCGGATGTGGTTGTCATCCCAGACCCAGCCGCGCTGGAAGTCGGGCAGCTGAATTTGACCGGCGGCGATGCCGTCGAGAATATCCTTCAATGCGGGCTCTGCGGTTCGAAAACTCACTTCACTGTGTCCCTCCCTGCGTGCTCTGGCCCGGAAGCACCACCAGGAAGGCCAGCACCTCGAAATCACCCGCGCCTGAAAACTCGCCTTTCATCGCGTGCGTACCACCGGGCGAGAACAAGCTGGCAACGGCGCGCTCCTCGTTTTTTCCGACCACCGAGGCCACGGCGGAAGCCAGCAGCTTCTGGGCATGCCGCATGTCCTCCCCGTGACGGGTCAGCTTGTCATAGCGGTTGCTTGCGCCAATGTCGGGCAGTTCGCGGCCCAGCGCCAGGCGCTTGAGGCGGTCGAGGATGCGATTAGCCTGCGGGTATGCCAGCAGCGTGGTGCCATCGTCACCGACGTGCGCAAGGTAGATCGGAGCCAGTGGATAGTCGCCAGATCCGGCGCCGGCCGGGACCTTGCCTGTCCCGGGGTCATCGGCCTGCAGGCAGAAGATAATGCCGGGCTCGATGTCGGCGTCGATGCTGCTCGTGACCGCGTACGCACCCAGCGGCATGCCCTCCAGTGCCGAGGGGTGGTCACGCATGAACTGCGCCAAGTCGATGCGAAAGTCGGTCAGCGTCAGGTCGGTGATGGAGACACCGCTGCTTAGATCCTCCATCTCGATGACCGAGTCCTGCAGCTTCAGGAGTTGCTTGCGGCGGTACTCCAGGTCGTTCATCGGGTCGCCAGACTGCTGCTCGATGAGGTTTTCCTCACCAGTAGCCGACACGTCCAGCAGCACCATGCGCCCGCTGACGCGCTGCTCCAGCCCGATGTACTCGTCCAGCGCCATGTTCGGCCAGAAGTTGACAAGCTGGATGCTGCGGTTGGATGAGCCGATGCGGTCGATCCGGCCGAAGCGCTGGATGATGCGGACCGGGTTCCAGTGAATGTCGTAGTTGATGAGCCAGTCGCAGTCCTGCAGGTTCTGACCTTCGGAGATGCAGTCGGTCGCAATCAGCAAGTCAATCTCGCCTTCACCGACCATGTCGACAGGACGCTCCTTGGCGCGCGGCGCGAAGGCGGACAGCACGCTGCTCATGCTCTTGCGCAGGCCGGGCAGCGTGGTCTGGATGCCTGCACTGCCGGTGACCAGAGCGGAATCGACCCCCAGCGCCGCCTTGGCCCAGGGTGCCAAATTAGCGTAGAGGTACTGAGCCGTGTCCGAGAATGCGGTAAAAACAATGATCTTGCGGTTGCCGTCATTGATGGGGTAGCGGCACTTCTCTTCGACCATGTCGCGCAGCCTGGCAAGCTTCGCGTCGCGTGCTGCGTCCACCTGCTGGGCGGCGGTCAGCAGGGTATCTAGGCGGTTGCGGTCCTCCGTCAGATCCTGACACCACCGGATGAGATCCACATCCCCCAGCAGCACCTTGACCTTGCGGCCGACCAGCAACGTCTCGAAGGCAGGGTCGTCGATGTCCACATCGGCTATGTCCAGCTCTTCGATGCCGTCGCCGTTGGCGGACTGGCCGATGTGCTGCTTGATCTGCACAAGCACGGCTTCCACGTCGCGCAGTTGCCGCTGCACCGTCAGCGCGAACGACGACACGGCGCTTTCCATGCGCTTGAGCACGTTCACTCGCAACAGGTGGATGAGGCTCTCTTCCCGATCGACCTGTCGGAAAAAGCTCTCACCGCCGCGAATCTCAGTGCTGTACTTGGTGTTGTAAGCAGCTTGCTTGTGAGGCAGCACGTAGCGCAATGGGGCGTAGGCCGCTAGGTTCAGCCGGCGGATCTCCAGATTGATGTCCCTGATGGCGCGGAACTGGCCCGCCCGGTCTACATCGGCCTTGATGTTGATGGGCGGCCGGCGGTCGGGGAAGCGACCTATCTCCTGGGTTCCGTAGTACTTCTGGATGTGTCGACGCGACCGTGCGATGGTCAGGTGGTCCAGCAGCGTGAAGTAATCGAAACCCAGCATTTCGACCAAGCGGCTGGGCGTACGCTCGTTCTCTTCCAGGCCGAGCCAGCGGTTGAACTGGATCTGGGCCTTGCGCGTGGTTTGCTGAATGCTGTTGATGCCGTAATCGGCAAGCGCGGTGTCGTCGCCTTCTGTGGCGAAGGCGATCTGATTGCGCAGGTCGGTCAGTCGGTTATTCACCGGGGTAGCCGACAGCATTAGCACACGGGTCTTGACGCCCTCCTTGATGATCTTGCGCATCAGACGGTCGTAGCGCGTCTCGGTGCCTTGTCGGGGCGACTTCTTGTTGCGGAAGTTGTGGCTCTCGTCGATGACTACCAGATCGTAGTTGCCCCAGCTCACGTGGGTCAGGTCTATCTCGCCCGAATAGCCGCCGTCGCGCGACAGGTCAGTGTGGTTCAACACGTCATAGTTGAACCGGTCCGCCGCCAGGATGTTGCGTTTGTCGTTGGCCTTGTAAAGAGTCCAGTTGTCGCGCAGGCGCTTGGGCGCCAGCACGAGCACGCGGTCGTTGCGCAGCTCGTGATACTTGATGACGGCCAGGGCTTCAAAGGTTTTACCCAGGCCCACGCTGTCCGCGATGATGCAGCCACCGAAACGGGCGAGTTTGTCGATGGCGCCGACCACGCCATCCCGCTGAAACTTGAACAGCTTCTTCCAGACCACCGTATTGCGAATGCCAGTGGCTGACTTGACGATGCGCTCTTCGTCGAGCACATCTTCCCGATCGCCGAACAGGTAGCTCAGCATCAGCGCATAGATATCGAAGGGCGCACGTTGCTCACCGATGTTCTGCAACTGAGCAGACAGGGCTTGACGCGCGGCTTCAGCCGCTTCGGGGTCCGACTGAAGCGTCTTCCACTGCTGATCGAACCACTGGGCCAGCATGGCAGCCTCTGCCGGGCTCTCGGAAGCTTGCGTGAGACTCAACGGGTTACCAGGCAGCAACCCGAGACCGTCGGTGCTCAACGCGACGGCTCCCATGATGACCTGAATAGGCACATCGTCGGCGTCCCGCAGAACCGCAGTTCCCTGCGGTATTCGCTCTGGTGCGCGGCGCACTTCAACCTTGCCTCTCAGCCATGTCGCACACTGATTGGCCAGCCACCGGGTCTGCAGGCGGTTGCGCGCTGCCCGATCGCTTTCAGTGCCCTGCAACTCCAAGTTGTTCGCCTCCGATGGCAGGATAAGCTGGGTACGATTCAGCCGAGCCAGTGCCTCACGCAATTCAGCAAAGGCATACAGCGAAAAGGTCGGCGTCATGAACGCCAGCGACTGGCCCGCCTTGAGATTCGGGCGTAACAGGTCAATGGCGCAGTCAGCTCCGCTGTTATGGACGAGCTTCACACTGGATCCGTCCTTGCGATTCGCACCCACCAGCAGCGCCACTGAGACCGTCAGCGGGCCACTGAGCCGAAATCCACGCATCAAGTTCGGAACGTCGAAACCACCAGTTGGCGCCAACCTTGAACGCCGGCAGCTTCCGGAGCACCGTCAAGCGGCAGACCACGCGCTGACTTGCCCGAAGGTAGTCAGCGACCTCCTTTACTGTCATTATCATATCTGAATCAGCAACTTGCATCGCACAGACCAAGGTTTTGACAACCCAGTGTACCGGAGTGCAAACCAGCCGCAGCATTCGGTCGGTTTTGGCGATTGTCTAGGGGCTACTACAGCCGTGATCGGCATGACCGGCTCATCCGCCCGGCCGCCGCGGCGCGGCCGGCCAGCCGCCGGAGAAATCCAGCGTGGCGCCGGCCATGAACGTGCCCCTCAGCATCGCGAGCATGCACACCAGTTCGCCGATCTCCTCGGGCCGGCCGACCCGGCCGGCCGGCACAGTCTGCGCGATCCAGTCGCGACCGGCTGGATCATCGACGAAGCGCGCGCGGGAAGTAGGTCTCGCTGTACAGGAAGTTCGGCGCGATGGCGTTGACCGGGATGCCGTCGGGCGCAAGTTCGAGGCTCAGTGACTTCACCAGTGCGTTCAGCGCCGCGCGCGCCGCGTCCGGGATCGCCCCGCCTGGCATCGGCAGGCGCGTGCGGTTCGACGTGATCATCACCACCCGCGCCGCCAGTGCCGCGCGCAGGGCCGGGATCGCCACGCGCTAGCGCGAACGGAAACACCACCAGCCGCTCCAGCGTCGCGTGCAGGTCCTCGACCGCGGCGGCGGCGATCGGGCCGTGGATGGCCGGGAAGGCGTCGTTGCTGACCAGCACGTCGAGCCGGCCGGCCTGTGCCAGCGTCGCCTTCAGGATGTCGTCGGGTTGCTGTTCGGCGAGCACGGTCAGGTCGGCATTGGCGGAGGCGTACTGCGTGCGCTGCACGGCATCGACAAACGCCGGATCGTGCACGACCAGCCGGAAACCGGCGGCGAGCAGCGCGGCGACGGCCGGCGGGCCGGCGAATTCGAGGGCATTGGTGACAAGGGCGACGGCAGTCATCGGAGTATCCGGCGGCGTGGGCATGCCGCAGCCTAGGTCGCCAGGTGCCGGCGTCGATTGCGCCCGACTGCATGGCTTGGCTGTAGTGCGCAGGCGCCGTCTTCGCCCCGAATCCCCGGCAAGGCATCACCAGAGCTTCAGCGCGATCCCCGGCACCAGAAAGAACAGCAGCACGCCGAGCTTGTAGCCGGCCATCGCCGCGTAATGGATGGCGTCGAAGCGCTCGACCGGCAGCCGGAACCAGCGGCCGTGCAGGCGGTGCAGCGCGTCGTGGGCGCCGGTGAACACGGCGAACCACGCGAGCAGGATCAGGTAGTGGATCAGCGCCGCGCCGAGCAGCACGGTGCCGAGGGACTGGGCGGTCATGGCCTGGGCTCCGGTCGACGCGGGGCCGGGTCAGGCCGCTGCGGTTGCAGGCGGCCCGGATCGGCAGACAACGGCGACCGGCCCCGCAGGGTCGCCGTTGCCCACCCGTTCCGCGGAACCGGCCGTCGCGGCACGCGCGCATCAACCGGAAGCGGAACGCACGCAAACCAGACATCAGGCCCCATGCAGGCCCCCTGCAGATCGCTCAGCGCGGCTGGCGGCGACGTTCCGGCTGGTGCGGCGCTGCGATCGGCGCGACCGGCGGCACGATCGGTGCCAGCGGCGGCACCGTGTGCGGCGGTTCATGCTGGTCCTCGGCGATCGAGCCCCCGACCACGCTCGCCGGATCGGTCGGCGGCGTTTCTTCGAGCCCCGGCGCGTGGCTGATGCCCTCATCGAGCGCATCGGGTGCGAGCACCGGCTCGTGCTCGTGCGCCGCGCCGCTGTAGACGGCATCCGCGGCCCGCTCGCCGGTCTCGATCGACGCATCGCGCGCCGCGTACAGGTCGGTCGGGCGCGGCTCGTCGAGCAGCGGGTCCGGCAGCACGCGCTGCGTCACGACCGGCACGAAGGGCTGCGTGCGCGACGGGTCCTCGCTCAGCAGCGGATCCTCATAGACCGAAGCCGGCGGCACGGCCGGCGCCAGGGCCGGGGATTCGCGCAGGCCGGGCGGGGTCGCGAGCCGCGCCTCGGTTTCGGACTCCGGGATCGGCGTCGTGCCCGGGCGCGCGCCCGGCTCGCCGGCCGCCCCGGCCGCGCCGGCGCAGATGCTCTCGCCGAACGGCATCGTCGTGCGGTACTCGGACTCGGCATCGCCGTTGCGCAGGCGGTCGGCATCGGTCACGTAGCCCTCGCCGGGCGGCAGGTCGACCGGCCCGTAGCGCAGCAGCACCGTGCGCGCCGCGAGCGCCTCGTCGTCATCGACCTCGATGCTGACGACGGTACGGCCGCTGTCGACGGCCGCGACGTAGCGTTCGACCTCCGGATGCTCCGGTTCGAGTCCGAACAGCGAACGGAAGAAACCCCGCACGCCGCCGCCTTGTGCGGACGGGGTGGTGTCGTCGCCGGTGGCGAGCGAGGTGATGTGGACCTCGGCGGCCTCGAAGCCGTCGACGATCAGCGCCTGACGCGCGGCCTCGGCATCGGCGTGGGTGGCATACACGGCAGAAACGATCTGGCTCATGGCGAATCCTCACTCCTTCGACTGCGGCTGCCCCGGCTGACGGATCGTGGCGAAGGGCCACGGCAACGGGTGCGCGGCAGTCATGGTGGCGGGTCGGTGGCCCTCGGCCGTGACCCTGCGGACGCGAATGCCGCTGCGCGTTCCGGCCGGCCCCGGGACGGGCAGCGTGCGCGGCGCTTCGCTGACGGTGCGCCGCCGCATCGAGGCGGCGGCGCAGGCGACGGGTCCGGTCATCGGCCCCGGCAGACC
>JAFEGB010000210.1 GCA_018240295.1 Pseudomonadota bacterium
AATTTATGGTTTCCAAGTAATTTAAAAGCCAAAGGTGGCATATGCCACCTTTGGTAATACAGTAATAAAATAAAAATTACGCCGTCACCACCGGAATCTTCCCGATCTTCGCCTGCCATTCCTTCGGTCCGGTCTGGTGGACGCTGGTGCCGTTGGAGTCGACAGCGACAGCGACCGGCATGTCCTTGACCTCGAACTCGTAGATCGCCTCCATGCCGAGGTCCTCGAACGCCAGTACCCGGCTGGCCTTGATCGCCTTCGACACGAGGTAGGCCGCGCCGCCGACCGCCATCAGGTACACGGCCTTGTTGTCCTTGATCGCGTCGATGGCGGTCTGGCCGCGTTCGGACTTGCCGACCATGCCGAGCAGGCCGGTCTGTTCCAGCATCTGGCGCGTGAACTTGTCCATGCGCGTGGCCGTGGTCGGGCCGGCGGGGCCGACGACTTCGTCGCGCACCGGGTCGACCGGGCCGACGTAGTAGATGAAGCGGCCGTTGAAGTCGACCGGCAGCTTCTCGCCGCGGTTGAGCATGTCGGTCATGCGCTTGTGCGCAGCATCGCGGCCGGTGAGCAGCTTGCCGTTCAGCAGCAGCACGTCGCCGGGCTTCCAGCCCAGGACTTCCTCGCGCGTGACCGTGTCGAGGTTGACGCGCTTGCCCTTGCTGGAGTCGTAGGTGAGCTTCGGCCAGTCATCGAGCGACGGCGGCGTCAGCACCGCCGGGCCTTCGCCGTGCAGGTGGAAGTGCACGTGGCGGGTGGCCGCGCAGTTCGGAACCATCGCGATCGGCAGGTTGGCGGCGTGCGTCGGGTAGTCGAGCACCTTCACGTCGAGCACGGTCGTCAGGCCGCCGAGACCCTGCGCACCGATGCCGAGGGCGTTGACCTTCTCGTACAGCTCCAGGCGCAGTTCCTCGGCACGGTTCGACGGGCCGCGGGCGATGAGGTCCTGGATGTCGACCGGCGCCATCAGCGATTCCTTGGCGAGCAGCAGCGCCTTTTCGGGCGTGCCACCGATGCCGATGCCGAGGATGCCGGGCGGGCACCAGCCGGCACCCATGGTCGGGACGGTCTTCAGCACCCATTCGACCAGGTTGTCGGAGGGGTTCAGCATCGCGAACTTCGACTTGGCTTCGGAGCCGCCGCCCTTGGCCGCGCAGATGACCTCGACGCCATCGCCTTCGACGATCTCGTAGTGGATGACCGCCGGGGTGTTGTCCTTGCTGTTCGTGCGCTTGCCTGCCGGGTCGGTGAGCACCGAGGCGCGCAGCTTGTTGTCGGGGTGCAGATAGGCGCGGCGCACGCCTTCGTTGACCATCGCGGTGACGCTCATCTTCGCGTCCCACTTCACGTGCATGCCGACCTTCAGGAAGACCAGCGCGATGCCGGTGTCCTGGCAGATCGGGCGGTGGCCTTCGGCGCACATGCGCGAGTTGATCAGGATCTGCGCGATCGCATCCTTGGCAGCCGGATTCTGTTCGCGCTCATACGCGGCCGACAGCGCCTGGATGTAATCGACCGGGTGGTAATAGCTGATGTACTGGAAGGCGTCGGCAATGCTCTGGATGAAATCTTCCTGGCGGATCGTGCTCATCGATGACTCCGGGGTGCTGCTGCGGCGACGGCGGGTGCGTCGGATCGGAATTCGGCGGGTCCTTCAGCTTTCAGTGCGCTTCTGAAAACGGCGCGCGGATTCTATCAGAGGCAAGCCATTGGCCGCGTGCGGTTTTCCGGCCGCGGACCGGGGCCGGCGTGCGGAATTCCGCACGTCCCGACCGGCAAGTGCTTGATGTGACGTGCCCCTGTGCACTGGCAAGCGGCTTGCTATACCGGTCAGGCCACACCGGCGCAGGTCGCGCTTCGGATGGCGGAAACGAGTGCTGACCTCAGGCAAGCCGTGCGGTGTCGATTGGATTTATCATGACTATTGACACGACCCGCCTGCCGCTTCAGCCCGTCGTTCCGTGCAACCCGTTCGTGACCGCAGCGCCACGTCCGATCCCGGCGTGGCGCTTTGCCGTTTCTGCGGAATGAAGTGTCGCCGTCCTGTCGCGCGGCACCGCCCGCAACCCGCTGCTTGAGGAGGAAATCCCGATGTCCGAAGACGTGAAGAGCGATGAACTCAAGGCCATGGCGCTGCACTACCACCGCTTTCCGGTGCCCGGAAAGATCGAGGTGGTGCCGAGCAAGCCGCTCGCCAACCAGCGTGATCTGGCGCTGGCCTATTCGCCCGGCGTGGCCGCGGCCTGCGAGGCCATCGTCGAGGATCCGCAGGAAGCCGCGACCGTCACCGCGCGCGGCAATCTGGTCGCGGTGATCTCCAACGGCACCGCCGTGCTCGGCCTCGGGCCGATCGGCGCGCTGGCCTCGAAGCCGGTCATGGAAGGCAAGGGCGTGCTGTTCAAGAAGTTCGCCGGCATCAACGTCTTCGACATCGAGGTCGACGAGCGCGACCCGGACAAGCTGATCGACATCATCGCCTCGCTGGAGCCGACCTTCGGCGGCATCAACCTTGAGGACATCAAGGCGCCCGAGTGCTTCTACATCGAGCAGAAGCTGCGCGAGCGCATGAAGATTCCGGTGTTCCACGACGACCAGCACGGCACGGCGATCATCACCACCGCCGCGGTGCTCAACGGCCTGCGCGTGGTCGGCAAGGACATCACCAAGGTGCGCCTGACCTGCTGCGGCGCCGGTGCGGCGGGTCTGGCCTGCCTCGACCTGCTGGTCAGCCTCGGCCTGAAGAAAGAGAACATCATCGTCTGCGACTCCAAGGGCGTCGTGTACAAGGGCCGCACCGTCTACATGGACGACCGCAAGGCCGGCTATGCCGCCGACGTGCCGCACCGCACGCTCGGCGAGGCCGTGGTCGGTGCCGACATCTTCCTCGGCGTCTCCGGCCCCGGCGTGCTGACGCAGGACATGGTCAAGACGCTGGCCCCGAACCCGCTGATCCTCGCGCTCGCCAACCCGACGCCGGAGATCCTGCCGGAGCTGGCGAAGGCCGTGCGTCCGGATGCGATCCTCGCCACCGGCCGTTCGGACTACCCGAACCAGGTCAACAACGTCCTCTGCTTCCCGTACATCTTCCGCGGCGCGCTCGATGTCGGTGCCAGCACGATCAACGAGGAGATGAAGCTCGCCTGCGTGCGCGCCATCGCCGACCTGACCATGCAGGAGCCCGACGAGGCGGTCATGGCCGCCTACGGCGACCAGCCGCTGCACTTCGGCCCGGATTACCTGATCCCGAAGCCCTTCGATCCGCGCCTGATCCTCGAACTGCCGGTCGCGGTCGCCAAGGCGGCGATGGAAACCGGGGTGGCGACGCGGCCGATCACCGACTTCGACGCCTACCGCGAGCAGCTCAGCCAGTACGTGTACCGCTCCGGCATGATCATGAAGCCGGTGTTCGAGCGCGCGAAGGCCGATCCGAAGCGCATCGTCTACTGCGAGGGCGAGGACGATCGCGTGCTGCGCGCCGTGCAGGTGGTCTGCGACGACGAACTCGGCCGCCCGATGCTGATCGGCCGGCGCGAGCGCATCGCCGAGCGCCTCGAACAGCTCAGCCTGCACGTGAAGATGGACGAGGACTTCGATGTCATCGACTTCCGCGACCATCCGCACTACGAAGCCTGCTGGCAGGAATACCATCGCCTGCTCGCGCGCCGCGGCATGACCATCGAGAACGCCCGCCAGCGCGTGCGCACGCGCCCGACCGTGCTCGGTGCGCTGCTGGTGCGCCTCGGCCTCGCCGACACCGTGATCTGCGGCATGCAGACGCGCTACCGCCGCCAGCTCGAACACATGATCGACGTGTTCGGCATCCAGTCCGGCGTGCCGACGCCGGCGGCGATGAGCCTGCTGCTGACGCCGCACGGCCCGCTGTTCCTCTGCGACACGCACGTCAACTTCGATCCGACCGCCGAGCAGATCGCGTCGATGACGATCATGGCCGCCGACGAGGTGCGCCGCTTCGGCCTGACGCCGAAGGTGGCGCTGGTCTCGCACTCGAACTTCGGCAGCGACTACACGCCGACCTCGCGCAAGATGGCCGAGGCGCTGCAGCTGCTGCTCAAGCGCGCCCCGGACCTCGAAGTCGAAGGCGAGATGCAGGGCGACACGGCGCTGTCCGATGCGCTGCGCAGCCGCCTGTTCCCGGAGTCGCGCCTGAGCGGCACCGCCAACCTGCTGGTGCTGCCGAACCTCGACGCCGCCAACATCGCCTACAACCTGCTGAAGATGGTCGCCGACTCGATCGCGATCGGCCCGATGCTGATGGGCCTGAACCTGCCGGGTCACGTGATGACGACGGCGGCGACCGTGCGCCGCATCGTCAACATGAGCGCGGTGGCCGTCGTCGATGCGCAGGTCTACGCCGCGAGCCGTACCGGTCACGCACCGGTCGCACCGTCGGCGGCGGCGGGCGGACTGCCGCAGGGCGCCTGACACCGGCGGCCGCCGGAAGTCCGGCGGCTTCAGCCCCCGTCCCCGAGGCGGGCGAGGGGGCTGAAGCGGCGGCGTGTTCCGCCCGGACCGGCAGTGCGCGCGCACCGCGATGCGTGCTGCCGGTCCAGTCGCGGCTCATGCGGGCGGGCCGTGCGGTTGCCGTCG
>JAFEGB010000211.1 GCA_018240295.1 Pseudomonadota bacterium
CACCCTTCATGCTGATGGCGAGCTTGGCATCGAGGCATGCGCCTGACGTGGCCTGCGGGGGCAATACCGGGAATCCCCGGAATCGGTGCCGTGACCCTGTGACCGATGCCGCATCGGCACCGAAGGGCACTCACTCTGTGAGTACCCCCGCAGGACAAGGGTGTGCGCTGGATGCACACCCTTCGCTTATGCACTGCACGCCGCCATCGGGCCGGTGCTGGTGGCGCTCGAAGGCGAGGACGCCACCGAGGCCAAGCGCGCACCGCCGGGCAGGTACTTCGCAAAATGTTGCCCGCGCTGTTGCCCGCGCAGGCCATATAAATGAAAAACGGCCTAGACGCTTGCGTCTAAACCGTTGATTTATTTGGTGGGCGATAGTGGGATCGAACCACTGACCCCTTCCGTGTGAAGGAAGTGCTCTCCCGCTGAGCTAATCGCCCCAAACAGGCCGCGCATATTACGGGCCAGGTCCGGCAGCGTCAAGCCGTCAGTTGCCGGCGCCGGCCTTGCGCATCAGGGCCTGCAGGTATTCGACCGGGATCGCGTAGGTGATGCCGCTCGGCTTCTGGATGACGTTTTCCTTGGTTTCCTTGATGAACACCGAGTTGATGACGCCGTAGACGCGGCCGCTCGCCGGGTCGTACAGCGGGCTGCCGCTGTTGCCGGGGTAGGCGGTGGCGTCGAGCTGCAGCACGTTGAACGGCCGGCTCAGGCGGCGGATGGCGTTGGCGTCGAGCTGGCCGGCCGAGGGCGCCGGGATCGCGACCGGCGTGATCGCCGAGACGATGCCGCGGTGCGTGACCGGGTACAGGCCGAGCACGACGCCGATCGGAAAGCCGGTGAACGCGATCTCCTGCCCCTCGCGCGGCAGGCCGCCGGCGAGCCTGAAGCGCGTCGGCAGCGGCGCGCCGAGCAGCTTCAGCAGCGCCAGGTCGTGCTCGGGATCGGTCTGCACGATCTTCGCCTCGATGGTCGCGAACTCGTTGCCGCGCCCGGCGAACACGGCCGGAAACTCGCGCTTGACCGGATCGAGCGGCTTGTCGACGACGTGGGCGTTGGTGATCACCCAGGTGCCGTCGCCGACGACGAAGCCGGTGCCGAGGAAGTTCGCCGGCGGCCGGCGTGTGGCCTCGTAGGTGCCGACGGCGACGACGGCGCCGCGGATCGCATCGATGGTGTCGGACAGGCTCGCCGCCGGCACGGCGGCCGGCAGCAGGCCGCTCAGGGCAAGGATCGCGAGCAGTGTCGCGCGGGTCAGGCATCGGTACATGGCAGTGAACCTGCGTCGTCGGGGGGCCGAAACGCGAAGGGCAGGCGCATCGGCCTGCCCTTCGGAGTCGGGAGAGAAGCGGCGCGCGGGGACCGGCGCCTACAGATGCTCGACCGCCACGACTTCCCAGTGCCGGACGCCGCCCGGGGTCTGCACGGTGGCGACCTCGCCCTCCTCCTTGCCGATCAGCGCGCGTGCGATCGGGGAATTCACCGAGATGCGCCCGGACGGGATGTCGGCCTCGTCCTCGCCGACGATCTGGTAACGGACCTCGTCGCCGGAGTCCTCGTCGGCGAGCGTGACGGTGACGCCGAACACGACCTTGCCGGTGCGCGGCAGCGCGGTCACGTCGATGACGTGCGCGTGCGAGAGCTTGTATTCGATTTCCTTGATGCGGCCTTCGATGAAGCCCTGCTGCTCGCGCGCGGCGGAATATTCGGCGTTTTCCTTCAGGTCCCCGTGTGCGCGCGCCTCGGCGATCGCCTCGATGACTTTCGGGCGGGCAACGGTTTTCAGTTCCTGCAGTTCGGCCCTGAGCTTTTCTGCGCCGGTGGCAGTCATCGGCACCTTCTGGGTCATGCCTGGAGCTCCTTGTGCAAATCCTGGAGGCGGGTGACGCGATCGCTGCCGAGGTCTTCGAGCGCCATGACGGAGGCGCGCGCGGCGGCGATCGTGGTGGTGTAGCTGACCTTGTGCATCAGCGCATTGCGTCGCAGCGAGAACGAGTCGGCAATGGCCTGCTTGCCTTCGGTGGTGTTGACGATCAGCGAGATCTCGTCGTTCTTGATCATGTCGACGATGTGCGGCCGGCCTTCGCCGACCTTGTTGACGATGGCGCACTCCAGCCCGGCGGCGTTGAGCGTCGCCGCCGTGCCGCGGGTGCCGACCAGCGAGAAGCCGCGGGCGACCAGATCGCGCGCCACCTCGACGATCTTGACCTTGTCGACCTCGCGCACCGACAGGAAGGCCTTGCCGGAGGCCGGCAGGCGGTTGCCGGCGCCGAGCTGGGCCTTGGCGTAGGCCTCGCCGAAGCTGCGCCCGACGCCCATGACCTCGCCGGTCGACTTCATCTCGGGGCCGAGCAGCGGATCGACGCCCGGGAACTTCACGAACGGGAACACGGCTTCCTTGACCGAATAGTACGAGGGCACGATCTCGCCCTGCACGCCCTGCCCGGCCAGCGAGCGCCCGGCCATGCAGCGCGCGGCGATCTTCGCGAGCGGCCGGCCGGTGGCCTTGGAAACATAGGGCACGGTGCGCGAGGCGCGCGGATTGACTTCGAGCACGAAGATGTCGTCGCCCTGGATCGCGAACTGCGTGTTCATCAGCCCGACGACGCCGAGCTCGCGCGCCATCGCCCGCACCTGCGTGCGCAGCCGGTCGAGCGTCAGCGGCGACAGCGAGTACGGCGGCAGCGAGCAGGCCGAATCGCCCGAGTGCACGCCGGCCTCCTCGATGTGCTCCATGATGCCGCCGATGACGACATCGCCGTCGGCGTCGGCGATCGCGTCGACATCGACCTCGATCGCGTCGTTCAGGAAGCGATCGAGCAGCACCGGACTGTCATTGCTGACCTGCACGGCCTCGCGCATGTAGCGGCGCAGGTCGTCCTCGTTGTGGACGATCTCCATCGCCCGGCCGCCGAGCACGTAGGACGGACGCACGACCAGCGGATAGCCGATCTCGGCGGCCAGGCGCACGGCGGTCTCGGGATCGCGCGCGGTGCGGTTCGGCGGCTGGCGCAGCGCCAGTTCGTCGATCATGCGCTGGAAGCGCTCGCGGTCTTCGGCGCGGTCGATGGCATCGGGGCTGGTGCCGATGATCGGCACGCCGGCGGCTTCGAGCGGACGCGCGAGCTTCAGCGGCGTCTGGCCGCCGTACTGCACGATCACACCCTTCGGCGCCTCGACGCGCACGATCTCCAGCACGTCCTCCAGCGTCAGCGGCTCGAAGTACAGGCGGTCCGAGGTGTCGTAGTCGGTCGAGACGGTCTCGGGGTTGCAGTTGACCATGATCGTCTCGTAGCCGTCCTCGCGCAGCGACAGCGCGGCGTGGACGCAGCAGTAGTCGAACTCGATGCCCTGGCCGATGCGGTTCGGCCCGCCGCCGAGGATCATGATCTTGTCGCGCGCACTCGGGGCGGCCTCGCATTCCTCCTCGTAGGTCGAATAGAGATACGCGGTGCCGGTCGCGAACTCGGCGGCGCAGGAGTCGACGCGCTTGTAGACCGGATGCACGTTCAGGCTGGTGCGCAGCGTGCGGATCTCGTGCTCGTTCGTGCCGGTCAGCGCCGCGAGGCGCCGGTCCGAGAAGCCCTTGCGCTTGAGGCCGTACAGGCGATCGCGCTCGCGCAGGCCGGCGACGCCGTGGCCGGCGATGCCGGCCTCGAGTTCGATCAGCTCGGCGATCTGGTCGAGGAACCACGGGTCGATCCGCGTGTAGTCGTGCACCTGCTCGACCGTGTAGCCGAGCCGGAAGGCATCGGCGACGTACCAGATGCGGTGCGCGCCGGGCACGCCGAGTTCCTGCTTCAGGCGCAGCGGCGCCTCGGGATCGAGACGATCGAGCAGCGGATTGAAGCCGTCGGTGCCGATCTCCAGGCCGCGCAGCGCCTTGTGCACCGACTCCTGGAAGGTGCGGCCGATCGCCATGATCTCGCCGACCGACTTCATCTGCGTGGTCAGGCGCGCGTCGGCCTGCGGGAACTTCTCGAAGTTGAAGCGCGGCACCTTGGTGACGACGTAATCGATCGACGGTTCGAACGAGGCCGGCGTCAGCCCGCCGGTGATCTCGTTCTTCAGCTCATCGAGCGTGTAGCCGACCGCGAGCTTGGCCGCGACCTTGGCGATCGGGAAGCCGGTGGCCTTCGAGGCGAGCGCCGAGGAGCGCGACACGCGCGGGTTCATCTCGATGACGACCATGCGCCCATCAGCGGGATTGAGGCCGAACTGCACGTTCGAGCCGCCGGTGTCGACGCCGATCTTGCGCAGCACCGCCAGCGAGGCGTCGCGCATGATCTGGTATTCGCGGTCGGTCAGTGTCTGCGCCGGTGCGACGGTGATCGAGTCGCCGGTGTGCACGCCCATCGGATCGAAGTTCTCGATCGAGCAGACGATGATGCAGTTGTCGACGCGGTCGCGCACGACCTCCATCTCGTATTCCTTCCAGCCGAGCACCGACTCTTCGAGCAGCACCTCGCTGGTCGGCGACAGGTCCAGGCCGGGCTCGACGATCTCCAGGAATTCCTGGCGGTTATAGGCGATGCCGCCGCCCGAGCCGCCCATCGTGAATGACGGCCGGATGATGGTCGGGAAGCCGATGTCGGCCTGCGCGGCGACGGCCTCCTCGATCGTGTGCGCGATGCGCGCGCGCGGCGTCGCCAGACCGATCTCGGTCATCGCGTCGCGGAAGCGCTCGCGGTCCTCGGCCATGTCGATGGCGTCCTCGTTGGCGCCGATCATCTCGACGCCGAATTTTTCGAGCACGCCATGGTGCGCCAGATCGAGCGCGCAGTTCAGCGCCGTCTGCCCGCCCATGGTCGGCAGCAGCGCATGCGGGCGCTCCTGCTCGATGATGCGCGCGACCGTCTGCCAGTGGATCGGCTCGATGTAGATCGCGTCGGCCATCTCCGGGTCGGTCATGATCGTCGCCGGATTGGAATTGACGAGGATGACGCGGTAGCCCTCCTCGCGCAGCGCCTTGCAGGCCTGGGCGCCCGAGTAGTCGAACTCGCAGGCCTGGCCGATCACGATGGGACCGGCGCCGATGATCAGGATGCTCTGGATGTCGGTACGTTTCGGCATGGACGGAAACCGTGGGCAGCAGACGCAGCGAGGCGTTCGGGAGATTCGGGCGTGCCGGCGCCCCGTGCGCACGCACGGGCGCCGGCCTCAGGCGGGCTCAGCGGCCGTGGCGTTGCATCAGGCCGATGAAGCGGTCGAACAGGCCGGCAACGTCGTGCGGCCCGGGACTCGCTTCCGGATGGCCCTGGAAGCTGAACGCCGGCCGGTCGGTGCGCTCGATGCCCTGCAGCGTGCCGTCGAACAGCGAACGGTGCGTGGCGCGCAGCGTGGCCGGCAGCGTGGCCTCATCGACCGCGAAGCCGTGGTTCTGGCTGGAGATCATCACGCGGCCGGAATCGAGATCCTGCACCGGATGATTGCCGCCGTGGTGGCCGAACTTCATCTTGACCGTGCGCGCGCCGGAGGCCAGTCCGAGCAGCTGGTGGCCGAGACAGATGCCGAAGATCGGCACGCCGGCATCGAGCAGCTCGCGGATCGCCGTGATCGCGTAGTCGCAGGGCTCAGGATCGCCCGGACCGTTGGACAGGAACACGCCATCGGGGCGCAGGGCCAGCACCTCGGCCGCCGGCGTGCGCGCCGGCACGACGCTGACGCGACAGCCGCGCGCGGCGAGCATGCGCAGGATGTTGCGCTTGACGCCGTAGTCATAGGCGACGACGTGGAAGCGCGCCTCGGCCTGCTGCGGGAAGTCATCGCCGTCGAGCCGCCAGCAGCCTTCGGTCCACTCGTAGCGGCTTTCGGTCGTCACCACCTGCGCGAGGTCGAGCCCGACCATCTTCGGCGCGGCACGCGCCGCGGCGATCGCGGCCTCGGCATCCGGCCGGTCGCCGGCGACGATGCAGCCGTTCTGCGCGCCCTGCTCGCGCAGGTGGCGCGTCAGCCGGCGCGTGTCGATGCCGGCGATCGCGACCACGCCGCGCTCGCTCAGATAGGCATCGAGCGACTGGCGGCTGCGCCAGCTGCTCGGACGCGGCGGGCAGTCGCGCACGACCAGCCCCGAGGACCAGATCTTCGCCGCTTCCTCGTCGCCGGGATTGGCACCGACGTTGCCGATGTGCGGATAGGTCAGCGTCACGATCTGCCGGCAGTACGAGGGGTCGGTGAGGATCTCCTGATAGCCGGTGATCGAGGTGTTGAACACGACTTCGCCGGTGGTCGAACCATCGGCACCGATGGACTCACCCCGGAACAGGCTGCCGTCTGCCAGGGCCAGCAGTGCGGGTTTCCTCAAAATTTCCTCCATTCAGACGTGCGAAGGCGGGAGGGAAACGTTGCCTTCCCTCCCGCCCGGTGTCCGAGGATTACGTTTTCGTCAATCTCAGTCAAAGTGCCGGAAATCTACCGCAGGGCAGCAATTCCGTCCATGACGACGCATGACGACGGTGCCCGGCTCAGCGCAGGCCGAGCACGTCCTGCATGTCGTAGAGCCCCGGAGCGCGCCCGGCCAGCCAGCCGGCGGCGCGCACCGCACCGCGCGCGAAGGTCATGCGGCTCGACGCCTTGTGCGTGATCTCGACACGCTCGCCGATGTCGGCGAACAGCACCGTGTGCTCGCCGACGATGTCGCCGGCGCGCACGGTCGCGAAGCCGATCGTGCGCCGGTCGCGCTCGCCGGTCTGGCCCTCTCGGCCGTATACGGCGACTTCGGACAGCTCGCGCCCGAGCGCCTGCGCGACCACCTCGCCCATGCGCAGCGCCGTGCCCGAGGGCGCATCGACCTTGTGCCGGTGATGGGCTTCGAGCACTTCGATATCGACCTCATCGCCGAGCACGCGGGCAGCGAGGTCGAGCAGCCTGAAACAGAGATTCACACCGACGCTGAAGTTCGGCGCGAACACGATGCCGGTATCGGCGGCGGCGGCCTGGATCTCCGCCTTCTGCGCCGCCGTGAAGCCGGTCGTGCCGATCACGGCGCAGCGCCCGGCCGCGCGACAGAGCGCCAGATGCGCGAGCGTCGGCTCCGGGCGCGTGAAGTCGATCAGCACGTCGAAGTCATCGAGCCGGGCCGCAAGGTCGTCACCGACGACGACGCCGTTGCGCCCGATGCCGGCGAGTTCCCCGGCATCGCAGCCGATCATGCTGCTGCCGGGCCGCTCGACGGCGACGGCGAGCGTCACGTCCGCAGCCTGCGCACAGGCCTCGACGAGCTGGCGCCCCATGCGCCCGGCGACGCCGGCAATCGCAATTCTGATCATGGGCTGGCGGCCTCGATCTGGCATCCCGCAGCCGGTCCGGATTCGCGATGATTCAGAAGCTTGCCCCTGGCTGCCCCGGGTGCCCCGAATTCACGGACGGCGGCGCGCGCGATGCTCGGAAATGAAAAGGGCCGCGACTGGCGCGGCCCTTGCGGTTCTGGAGCGGGTGATGGGAATCGAACCCACGCCATCAGCTTGGGAAGCTGAGGTTCTGCCATTGAACTACACCCGCTGGGCCCGCCTATTATGCCGCCTGTACGGCATTCGGCAAGCCCCGGGCCTGCTCAGACGGCAAAACTCTGGATGTCGGCACCGTTCAGCAGGGCTTCCTGCAGCCAGCGCGGGCGCTTGCCGCGACCGCTCCAGGTTTCGTCGGGATTCACGGTGTTGCGGAACTTGACGATTTTTTCACCGGTATCCGACTTGCTGGTGCGCTTGCGCTTGCCATCGCTGGACATCGACAGGATTTCCTCGACGCTGCGGCCGACGCCGCTGGCCAGACTCTGAATCTGCGCAGCGACTTCCAGCAGCCGGGTCTGCTCCTTGACTTCAATTTCCTTGCGCGCCATCTCCATCAGCGCCTGCAGCTGTTCGAGGTTGAAGGTCGAAACATCGATGTCTTCGAAGCGTACGCTCATGGGAATGATCTCTCGGCTGGGTGCATCGTAAATGTTGCGGGAGCAGGCTCGTCCTGGCGGGTCACGTAGCGGCTGCTTCCGGATCAATCCGACACTGCGGATGTCAGGCATGGTAATTCATGAATATCGGACTTGCCAGTATCGACCCTGCTAAATTTCATGCTGCATTAGCGTATCCGTGTAACGCCACGGCTGACCGCCGACACATTCGGGCACCTGCCGGGGCGGCTGTCATGCGTAAGTGCAGCCATCGGCTTTGTGATCCGGTACTTCGGCGACACCGGCATTGTCGCAGTCGCCGGGTGCCGGGAACCGCAAGCCGTTGTCACGGTCTGCATTTCACTTCGATGCATCAGGTCGTTACCGTCCATGGCCCCTTGCTTGGCAGCCGCGATTGCCGGCAGCGGTCCGCACTTGTACTGTCAGGCACGCGCGATCGTGTATGATCGCCGCCCCGTCCCTGCCCGACCGGATGCATTCCTCATCATGCAGATCAAGGTCAACGGCCAGCCTTACGAAGCCGAAGATTCCCTGACGGCGGCCGCGCTCGTCGAACGCCTCGGATACGCCGGCAGGCGTCTGGCACTGGAGATCAATCGCGAAATCGTGCCACGCAGCCGCTGGTCGCAGACGCCGCTGCAGGCGGATGACGAGGTCGAACTCGTCCACGCGATCGGTGGCGGCTGAATCGACGCCCGTCCCGTCCTGCGGCCGCAATCCGTCCCTTCCTCACCGCGTCCTCACTGCGCCCGAGTCCGCCCATGTCCGCAAGTACCGATCAAACCGCTTCCACCCCTGCCCCGCTGGTGATTGCCGGTCGCGAATACCGCTCGCGCCTGCTGGTCGGCACCGGCAAATACCGCGATCTGGACGAGAACCGGCGGGCAACCGAGGCGAGCGGCGCCGAAATCGTCACGGTCGCGATCCGGCGCACCAACATCGGCCAGACGCCCGGCGAGCCGAACCTGCTCGACGTGCTGCCGCCGGATCGCTACACGATCCTGCCGAACACCGCCGGCTGCTTCGACGCCGACAGCGCCGTGCGCACCTGCCGGCTCGCGCGCGAGCTGCTCGATGGCCACGACCTGGTCAAGCTCGAAGTGCTCGGCGATCAGAAGACGCTGTTTCCGGACATCGTCGAAACCCTGAAGGCCGCGGAAATCCTGATTCGCGACGGC
The DNA here is from genome assembly GCA_018240295.1 of Pseudomonadota bacterium. GTDB lineage: Bacteria > Pseudomonadota > Gammaproteobacteria > Competibacterales > Competibacteraceae > Plasticicumulans. The sequence continues at coordinate 9,085 of JAFEGB010000211.1, forward strand.
TTCAAGGTCATGGTCTACACGAATGACGACCCGCTGATCGCGAAGCGCCTCGAAACCATGGGCTGCGTGGCGGTGATGCCGCTGGCCGCGCCGATCGGTTCGGGCCTCGGCGTGCGCAATCCGTATAACATCCTGACCATCGTCGAGAATGCACAGGTGCCGGTGCTGGTCGATGCCGGCGTCGGCACGGCTTCGGATGCGGCGATCGCCATGGAACTCGGCTGCGACGGCGTATTGATGAACACCGCGATCGCCGGAGCCCGCAATCCGGTGCTGATGGCGAGTGCGATGAAAAAGGCCGTCGAAGCCGGTCGCGAGGCCTGGCTGGCCGGACGCATTCCGAAAAAGCGTTTCGCGAGCGCATCCTCGCCGCTCGACGGCCTGTTTTTCTGATCCCCGCCGCCGCTGCGCCCATCGCGGCGGCGGCGCCTGCAAAAAAGTTTTCTACCCTCCCAACCGATCATGAACGACGTCGAAAATCCCCGGCGCATCCGCAGTTTCGTGCGCCGGGAAGGCCGGCTGACTCTCGCGCAGCAACGTGCCCTCGATGAACTCTGGCCGCGATTCGGCATCGACTTCAGTCCTGCGGCACTCGACCTGCAATCCCTGTTCGGCCGCACGGCGCTGCGCGTGCTGGAAATCGGTTTCGGCAACGGGGAATCGCTGGCGGCGATGGCGGCGGCGGCGCCCTATACCGACTTCATCGGCATCGAGGTCCACCGGCCCGGGGTCGGACACCTGCTGCTCGCGATCGAATGCCTGGCCCTGCAGAACCTGCGGGTTTGCTGCCATGACGCCGTCGAGGTGCTGGAACGACAGATTCCGGATGCAAGTCTCGATCGCGTCCACATTTTCTTTCCCGATCCCTGGCACAAGAAGCGCCACCACAAACGCCGGCTGATCCAGCCGCCGTTCGTGGCGCTGCTGGCCCGCAAACTCAAGCCCGGCGGCCATCTGCACCTGGCCACCGACTGGGAGGATTACGCCGTCCACATGCTCGCCGTGCTCGGCCAGTCGGCGGATTTCGCCAATTCCGCGCCCGCCGGTGAAATGTTCTGTCCGCGCCCGGATTACCGGCCGCTGACCAAATTCGAGCGCCGCGGCGAGCGGCTCGGCCACGGGGTTCGGGATCTGATCTTCGAGCGGACCTGAGCAGCACCGGCCGCGGTCCGGCCCGTCGCTCCGTGCATGCCACGCATGCAGGCATGGGGATCGATACCTCCTGCGGGTTACGTTCCCCGGCTTCCGATCCCGACCGCCGGAGCCTCCGCGCATGCGCACCGTGACCCTGGGTTGCACCGATCTCGTCGTCAGCCGCGCCTGTCTCGGCACGATGACCTGGGGCGAGCAGAACACCGAGGCCGAAGCCCGCGCGCAGCTCGATTTCGCGACGGCCCGCGGCGTGAACTTCATCGACACCGCCGAGATGTACCCGGTGCCGCCGCGCGCCGAAACCCAGGGGCGCACCGAGCAGTACCTCGGCAACTGGCTCGCCGCGCAGCCCGGCCGGCGCAACCGCCTGGTGATCGCGAGCAAGGTCGCCGGTGCCTCGCGCGGCATCGACTGGCTGCGGCCGGGGCCGCTCAGGCTCGATCGCGCCAACGTGCTCGCGGCCTGCGAGGCGAGCCTGAAACGCCTGCGCACCGATCACCTGGACCTCTACCAGGTGCACTGGCCGGACCGCCCGACCAATATGTTCGGCCAGCTCGGCTACCGCGTCGACGACACGCCGGCGGTGCCGGTCGAGGAAACCCTGGCTGCGCTCGCCGAACTCGTGCAGGCCGGCAAGGTGCGCCACGTCGGCATCTCCAACGAGACGCCGTGGGGGCTGATGCGCTACCTGCTTGCCGCTGAAACCCCGGGGCTGCCGCGCATCGCCAGCATCCAGAACCCGTACAGCCTGCTCAACCGCAGCTTCGAGATCGGCCTGGCCGAGATGAGCTGGCGCGAGCAGGTGCCGCTGCTCGCGTATTCGCCGCTGGCGATGGGCGTGCTGAGCGGCAAGTACCTCGACGGCGCGCGACCGGCCGGGGCGCGGCTGAGCCGGTTCGAGCGCTTCACGCGCTATTCGCAGCCGGAGGCCGAAGCCCCGACCCGCGCCTACGTCGGGCTGGCCCGGCAGCACGGCCTCGACCCGGCGGCGATGGCGCTCGCCTGGGTCGACCGTCAGCCCTGGGTCGGCGCGACGATCATCGGGGCGACCTCGCTCGCGCAGCTCGAAGCCGACCTCGCCGCCTTCGACACGCCGCTCGATGCAGCCGTCTGCGCCGCGATCGACGCCATCCACCAGCGCCAGCCGAACCCCTGTCCGTAAGCGCCAGCGCGCCGTTCAGGCGGCCGGCTCCGCGGCGATCACCACGCGGTTGCGGCCGGCGCTCTTGGCCTGATACAGCGCGCGGTCGGCGGCACCGAGCAGCGCATCGGAACTGCGCCCGTGCAGCGGCGCGCTCGCCACCCCGATCGACAGCGTCACCGGCTGCGCGCCCGGCTCCTCGCCGGCATCGGCCCCGGACTCGGCCTCGGCGCGCAGCTGCTCGGCGCGGCGTGCGGCATCGGTGAGATCGGCGCCCGGCAGGATCACGACGAACTCCTCGCCGCCGTAGCGGCAGACCACGTCGCCGCCGCGCGTCCCGCGGCCGAGCCGGCGGGCCGTGGCGCGCAGCGTCCGGTCGCCGGCCTCGTGGCCCCAGCGGTCGTTGACGGCCTTGAAGTGGTCGATGTCGACCATCAGCACCGACAGCACGTGGCCGTCGCGGGCGATGCGCACCAGCTCGCGGCGCAGGCAGTCTTCCATGTAGCGACGGTTGCAGACGCCGGTCAGCGGGTCGTGCAGCGATTCGTGGCGCAGCGATTCGCGCAGTTCGAGATTCGCGAGCGTGAGCCCCAGGCGCTCGGCCAGCTCGCGCGCCAGGCGCGCGACCGCCTCGTGCTCGCGCACATCGTGGGTGTCGAACTGCAGGTGCAGCAGGCCGAGGGTGCCGCCCTGGGCGAGCACCGGCATGCACACGTAGCCGGTGCTGCCGCTCGAAAGCGCCGCACAGGCTCTCGTGCCGGCGGCGAGCGTGTGGCAGTGCAGCTCGCCGTCCTGCAGCGCCCGGCAGCGACCGCTGGCGACCGCCGTGGCCTGCGCCGCCAGCCCGCCCCAGACCGCCAGGGCCTGCAGCGCGCCGTCGCCCGCGAGCCGGTAGAAAGCCCCCGGGCAGCCCGGGAACAGGGCCGGCATCGCATCGGCGAGCACGGTGTAGGCGCTGGCCGGGGCATCGGCGAGCTGCAGGCGGTTGCTGAGCGTCGCGAGCTGGCCGGCCTCGTGGGCACGGCGTTCGGATTCGGCGGCGCGCTGCGCGAGGGCGCGGTTGGCGTCGTTCAGCTCGGCGGTGCGCGCGCTGACCTTGGCTTCGAGCAGCTCGGCGGCGCGGCGCAGTTCGAGTTCGGCGCGCTGGCGCTGCACGGTGGATTCGAAGCGATCGAGCGCGTGCGAGAGGTCCTCGGCGAGCTGTTCGAGCAGGTGCAGCAGATCGTCGCGGAAATACCCCGGCACCGGCGCGTACAGGCTGATGCCGGCCACCGTGTGGCCGGCGCAGCGCAGCGGAAAGCAGGCCGCCGAACCGATGCCGAAGTGCTCGGCCGCCTGCTGCCAGAACGCCATCGGCGAGTCGTCGCCGATGGTGTTCGACAGCATCGAACACCCCTCGCGGATCGCGGTCGCGGTCGGTCCGCGACCTTCGGGGCGGCTGGCATCGAGCACCAGCCCGAGCCGGTCGACGTAGGCGACGACCTCGGCCGAACCGGCGCTGGCCGCAACCTCGATGCGGTTGCCGTCGCTGCCGATCGTGCCGATCCACGCGGTCACGAAGCCGCCGCTGCGACAGGCCGCGGCGCAGACCTCGCGGTACAGCGCGCGCACGTCGCCGGCGCGCACGATGGCCTCGTTGGTGGCGGTGAGCAGCGCATAGAGCTGCGTCTGGCGCTGCAGCAGCGCCTCGGCGACCTTGCGCTCGCTGATGTCGCGGATGATCGACTGGCGGTAGCGCGTGGCCGCGACGCGGAAGCTGCGCGTGCTGACCTCGACTGCAAAGCAGCTGCCGTCGCGACGCCGGTGCACGGTCTCGTAGACCGTGCCGCTGCCGGGCAGCAGCGTCTGGGCCTCGGCCGGGGCCTCCTGCGCGCGCAGCGCCGCGAGGCTCAGGCCGGTCAGCTCGTCGTGCGAATAGCCGTAGGCCTCGACCGCACGGTCGTTGGCGCGCAGCACATGGCCCTCGTCATCGGCGAGCAGGATGATGTCGTTGGCGTGGTTGGACAGGAATTCGAGTTCGCTGCGCAGGCGCATGCCCTCGGCCTCCAGCCCGGCGGCATGCAGGCGCTCGCGCAGGCGCAGCCACCACAGCCAGACGCTGGTGACGGCGGCAGCGGCGGCGAGCAGCAGCCCGAGGGTCAGCCCGACCAGCCAGGCGGCGCGACGCAGCGGCGCGAACACCTCCTCGGCGCCGATCTGCACGATCAGCAGCCACGGCGTGTCCTCGATCGCCCGCACCGCGGCGAGCACCGGCGCATCGTGGTAGTCGTGGCCGCGGGTGATGCCGCGCAGCCCCCGCGCCGCCTGCGCTGCAACCAGGCCGGATTCGTCCAGCGGCCGGCGCAGGCCCAGCGGTGCGGCGCTGTCGTGGCGCAGCGGCGACAGGTACACGATGTCGTCGCCCTCGACGCGCACCAGCAGCGCTTCGGCACTCGCGCTCGCGGTCGGCCAGCCCTGCACGACCGGATACAGGTAGCTGCGCGGATCGATCAGCAGCACCAGGCCGGCGACGACCCGCTGCGCCTCCCCGCCCCCGGCGAGCACCGGTGTCACCACCTCCATCAGTAGCGGCCGGTCGGCGGCGTCGAGCCGGTGCAGGTCGGACACCATCGTGCGGCCCTGCGCGAGCAGCGGCGGCACGCGCTCGCGCAGCCAGCCGCTTTCGTCCTGCGGCCAGTTTTCCGCGGCCAGCACGATGCGCCCCTGCGGGTCGGTCAGCAGGACGTTGGCATAGCCCATCAGGTCGCGGAACGAGCGCAGCCGGGCGAGCAGCTGCGCGTGCCGGGCATCCTGCGGTGTGCCCCCGGCCAGCCAGTCGCCGATCATGGTGTCGACCAGACGGTTGGCGGCGAGGCTCGCGGCATCGGCGCGCCGCTCGAACAGCCAGTCGCCGATCTGGCGGCTCTTCAGGTCGGCGACCGCGAGCAGCATGCGCTGCGCCTCGTCCTCGGTCTGCGCGTGCTGCCAGCGGTACAGGCCGATGCCGGTGCCGAGGATGCAGGCGGCGAGCGCCGCGAACACCAGCAGCGGCAGCAGCGCCGGATGACGGATCAGGGTGCGCGGGCGCATCACCGCCTCCGGACCGCAGCGCCCCGGCCAGCCGTGACCGGTGCGGCCCGGAGCCGGCCCGCGTTGCCGTGCGTCCGGACCCGGCGCAGGGGTCCGGACAGGCCCGGTCTCTCAGTCACGCGCGCCGCCACTGCGCTGCGCGGCCAGCGCGAAGGCTTCGAGCCGCGCCTCGACGCGGCCGTTGACCGAGGCCGGCGGAAAGCGGCCCTGCGCGTCGCGCTCGCCGGCCGCCACGCCGGTCAGCAGCGCCAGCGCCTCGTCGAGCTCGGCGACCGCGTGGATGTGGAAGCGCCCGGCCGCCACCGCCTCGACCACCTCCGGATCGAGCATCAGGTGCTGGACGTTGGCCGCCGGCACGATCACGCCCTGCGTGCCGGTCAGGCCGGCGTCGCGGCACACGGCCCAGAAACCCTCGATCTTCTCGTTGACGCCGCCGATCGCCTGCACGCGGCCGTACTGGTTCAGCGAGCCGGTGATCGCGAGGTGCTGCGCGAGCGGCAGTTTCGCCAGCGCCGACAGCAGCGCGCAGCACTCGGCGACCGAGGCGCTGTCGCCGTCGACCGGGCCGTAGGACTGTTCGAACACCAGGCTCGCGCGAAACGACAGCGGGTGATCGGGCAGATAGCGCGCGCCGAGCAGGCTGGTGAGGATCAGCACACCCTTGGCGTGGATCGCGCCGCCGAGTTCGGATTCGCGCTCGATGTCGACGACCTCGCCGCTGCCGAGGCGCACGGTTGCCGACAGGCGCACGGGCTTGGCGAAGCGCACGTCGCCGAGATCGAGCACGGCCAGACCGTTGACCTGACCGATCGCGGCTCCGTGCGTGTCGATCAGCACCGTGCCGCGGCGGATCGCCTCCAGCATGCGCGCCTCGATGCCGCCGCGCCGGCGCCGGCGCCGCGCCAGCGCCTCGGCGACCTGCGCGGCCGTGACGGTATCGGTCCCGGTCTCGGCGGCGACGAAGTCGGCCTCGCGCAGCAGGTCGCTCAGCCCGGCCAGATGCAGCGACAGGCGTGCGGCGTCCTCGGCCTGGCGTGCGGCCTCATCGATCACGCGCGCGAGCGCATCGGCCGCGAACGGCCGCAGCCCGGCCTCGTGGACGATGGTCGCGATCAGGCGCGCGTACAGGCGCTCGCTGGCGGCATCGCGCGGCACGTCGGGTTCGAGGTCGGCGACGACCTTGAACAGCGCCGGAAAGTCCGGATCGAGCTGCGACAGCAGCTCGTAGACCTCGGCATCGCCGAGCAGCAGCACCTTGACCGCGAGCGGGATCGGCTCGGGGTCGAGCGACACCGTCGTCACCTGCCCGTAGAGCTCGCCGGGCGAGACGATGCGGATCGCCCGCGACAGCAGCGCGCGCTTGAGCCCTTCCCACGCGAAGGGCTGCGACAGCAGCTGCCGGGCTTCGAGGATCAGGTAGCCGCCGTTGGCCGTGTGCAGCGAGCCGGCGCGGATCAGCGTGAAGTCGGTGAGCAGGTTGCCGCTCTCGGCTGCGTATTCGAGCCGCCCGAGCAGGTTCTGGTGCAGCGGATGGTCCTCGTACACGACCGGCGCGCCGGCACCGGGCGTGCGCGTGACCACGACGTTGACGCGGTAGCGCTTGAGCTGGCGCGCCGGCGGACGCTCCTCGTCCTCGTCATCGGCGGGCAGGAAGTCATCGACGTGCTCGATCAGGTCGGCAGCCAGCGCATCGAGGTGCGCCAGCACCGCTGGCAATCCGCTCCAGGCCTCGCGCAGCTGCGCGATGCGCGGCTCGACCTCGCGGCGCATCAGCGCCTGACGCAGCGCGCGCTGGCGCTCGCGGTAGGCGCGCTGCTCGCGCGGCGCGGTGTCGAGCAGGTCCTCGAGGGCGCCGCGCACCTCCGACATCGCCGCATCGACCGCGGCGCGCGCGTCCTCGGCCAGCGCCTCGTAGTCCTCGTCCGGCATCGGCTCGCCATCGGCGAGCGGCACCAGCGAGAAGCCGTCCGGGGTCTGCGTCAGCGCCACGTCCTGCGCGCGCGCGCGCTCGCGCAGGCTCTTGACGCGCTCCTCGTCGCGGGCGACGAACTCGGCCTTCAGCGCCTGACGGCGGGCGCGGCAGTCCTCGCCCTCGTAGAGATCGGGCAGCAGGTCGGCCAGCTCGCCGACCAGCGTCTTCAGCGCCTCGCGAAACGCCGGCCCCTGCCCCGGCGCCAGACCGAGGGCGCAGGGTTTCAGCGGTTCGGAGAAGTTGTGCACGTACACCCAGTCGCCGGGCGTGGCCTCGGCATCGGCACGCGCGTTCAGCACCCGGCGCGCCAGCCGGCGCTTGCCGATGCCGCCGGGACCGAGCAGGAACAGGTTGTAGCCGTCGCCGCCCATGCGCACGCCGAAGTCGATCGCCGCCAGCGCCCGCTCCTGCCCGAACAGCAGCGGCAGCGGCTCCAGGCCGGCGGTCGTGGACAGGCCGAGCGTGCCGGCGTCGGTGGTGCGGCGCAGGCAGCCGGGCGGGAGCAGGGTTTCGGAGCGGATCGGCATGGATGAGGCGGGGATCGGGCAGCGGCGGTCAAAGGCGCGCACTGTACCTGTTTTGTCCGCTGCCATGCCGATCGCGCATCAGCCGGTGACCTGCGTCTGCACGATCAGGTCATCGACGACGGCCTGCATCGCCGCCAGCGGCGCGGCGCCGCGCTCCAGCGCCGCGAGCCGCACCGCGCGCTGGCGGTCGGCGCCGGTGCCGCGTTCGAGGATGGTGCCCAGGTGACGGATCTCGGCCTCGCAGCCGAAGTGCGCGGCATCCTCGGCAACGAGCGCCTGCAGCTCGGCGAGCAGCTCCGGGAACGGCACGATGCAGCCGCGCCCGAAGTCGACCAGCCCTTCGGCGAGGCCGTAGCGCTGCGCGCGCCAGCGGTTCTCGTCGATCAGCATGCGCTTGTAGACGCGCCAGCGCTGGTTGTCGCGCCGCAGCCGCCAGAGCCGGCGCAGCAGGCAGCGGGTCAGCGCCGCCAGCGCCAGCGCATCGTCGAGGCGCGGGCAGACATCGGTGATGCGCATCTCCAGCGTCGGGAAGCGCGCCGACGGCCGCAGGTCCCACCAGAGCTTGGTCGCATCCTCGATCAGGCCGGCACCGACCAGCACGCGCACGTGGCGCGCGTACTCGCCCCAGCTCGCGAACGCCGGCGGCAGGCCGGTGCGCGGCATCTCGTTGAAGACGCTGACGCGGTACGAACAGAGCCCGGTGTCCTCGCCGCGCCAGAACGGCGACGAGGTGCTGAGCGCGAGCAGGTGCGGCAGGAAGTACGCGAACTGGCCCATCAGGTCGATGCGCAGGTCATCGTCGGGCAGGCCGACGTGCACGTGCATGCCGCAGATCAGCAGCCGCCGGCCGACACCCTGCAGGTCCTCGGCGATGGCGCGATAGCGCGCGCGGTCGGTCGGCTGCTGATCGTGCCAGCGCGCGAACGGGTGCGTGGAGGCCGCGATCGGGGCGCAGCCGTGCTGCGCGGCAACCTCGGCGAGCGTCGTGCGCAGCTCCGCCAGATCGGCGCGCGCCTCGGCGAGGCTCGTGCAGGTGCGCGTGCCGACCTCGATCTGGCCGCGCAGGAACTCCGGCGTCACGCGGTCGCCGAGACGGCGGTTGCAGGCATCGAGCAGGCCCGGCGGCAGCTCGCGCGCCAGATCGCGGCTGGCGCGCTCGACGAGGAAGTATTCCTCCTCGATGCCGAGCGTGAACGGCGGTTGCGGGCCGCCCGGCATCAGTGGAACTCCGCGCGCGCGAGTTCCGGACGCGCGAGCAGCGGCGCCAGCGCATCGCCGAGCACGTCGGCCCAGTGTGCACAGCCGGCCGGATCGCCGAGCAGGTCCTGACGCAGCTCGATCAGCACGTGCGGCAGGCCGGCGGCGGCGGCGTGGGTCTCGACCGTGTAGCTCGAATCGCGCCCCGAATACGGTTCGTTGTCACCGACGCAGACGCCCTGCGCGCGCAGGGTCTCGATCAGCGGCACGGCCAGACGCGGGTCGTGGTTCCACAGCACGCCGATCTGCCAGGGCCGCGCGCCGCCGGCGCAGTTCAGGCAGGGCGTGAAGCTGTGCACGGCGACGACGACCGGCACGCGGCCGTCGCTGCGCATCTGCGCGATGCGCGCGGTGATGACCTGGTGATACGGCCAGAAGCAGGCATCGAGCCGCGCGAGCACCGCCGCCTCGTCCAGCCCCCGGTTGCCGGGCACGACGGTGCCGTCGCTGATTTCCGGGATCGAGGTCGGGTCGCCCGGCGCGCGGTTGCAGTCGATGACCAGCCGCGAAAAGCCCGACAGCACCGCCGCGGCATCGAAGCGCCCGGCCAGATGCGCGCTGACCAGCGCCGCACCGGGGTCCCAGCCGATGTGGCGCGTCAGTTCCGCCGCCGGCAGGCCGAGTCCGGCAAGCGCAGCCGGCACGGCGTGGCTGGCGTGATCACAGAGCAGCAGCAGCGGCGAGTGCGCGCCGGGATTCAGCACGCTGACCGGCAGCGGATCATCGGAACTCAGCAGGCGGGACAGGGATACGGTCATCGCGGACATTCCCGAAGGCCCTGAAGGACAGGGCGGCAGCGCAGGTTCACAGCCAGCGTAGTGAACCCTGCCCGCAGCGCCCGGTTCCGTGGCCCGCCGCCCGGTGTCATTCAACGTCATTGCACGCCATTGCTTGCCATTCAACGGCCGGTAATCACCGGCGTGCGGGCGCGCTTCTACAGTTGCCGGCGACGACGGCCTGCGCATTCCGGTTCGCCGCGCGCCGTCGTCGCGCCGCATCACCACCCGGAGATAACGACATGAACCGATCCGCCTGCATCGTGCGCAGCCTCGCGCTGTCCGCCGCCCTCGCCGCCGCCGGCTGCGCGAGCGTCCAGCCGCCCGAAACCCCGGACTACCTGAAGCCGCCGGCCGACCAGAGCGCCTACCTGATGACCCGCGGCAGCGGCGATTACCTGTACGAATGCCGCGCGACCCCGGGCGCCCCGAAGGGCCACGCCTGGCAGTTCAAGGCCACCGAGGCGACGCTGAGCGACGCCGACGGCAAGCCGGTCGGCAGGATCGGCGCCGGTCCGCTGTGGACGGCCGCCGACGGCAGCCGCTTCACCGGCGTGCCGCAGGCCCGCAAGCCGGTCGAACAGGACAAGGCCGTGCCGTGGCTGCTGCTCGGCACGAAGGACAACAGCGGGGATGGCGTGTTCGGCCGCACGAAGAGCGTGCAGCGCGTCGACACCGAAGGCGGCCTGTTCCCGAACGCGCCGTGTACGCGCAGGCAGGCCGGCCAGATCGCGCGCGTGCCGTACAAGGCGACGTATTACTACTATCGCTGAACCTCCTCGTGGCCGGCGCAGTGGCGGCGGTGTGCCGCGGACCGCCGCGCCGGCGCATCTTGTCGTCAGCGGAAAATCCCTTTCATGCATTGCCGGCACCGACCCGCGGGGGCAGAGAGGAAAATGTTTGAAAAAAATCGTCTCCGCCGGGAAAAATTTTCCGAATTCCCGGCGGGATTTCCTCATTGTGCGGAAACCTTTTGCGGGAATCGCACCGGTCCCAAGGCAAACGCATCTTCTCGTCATGCGAAAAGTCAAGCAGAAGCGTGATAGCAGCTTCCCTGTAAGTTTCTGAAAACTTCGGTCCGGCGAGGTCTGGATTCCGACCAGACTTCACCAGAAATGCCTACCTCTCAGCGGCTGTTTCGCATTGCAAGAAGATGTGTTTGTCCTGCACCAGTCCTGCCGCGGACCACGGAAGCCGCAGCGGGCGGCAAGGCCATACTGTTCGAGGCCGCCCGATGACATACTCGCCGAAGAACAGCAGTTTCGGAGGCGACGATGTCGAGTCAGGACAGCCAGCGACGGACCGCGGCAATCTTCTGGAGTTTGCTGATCGGCGGGCTGGCCCTGCGGCTGATCTTCTTTGCCGGCCCGATCGGTTCTGACGATTCCAACTATTATATGTATTCCGAACAGCTGCTGAACGGCCGACTCGAAGGGTCCGCCCACCATCATGCTTCCCGGATGCCGCTCATGCTGCTGCTCGGCATTCCGACCGTGCTGAGCCACAGCCTGTATACCGGCTGCATGCTGTCGATTGCGGTGTCGATCGCCGGGGGCCTGCTCGTCTACGCATTCATGCGCCGCCACGCCTCAACGAACGCGGCGCTCGTGGCCTTCGGCATGGTCATGCTCTCGGGCACCAGCATCCTGTATGCGAGCGTGTTCGTACCGGACAATCTCACCGCCGTGCTGATGCCGGGCGCGGCGATGGCCATCTTCCACGCGATCGAAACCCCGCGGCGACGCGGCGTGTGGCTGATCGGCGCCGGCGTGCTGACCGGACTCGCCTATTCCTCGAAGGACACGGCGCTGCTGATGCTGCCGCCGCTCGTGCTGTGGATCCTGATCGGCATGCGTGACGTCGGCCCGCTGCGCCGGCTGCAGGCTGCCGCGCTGTACGGACTCGCGATGCTCGCGGTCTACCTCGCCGAGGGCGCAGCGTACTGGTGGGTCGCCGACGACTTCTTCTATCGCAGCCACGCACTGACCCAGGTCCACAACCGGACCATCGAGGCGTCCGCCGGAGCACTCGAATTCGCCAAGGCCGGATACTGGGCGCTGCTGACGCTGCTCGTGGACTGGGCGCGCAACGGTCCGATGCTGGTCCTCGGCGCGCTCGGCGCACTCGGCGTGCTGCTCTGGAACCGGCCTCTCGCCGGTTTCGTGCTGACCGGCTTATTCGTGACGCTGTACCTGATCGTCGGCTCGTCGAGCCTCACGCGTCTGGTCCACCTGCCGATCCAGGCCCGCCATCTGCTGCCGTGCATTCCATTCGCAGCCATCGCTCTCGGTCTGGCGCTTGATGCCGTCGGCCGACGCTGGCCGGGCCGGTTCGACATCACCGGCGCAGCGACCATACCCCTGCTGATCGCGCTGCTTGCGACCGGCGTGAAGTCCGCGGCAGCCGAGGCCGGGTCGATCACCTTCGCCGACTATTACCGCAATGCGGCCGATGCCATCCGCATCCTGTCCGCGAACGGCCGCCCGATCCACGTGGACAGTGTGCTGCACCATCACCTGCGCCACATGCTGCCGCCCGAACTGCACCGGCAACTCGTCGTGTTCGACGAGATGCCGTCGCTGGCTCCGGGGTATTACATGATCGTGCCGACGCTGCTGCCCGAGAGCCGCGCGAGCAAGGAAACCCAGATGCAACTGGAGCGGATGTCTCCCGCACTGCCGGCCCTGATCGCAAGCATCGTCACGCAGCCGGTGGTCATGCGCATCACGACGAGCCATTTCGATGCCGGACGCTATTCGGCGACCGCGCGCGACCAGCCGCTCATGCGCGCGTACAAGGCCGCCATCGTGCATGCCGTCGGCCCCTGAACATCGATTCCCCAATGGCCGGCGCCGAATTGCGCGATGCCGGCACCGCCCCAGAACCGTTCGCCTGCCGGAGAGTTTCC
>JAFEGB010000212.1 GCA_018240295.1 Pseudomonadota bacterium
ACGGCGTGCAGGGCAGATGCACGACGGCATCGACCAGATGCGTCGGCCACGCCGGCTCGGCGGTTTCGGGCGAGGCGGCGGCGCGCCAGACCAGCGCCGCGCAGCGCGTGCGGCTGCCGGCGGGCGGTGCCTGCGCGGCGACGGCCGCGGCTTCGAGCAGCAGCCAGTCGGCGGCGACCGGATCGGAGACCAGCCGCGCGCCGTGCTCGGCGGCGAGCCGGCGCAGCTGCGCGCCGACCGGGCCGGGCGGCCCCTGGATGCAGAGGGTGCGCCCGGCGAGCAGCGGCATCGCCGGGGCGGGTTCGTCGGCTTCGAGCGCGAGACAGGCCGTGAAGCGGCTGCCGCGGCCGGGGCTGCTGTCGACCTCGATCGTGCCGCCCATGGCCTCGGCGAGCCGCCGGGCGATGGTCAGGCCGAGGCCGGAGCCGCCGTAGCGGCGCGTCATCGAGCTGTCGCCCTGCGCGTAGGCATCGAACAGCTTCTCGATGCGCGCCGGATCGATGCCGATGCCGGTGTCCTCGACGGCGAGACAGAGCTGCGCGCAGCCCTCGCGCGTGCGCACCGACACCTCGACACCAACCCGGCCCTGGGCGGTGAATTTCACGGCGTTGTCGACGAGGTTGCCGAGGATCTGCTGCACGCGCAGCGGATCGCCGAGCCAGCGCGCCGGCGTGCCCGGAGCCGCGTCGATCGTGAACTCCAGCCCCTGCGCGCGCGCCGCGCCGGTGTGCTGGTCGGCGACGGCCGACAGCACCGTGTCCAGCGTGAAATGCGTGCGTTCGAGTGACAGGCCGCCGGCCTCGATGCGCGAGGCATCGAGGATGTCATCGACCAGCGCCAGCAGCGTCGCGCCGGCCCCGCGCAGCCGCGTCAGCCAGTCGCGCTGCAGCGGATCGACGGCCCGGCGTTCGGCGAGGCGCGCAAGCCCGAGCACCGCGTTCAGCGGCGTGCGGATCTCGTGGCTCATGTTGGTCAGGAACACGCTCTTGGCGGCGGCGGCGGCGCTGGCCGCGCGCAGCGCCTCGGCGAGTGCGGCCTCGGCGTGCTTGCGCTTGTCGATGTCGAGGTGCGTGCCGAAGGCGCGCAGCGGCCGGCCGTCGGCGTCGCGCTCCAGCACCTGGCCGCGGTCGAGAATCCACTTCCAGCCGCCGTCGCGGCAGCGCAGCCGGTATTCGGCCTCGTAGTAGTCGGTCCCGCCGGCGTAATGGAGCTTCAGCGCGGCGTGCACGGCCTCGCGGTCCTCGGGGTGCAGGCGCTGTTCCCATTCATCGAGCGTGTCGCCGATCTCGTCATCGGCGTAGCCGAGCATTTCCTTCCAGCGCGGCGAATAGAAGATGCGGTCGGTTTCGGCGTTCCAGTCCCAGACGCCGAGGCCGCTGCCTTCGAGCGCGTAGTGCCAGCGCTGCTCGGCCGCGGCGAGGGCCTGCTCGATGTCCTTGCGCGCCGAGATGTCGACCATCTGCGCGGTGAAGTGCAGCGGCCGGCCGGCGGTGTCGCGCACGATCGCCACCGACAGCAGCACCCAGACCGCGCGGCCGTCGCGGCGCAGATAGCGCTTTTCCAGCGTGTAGCTCTCGCGCTCGCCGGTCAGCAGCGCCTCGACCAGCGCGAGGTCGCGCTCGAGGTCGTCCGGATGCGTGATCGCGCGGAAGTTGCGCCCGAGCAGCTCGGATTCCTCATAGCCGGTGATCAGCGCCAGTTCGCGGTTGACGCGCTGGAAGCGGCCTTCGAGATCGACCACCGCCATGCCGATCGGCGCGTGCGCGAAGGTGCGGCTCAGGGCCTCCTCGCTGTTGCGCAGCGCCGCCTCGGTGCGCCGCCGGTCGGCGATGTCGCGGATCGAGCCGGCGACGCGCATGGCGCGCCCGGCGCCGTCGCGCCGCGCGAGCGCGTGCAGCTCGACCCACAGCCGCGTGCCGTCGTCGCGGCGCATGCGCAGCTCGATCTGCACGGCCGGCGTGCGCCCGCTCAGGTGCGCGGCCAGCGCCTCGTCGTAGCGCGGCCGGTCGGCCGGATCGATGCGTTCGCGCAGCGCCGCGCCGCTGGCCGGTCGCCCTGCGTCGCTGCAGCCGAGCAGCGTGCACAGGCGCGGGGACAGGAACAGCGCGTCCTCGGCCGGCAGCCATTCCCAGAGCCCGTCCTGCGCGGCCTCGACGGCGAGCGCGTAGCGCTCCTCGGACTCGATCAGCGCCCGGTGCGCGGCGCGCAGCGGCGTCGTCTCGATCAGCGCGCAGACCAGCCCGGCCTGCGGATCGTCGGCGTCGATGCGCGTGATCTGCAGCAGCCACACGGCGCGGTCGCTGTGCAGTTCATCGGCATAGCGGCCGCCGACCGTCAGCACGGTCTCCAGCCGGCGCACCAGGCCCGGAAACGTCGCCAGCCCGTCCAGCCCGCTTGCGGGCCGCCCGAGCGCGTCGTCCGACAGCCCGAACAGCCGGGCGGCGCGCGCGCTGTAGCGGCGCAGGCAGAGCGTGCCGTCGAAGGTCAGCAGCGCCTGGTCGAGACAGTCGAGGGTCGCGGCCAGCTCGCGGTCGAGCGCATCGACGCGGGCGGCGCGGCCTTCGGGGGTATCGGCATCAGGACCCACAGATTCTCTCCGCATGTCATCCGGATACGGCGCCGGCGCGAGGGCGCGCCGGCGCGCGGAGTCTAAACCGTGCGGCCGTCATCGGCGCAGCCGCCGCAAGCGGCAGTCAGGCCCGGCAGGACGGGGGACGAAGGGAAGGGCACGCGCGGCTCAGCGGGCGCCAGCGGGCGGGCGGCGCGGCAGCGTCAGGCGTGCTTCGAGGCCGGGGCCGTCGCTGCGGTTGGCGAGCGTCAGCTCGCCGCCATGGCCGCGGGCGATGGCGCGGGCGATCGACAGCCCGAGGCCGGTGCCGCCGGTGGCGCGCGAGCGCGAGTGTTCGAGGCGCCGGAAAGGCTCGAACACGCGTTCGAGCTCGGCCGCCGGCAGGCCGGGGCCGCGGTCGCGGATGCAGATGCACAGCGCCTGCGGCGCATCGTGCAGCACGATCTCGACCGGGGCGCCGGCCTCGCCATCGCTGTTGCCGTAGCGCAGCGCGTTGTCGAGCAGGTTCTGCAGGCAGCGGCGCAGCGCCCGCGGGCGTGCCGGCAGCGGTGCGCCGCCGTCGCCGAGCACCTCGACCGCCGCGCCGGTGTCGGCGGCATCGTCGGCGAGCGCCTCGGCGAGGGCGCCGATCGCGACCGGCACCGTCGCCTCCTCGCGCCCGGCGCGCAGGAAGTCGAGCGTGTCGGCGACCGTGGTTTCGAGATCGGCGAGATCGGCGAGCGCGCGCGCCTGCACGCCGGATTCGCCGATCAGCTCCAGGCGCAGGCGCAGGCGCGCCAGCGGCGTCTTCAGGTCGTGCGAGACGGCGGCGAGCAGCTGGTCGCGCTCGGCGAGCTGGCGGCGCAGCCGCGCCTGCATGTCGTTGAACGCGATCGCCGCGTCGCGCACCTCGACCGGCCCGGTTTCCGGCAGCGGCGGCCGCTCGAGATCGGTGCCGAGTTCGCGCGCCGCGCCGGCGAGCCGCGCCAGCGGCCGGGTCAGCCCGCGCACGGCGAGCACCGACACCGCGAGCACGATGACGCTGACCAGCGCCAGCGCCGCCAGCAGCCGCACCGGCTGCGCGCCGATGAAGCGCGGCAGCACGTACAGGAAGCTGACGGTGCCGCCATCGGCCAGCCCGACCTGCACGAAGAAGCTCGGCGCCCGCCGGCCCTTGCCGTCGTCCTCGTCCCTGCCGCTGCCGGCGGCCTCGCCGTGGCTGAGGCTGACCGCCAGCGGCCGGTCGTCGCCGAGCTGCGCGTGCAGCGCGCCGGCGAGTGCCGCGGCCTGCGGCGAGACCTCGGCCGGGTTGCCGGCCCAGGCGAGATCGAGGCGGATGTACAGCGGCGGCAGGTCGAGCGCATCGACGACGCGCGCGCGGTCGCCCTCGTCGAGGCCGTCGAGCAGTTCGACGAGGTTGGCGATGCGCTCGGCGTTGTCGGTGACGAGCACGCGGTACAGCGCCTCGCCGCGATCGGTGAGCGTCAGCCAGGCGCTGAGCGCGAGCGCGGCGCCGAGGCCGGCGAGCAGCAGCAGCAGCAGGCGGCCGAACAGGCTGGCCGGAGCCAGGCGCAGGCGGCGGGGGCGGTGCGGCATCGGCGCGCGCTCAGCCGTATTCGCGCGTGACCGGACCGGTCAGCAGGTAGCCCTCGTTGCGCACGGTGCGGATGATCGCCGGCTCCTTCGGATCGTCGCCGAGACGGCGGCGGATGCGGCTGACCAGCATGTCGACGCTGCGGTCGAAGGGCCCGGCCTCGCGGCCCTGGGTCAGGTCGAGCAGGCGGTCGCGCGACAGCACGCGTCCGCCGTGCTCGGCCAGCGCCTTCAGCAGCCGGTACTCGGCCGAGCCGAGCGCGACGATCGTGCCCTGCGGATCGACGAGCTGGCGCGCGGCGACATCGAGCGTCCAGTCATGGAAGCGGAATGCGGCGATCTCGCCGCGCGCCGCGCCGCCGGCTGCGGCGGGGTTCGCGGCCGGTCCCGGGTTCTGCGCACGGCGCAGCACGCTGCGGATGCGCGCCAGCAGCTCGCGCGGGTTGAAGGGCTTCGGCAGGTAGTCGTCGGCCCCCATCTCCAGGCCGACGATGCGGTCGGTGTCGTCGCCGCGCGCGGTCAGCATGATCACCGGCAGCGCCGAGCGCGCGCGCAGCGAGCGGCAGAGGCTCAGGCCGTCCTCGCCCGGCAGCATCAGGTCGAGGATCACCAGCTCGATGCCGCCGGCGGCGAGGGCCGCGTGCATCGCGGTCCCGTCACCGGCCTCGCTGACGCGCAGGCCGTTGCGGCCGAGGTAATCCGCCAGCAGGCGGCGCAGTTCGGGGTCATCGTCGACGATCAGGATGTGCTCGTTCATAAGCGCCTTTTATATGCGTTCGGTGCGCGCGGCGGCAGCGGTGGTTACGCATGGTTACGCCCGGCCGACGTGCCGATGCGTGCGGGTGACGGCGGCGACGTTGAATGGGCAGCGTCGAAAACAGGCAGGTCCCGAGGAGGATGCCGACATGAGCCCGAACTTCCATGACCGTCACCCCAATCCGTCCCCGGCGCTGCGCCGGCGCAGCGCGCTGCTGGTCGCCGCGCTCGCTGCGACGCTGGCGATGCCGCTCGCCAATGCCCGGCCGCCGATGGACGGCCCGGACGATGGCCCCGGCATGCACGAGGGCCGCGATCCGGCCCGGCACTGGGCGCGCATGCACGAGCGCATGGAGCAGCGCTTCGAGCAGCTCGAACAGGCGCTGAAGCTGCGCCCCGAGCAGAAACCGGTCTGGGACGCCTTCGTCGCCGCCCGTCCGCAGCCGCCGCAGCGCTCGCCGGAGGAATGGCGCCAGTGGCGCGAGCAGATGCAGACCATGGGTGCGATCGAGCGCCACAAGGCCATGGAGCAGCGTCTGGAGGAGCGCATGCAGCAGATGAAGGCGAGCGGCGTGGCGCTGCAGAAGCTCTATGACGTGCTCGACACCAGCCAGCGGGCGACGCTGGACCGCTTCCAGTGGTGGCCGGGGCCGAAGGGCATGAAGGACGGTTACGGCCCGGGCCCGGCGCGCACGCCGGCCCCGCCGCCGGCCGCCCCGGCCGCTCCGGCAACTCCGGTCGCCCCGGCTGCTCCGCCCGCTCAGTAAGAGCGGACGCACCCGTCCCCCGAGCGGCCGTCGCCCTGTGCTTGCAGGGCGGCGGCCGCCTTGCGTCCGGCGGGCGGGAAATCCTCCCGGCCTGCGGGCGCCGGCTGGCGATCCGGCCGCCGGGCGCCGATGATTGCCGGCCGCTCCCTGCCGGCGCTGCGGACCGTGCGGGCGGCATGTGCAGCCGCCGGCCGGGGCAGTGCCGTGCGGGGGACAGGCTGTACCGCGCTGTCACGATCCGCGCCACCGGTGCGGCAAGGCTGTGACGCCCGCATCGCATGCTGCGTTGCGGCAATTGCGTGACCGGAAAAATCCGGCAATCGCACGATCCGTGCAAACGATTGATCGCTACCGGATTGCTGCAATTGCACGGAACGCGCACGAAAAAAATGGCATTGACCTTGCTCAAGTGCGATGCACCGCTCATTTGATGTCACAGAAGCGGGACATTCGAATCTCCACGCCCGAAGGAGCCTTGAGGAGCAATCCCATGATGCATGCACGATTCCCGATGAACCGCCTTGCCCTCGGTGTCTCCCTGCTGCTCGGTGTCGCTTCGGCGGCCGTCGCCGGCGTCACCGACCAGAACCTGCTCGATGCCGGCGTCAAGGACAACAAGAGCGTCCTGACCTGGGGCATCGACTATCAGGGCACGCGCTACAGCCCGCTGAAGCAGATCAACGCTGACACGATCAAGGACCTCGTACCGGCGTGGACCTTCTCCTACGGCGACGAGAAGCAGCGCGGCCAGGAAGCCCAGCCGCTGGTCTACAACGGCAAGATCTTCGTCACCGCCTCGTACTCGCGCATCTACGCGGTCGATGCCAAGACCGGCAAGAAGCTCTGGGTCTACGAGCACCGCCTGCCGGACGGCATCCTGCCGTGCTGCGACGTGATCAACCGCGGTGCCGCGCTCTACGGTGATCTGGTCATCTACTCGACGCTCGATGCGCAACTCGTCGCGCTGAACCAGGAGACCGGCAAGGTCGTCTGGCGCGAGAAGATGGACAACTACAAGGACGGCTACTCGAACTCGGCCGCGCCGATCGTCGTCAAGGGTCTGGTCATCACCGGCGTCTCGGGCGGCGAGTTCGGTGTCGTCGGCCGCGTCGATGCGCGCGATGCGCTGACCGGCAAGCTGGTCTGGACGCGTCCGGTCATCGAAGGCCACATGGGTTACACCTTCAAGGACGGCCAGAAGACCGAGGCCGGCCTCACCGGTGAAACCGGCAAGACCTGGCCGGGCGATCTGTGGCAGACCGGCGGCGGCGCGACCTGGCTCGGCGGCTACTACGATCCCGAGACCGACTCGGTCCTGATCGGCACCGGCAACCCGGCGCCGTGGAACGCCCACACCCGTCCGGGCGACAACCTGTACTCGGCTTCGAGCCTCGCGATCGACCCGTCCACCGGCAAGATCAAGTGGCACTACCAGACGACCCCGAACGACGGCTGGGACTTCGACGGCGTCAACGAGCTGGTCTCGTTCGACCTCAAGAAGGACGGCAAGACCATCAAGGCCGTCGGCAAGGCTGACCGCAACGGCTTCTTCTACGTGCTCGACCGCACCAACGGCAAGCTGATCAGCGCCACGCCGTTCGTGACCAAGCAGACCTGGGCGACCGGCGTCGACCTCAAGACCGGCCGTCCGATCGAGACCGGCGTGCGCCCGGGCGATCCGTCCAAGAGCGCCGACGGCAAGAAGGGCGAGACCGTGTTCTCGGCGCCGTCCTTCCTCGGCGGCAAGAACTGGATGCCGATGGCCTACAACAAGGACACCGGCCTGTTCTACGTGCCGGCCAACGAGTGGGGCATGGACATCTGGAACGAGCCGATCACCTACAAGAAGGGTGCGGCCTACCTGGGTGCCGGCTTCAACATCAAGCCGCTGTATGACGACTACATCGGCGCGCTGCGCGCGATCGATCCGGCCACCGGCAAGATCGTCTGGGAATACAAGAACTACTCCCCGCTCTGGGGCGGCGTGCTGACCACCGCCGGCAACCTGGTGTTCACCGGCACGCCGGAAGGCTTCCTGAAGGCCTTCGACGCGAAGACCGGCAAGGAGCTCTGGAGCTACCAGACCGGCTCCGGCGTGGTCGGCTGCCCGGTCACCTGGGAGATGGACGGCGAGCAGTACATCGCCGTGCCCTCGGGCTGGGGTGGTGCGGTGCCGCTGTGGGGTGGCGAGGTCGCCAAGCGCATCAGCTATCTGACGCAGGGCGGCAGCCTCTGGGTGTTCAAGCTGCACAAGTCCTGATCGTCCGGTTACACGCGGGCGTGAACGGGGTGCGGCGCGACTGCCGCACCCCGCTTTCTGTTGCAGGGACGCCGTCTCAGCCGTGCCGGCGCGCCGGGATGACCGGCCCGCCGCTGCGCCGATCTCCCGGGAGCCTGACATGAAACGTATCCTCGCCGCCGCCGTGCTCGCCGGCCTCGCCGTTGCCCAGGGCGTCACCTCGGCCAGTGCCGATGCGCTCGCCGAAGTGCGCGAGAAGGGCGTGCTGCGCGTCGCCGTCTACAAGGACTTTCCCCCGTATTCCTACACCGACGCCCAGGGCCGCATGACCGGTCTGGATGTCGAGATCGGCAAGGCGCTTGCCGGGAAGATGGGCGTCGCGATGGCGCTGGTGCCGATCCCTGCCTCCGACGAATCGATGGAGGACGACCTGCGCAACGCCGTCTGGAAGGGCCACTACATGGGCTGGGGCAAGGCCGACGTGATGCTGCACGTGCCGGTCAACGCCGACTTCCAGAAGCGCGTCGACAAGGTCGCGCTGTTTGCGCCGTACTACCGCGAGCTGGTCGCGGTCGCCTACGACAAGACGAAGATTCCGGACCTGAACTCGCTCGACGTGTTCAGGACCGAGAAGGTCGGCGTCGAGATGCGCACGGTCGCCGATCAGTACCTGATCACGACCTCGAACCACGCCTACATCAACAACGTCCGCCACTTCCGCACCGTCGATGCCGCCTGCGAGGCCTTCAAGGCCGGCGAGGTGCCGGCCTTCGCGGCGCAGCGCGGCCAGCTCGAACACTGCCTCGGCCCGGACCGCTCGCGCTTCGTGATCGGCACGGTGCCGGCGCCGGACGTGCGCGTGTTCGAGTGGAACGTCGGCATGGCGGTCAAGGCCGACGAGACCGGGCTGCGCGATGCACTCGGCGAGGCGATGGAGGCGCTGCGCAAGGACGGCTCGCTGCAGAAGATCTTCGACCGTCAGGCGATGAGCCTGAACACGCCGGCCAACTGAGCCCGCCGCGGGCCTCGATGCAGGGCGTCGCCGTGCCGTTCTCATCCGCTGTCGCGCCAGTCGCCGTCCTGTGCGCGGCGCTGCTTGCCACGGTCGCGCACGCCGGTCCCGGCGTGCCGGCCGATCCGCTCGCCTCGCCGCAGTGGCCGGCGATGCAGCAGCGCTTCTTTCGCGACGCAACGGTCGTGTTCGACGATCTGGTCGAGGTCACGCTGCCGCCGGCGGCCGAGGACTCGATGCAGGTGCCGGTCAGCGCGCGCGTGCGCAGCGGCACGGCCGTCGACACGCTGATCGCGTTCATCGACTTCAACCCGATTCCGAAGGTGCTCGAATACCGGCCGCTCGATGCCGAGCCGTATCTGGGCTTTCGCGTGCGCGTGCAGCAGGCCACGCCGATCCGGGTCGCCGCGCGCACGGCCGATGGCGTCTGGCACGTCGGCGGCGCCTGGGTCGATGCCGCCGGCGGCGGCTGCACGCTGCCGTCGGCGAACGCCGCGAAGGTGCGCGAGGAGGACATCGGCCACGTCGCCGCGCGGCGCTGGCCGCTCGATGGCATCGGCTCGCGCGTGAAGCTGCGCATCGCGCACCCGAACGACACCGGGCTGATCAGCGGCACGCCGGCCTTCTTCGTCGAGGCGCTGGACTTCACGGCCGCCGACGGCCGCCGGCTCGCCGAGCTGCGCAGCTTCGAGCCGGTCGCCGAGAGCCCGGTGTTCGTGCTCGAACTGCACACCGACGGCCCGGTGCGCATCGCCGGCCACGACAACACCGCCGGACGCATCGCCGGAGAAGCGCCTTGACTGCCCGAAGGAAGCAGGGGAAGCAGGCAGGCGCGGTGCGCGCGGCGGCGCTCGCGTTCGCGGTCATCGTCACCGTGCCGCTGCAGGCCGCCGACACCGACTACCGGCTGCAGCCCGAGCCGGTCGCCCCCGGCACGTATCTGGTCGCCGGCGTGCCCGAGAACTTCTCGCGCAGCAACGGCGGCAACATCGCCAACACCGCCTTCGTCGTCACCGGCGCCGGCGTCGTCGTCATCGACACCGGGCCGTCGAAGCGCTACGGCCAGCAGCTGCGCGCGGCGATCGCGCGCGTCACCGCCGAGCCGGTCGTCGCCGTCTACCTGACCCATCACCACCCGGACCACGCGCTCGGCAACCAGGCCTTCGCCGACGTGCCGATCCGTGCCCTGCCGGGCACGATCGAGGGCCTGCGCGAGCAGGGCAACGACTTCAATTCGAACCTGTTCCGCATGGTCGGCGACTGGATGCGCGGCACCGATCCGCTGCTGCCGGCCGAGGCCGTCGCCGCCGGCAGCGTGCGCATCGGCACTCACGAGTTCGAGCTGATCCCGAACGCCGGGCACACGGCCGCCGATCTCGCGATCCTCGATCGCACGACCGGCACGCTGTTCTCGGGCAGCGTGTTCAACGGCCGCACGCCGGCGACGCCGAACGCCGTGATCGCCGACTGGATCGCGAGCCTCGACCGGCTGGCGGCGCTGAACGCCGAGCGCATCGTGCCGGCGGTCGGGGCAATCACCGACAACCGCGCGATCGCCGAGGACATCGACTGGCTGCGCTGGCTGGATGAAACCCTGCACGAGGCCGCCGGGCGCGGCGCCGACATGGCCGAGGTGCTGCGCCTGCCGATCCCGGCGCGCTTCAATGACTTCGCGCTGCTGCGCGAGGAGTACGAGCGCTCGGTCTCGCACCTGTACCCGGCGATCGAGCGCGCCTCGCTCGGCGTGCGCGACTAGGGTGCCGGCCCCGGTGGACGGTGCGCCGGTGCGCTTCCGCG
Organism: Pseudomonadota bacterium; assembly: GCA_018240295.1. Taxonomy (GTDB): domain Bacteria; phylum Pseudomonadota; class Gammaproteobacteria; order Competibacterales; family Competibacteraceae; genus Plasticicumulans. The sequence continues at coordinate 10,713 of JAFEGB010000212.1, forward strand.
ATCATGCCGCCGTGCTCTGCGTGCCGGTGCTCGGCCTGCTGTGCGCCGCCGGCCCGGTCATGGCGCTGCAGCCGCCGCAGATGCCGGAGCTGCCGCTCGGCACGCTGAACCCGGACGGCTACCGCGACCACGCCTGGCACGCGCCGGTGCCGGCCACGCATCCGGACGCCACCACGGTCGACACCGCCGAGGCGCGCACGCTGCTCGAATCCGGCGCGGCGCTGGCGGTCGACGTGATGGCCGCCGTCGAACGTCCGGCCGCAGCCGGCGAGCCCGGCGCCTTCATCCCGAACCGGCCGCGCCGGCACATCCCCGGCTCGATCTGGCTGCCGAACGTCGGCTACGACGAGCTGACCCCGGTGCAGGCGCGCTGGTACGCGCAGGCGCTGGCGCGCCTGAGCCGCGGGGAGCGCGACCGCGGCCTGCTGATCTACTGCATCGCCGACTGCTGGCTGTCGTGGAACGCCGTGCATCGCGCCGCCAGCTTCGGCTACACGCGCCTGTACTGGTATCCCGAGGGCAGCGACGGCTGGGCCGAGGCCGGGCTGGCGCTGGTCGAGGCCCGGCCGGAACCGCCACCGCCACCGTGAGCCCCCATGCCGGCGCGGCAGTGGCCGCGGCTTCCCGTTCGCCCTTACCCTCCGCCCGGACCTGCCCGACGGCACCGCGCCGCCGCCCGACCTGACGGATCGATCGATGCCCAGAACCGTATCCTCGCTGCTGCTGCGCGCCTGCCTGCTGTTCGCCGGCGGCCTGTGCGCGTTCACCGCCACCGCGCTCGAGACCGTGCGCGTCGGCTTCCAGCAATCCGGCACCGTGCAGTGGGAGCTGCAGCTGATGCAGGAACTCGGCCTCGCCGAACGCGAGGGCGTGCGCCTCGAACTGGTGCCGCTCGCCACCAAGGACGCCACGCACATCGCGCTGCAGGGCGGTGCCGTCGATGTCGTCGTCGACGACTGGCTGTGGGTGTCGCGTGCCCGCGACGAGGGCCGGCCCTACACCTGCGTCACGCATTCGCTCGCGGCCGGCGCGCTGTACGCGCGGCCCGACAGCGGCATCACCAGGCTCGCCGATCTCGCCGGCAAAAAGCTCGGCGTCGCCGGCGGGGCGGTCGACAAGAGCTGGCTGCTGCTGCGCGCCTACGCGCAGAAGACGCTCGGCGTCGATCTGGCGCAGCAGGTCGAGCCGCAGTACGGCGCACCGCCGCTGCTGAACCAGCTCGCGCTGCGCGGCGAGCTGCCGGCGGTGCTGAACTACTGGAACTACGGCGCGCGCCTCTCGGCCGCCGGTTTCCGCGAGGTGATCTCGATGCGCACGGTGCTGACCGGCCTCGGCGCGCCGCCCGGCCTGCCGGTGATCGCCTGGGTGTTCCCGGACGAGTTCGCCGCGCAGCACGGCGAGACGCTGCGCGGCTTCCTGCGCGCCTCGCGCGCCGCCAAGCAGGCGCTCGCGACCGACGATGCGGTCTGGGAAAGGCTCAGGCCGCTGATGCAGGCGGCGAACGACACCGAATTCCGCAGCCTGCGCGACACCTACCGCCAGGGCATCCCGCAGCACGTCGGGCCGCAGGATGCGCTGACGGCCTCCCGCATCTTCGCGCTGCTCGCACGCCTCGGCGGCGAGGCGCTGGTCGGCAGGGGCACGACGCTCGCCACCGGCACGTTCTGGACGGGGTATGCGGACTGAACCCGGCCTGAGCCGCGCCGCCGAACGCCGGCTGCGCTTCGCCGCCTTCGCGCTGCTGCTGCTGCTGTGGTGGGGGCTCGCGCTCGTGCTGCATTCCGACGTGCTGCCGACACCGGCGGCGGTCTGGGAGCGGCTGTGGGCGCATGCCGTCAGCGGCGAGCTGTGGCGCCACCTCGGCGCGACGCTGGCGCGGGTCGCGGCGAGCTTCCTGATCGCGATGCTGGTCGGCACCGCGATCGGCATCCTGCTCGGCGGCTCGCGCCGGCTCGACGTGTTCTTCGACGGCTGGCTGGTGCTCGGGCTGAACATCCCGGCGCTGGTGACGATCATCCTCTGCTACGTCTGGTTCGGCCTCAACGACGCCGCCGCCGTGCTCGCGGTCGCCGCCAACAAGATTCCGACCGTCGTCGTCACCGTGCGCGAAGGCGCGCGCGCCGTCGATCGCGAGCTGCTCGCGGTCGCGACGGCGTTTCGCGTGCCGCCGCTGCGCCGGCTGACGCGCGTCTACCTGCCGCAGCTGCTGCCGTATCTGTTCGCGTCGGCGCGCTCGGGGCTGTCGCTGATCTGGAAGATCGTGCTGGTGGTCGAGCTGCTCGGGCGGCCGAACGGCATCGGCTTCCGGCTCAACGCCTTTTTCCAGTTCTTCGACATCGCCGGCATCCTCGCCTACACGCTGGCCTTCGCGGCCGTGGTGCTCGCGGTCGAGGCCTGGCTGCTGCGGCCGCTGGAGCGGCGTCTGCTCGGGTGGCGCGCGTGAGTGGCGGCGGGCTGTCGGTCGAGCTGCAGGCCAAGTACTGGCCGGGCAGCGACGTGCCGGTGCTCGCCGGTCTCCGGCTCGACGTGGCCGCCGGCGAGTTCCTGTGTCTGGTCGGGCCGAGCGGCTGCGGCAAGAGCACGCTGCTCGCGGCGATCGCCGGACTCGATGCCGATTTCCTCGGCCGCATCGACGCGCCGCCCGAGCGCGGCATGCTGTTCCAGACGCCGCGGCTGATGCCGTGGCTGACGGTGCGCGACAACCTCGCGCTGGTGCTGGCGGACGGCCGCTGCTCGCCGGCGGCCGAGGCGCTGCTCGATGCGATGGAGATTCCGCCGGCGCTGCTGGATCGCTACCCGGGCCAGCTTTCCGGCGGTCAGCAGCGGCGCGTGGCGCTCGCGCGCGCCTTCGCCGTGCGCCCGCGCCTGCTGCTGCTCGATGAGCCCTTCGTGTCGCTCGATGCGCCGGTCGCGCAGCGCCTGCGCGAGCTGCTGCTCGAACACTGGATGCGCGAGCGCCCGACCGTGCTGTTCGTGACCCACGACCTCGACGAGGCGCTGGCGCTCGGCGACCGCATCGTCTTCCTCGGCGGCCGGCCGGCCGGCATCGTGCTGGAACTCGTCCTGTCCGAGCCGCGACCGCGGGCGCCCGAAGCCGTGTGGCGGCTGCGCCGGCAACTGCTTTCGACGCACCCGGAGCTGCTGTCCGGTCGCGTCATACCCGATCCGGAGACCCCGCGCCCATGAGCCCCGCATCCTCCCGGCCGCCGCTCGCCGAAGGCACGCCGCTGCTCGCGGTCGAGCACGTCGTCAAGGCCTACGGGCCGCGCAAGGCGCTCGACGGCGTCAGCCTCGAAGTCGGCCGCGGCGAGTTCGTCGC
>JAFEGB010000213.1 GCA_018240295.1 Pseudomonadota bacterium
ACAACATCAAGATGGTCGTCGGCCTGATCTCGCCGATCGCGATGGACGAGGGCCTGCGCTTCGCCATCCGCGAGGGCGGTCGCACCGTCGGCGCCGGCGTCGTCGCCAAGGTCCTGGAGTAAGCCATGGCCAACCAGCGCATCCGTATCCGCCTCAAGGCTTTCGATCACCGGCTGATCGATCAGTCGGCGCGCGAAATCGTCGAGACCGCCAAGCGCACCGGCGCCCAGGTCCGCGGCCCGATCCCGCTGCCGAGCAAGCACGAGATCTACACCGTGCTGATCTCGCCGCACGTCAACAAGGACGCGCGTGACCAGTACGAGCTGCGCACGCACAAGCGCCTGATGGACATCGTCGATCCGACCGACAAGACCGTCGACGCGCTGATGAAGCTCGATCTCGCCGCCGGTGTGGACGTCCAGATCAAGCTGAATTAAACTTCCGCGCTTTCACGCCGGGTGATGAGGGGGCTGCCACCCCCTCCTCTCACCCGTTTTCCTTCGTTTGGGAGCAATAAAATGGCAATCGGACTTATCGGTCGCAAGGCCGGTATGACCCGCGTCTTCCTGGAAGACGGGGTCGCCGTACCCGTGACCGTCATCGAAGTCGAGCCGAACCGCGTCACGCAGGTCAAGAGCGAGGAAACCGATGGTTACCGCGCCCTGCAGGTGACGACGGGTGAGCGTCGCGCCACGCGCGTGACCAAGGCGGCTGCCGGTCACTTCGCAAAGGCCGGCTCCGAAGCCGGTCGCGGTCTGTGGGAGTTCCGTCTCGCCGAGGGCGAGGGCGCGGACGTGTCCGTCGGGGCGCAACTGACCGTCGACATGTTCACGGCCGGCCAGAAGGTCGACGTGACCGGCACGACGATCGGCAAGGGCTTCGCCGGCGGCATCAAGCGGCACAACTTCCACCACCAGCGCAACAGCCATGGCAACTCGGTCTCGCACCGCGCGCCGGGCTCGATCGGCCAGAACCAGACTCCGGGTCGCGTGTTCAAGGGCAAGCGCATGGCGGGTCACATGGGTGCGGTGCGCCGTTGCACGCTGAATCTCGAGGTCGTCCGTGTCGATGCCGAGCGCAATCTGCTGCTCGTCAAGGGTGCGGTGCCGGGCTCCAAGGGCGGTGACGTGATCGTGCGTCCGTCCGTCAAGGCGCGCGGCTGAGGGGGCATCATGGAACTCATCGTCAAGACCGTGAGCGGCCAGGCCTCCGGCAACACCGTGACCGTGGCCGATGAAGCCTTCGGTCGTGAATTCAACGAAACGCTCGTGCACCAGGCGGTCGTGGCCTACATGGCCGGCGGTCGTGCGGGCACGCGCAAGCAGCTGAGCCGGCGCGAAGTTTCCGGCGGCGGCATCAAGCCGTGGCGCCAGAAGGGCACCGGCCGTGCGCGTTCGGGTTCGAGCAACAGCCCGATCTGGCGCAGCGGCGGCGTGACCTTCGCGGCCCGTCCGCAGGATCACTCGCAGAAGCTCAACAAGAAGATGTACCGCGCCGCGCTGCGCTCGATCTTCTCCGAGCTGGTGCGCCAGGACCGTCTGGTCGTCGTCGACGATCTGTCCGTGGCCGAGCCGAAGACCAAGCTGGTCGTCTCGCGCCTGAAGGACATCGGTACCGACAGCGTGCTGTTCGTGACCGAGGCGCTCGACCTGAACCTGTATCTGGCGGCCCGCAACCTGCACCGTACCGGCGTCAGCGATGTGGCCGGTCTGAATCCGGTCGCGCTGATCGGTTTCGACAAGGTGGTGATGACCGTGGGGGCCCTGAAGCGGGTCGAGGAGCGGCTGGCATGAATCAGGAACGTCTGCTGAAGGTGCTGCTCGCTCCGCATGTGTCCGAGAAGGGCGCGCGCGCGGCCGAAGCCGGCAACCAGGTGGTGTTCAAGGTGGCGACCGACGCGACCAAGCCCGAGATCAAGGGCGCGGTCGAGATGTTGTTCAACGTCAAGGTGCGGTCGGTTTCCGTGGCGAACGTCAAGGGCAAGCGCAAGCGTTTCGGCGCGATGCAGGGCCGGCGTTCGGACTGGAAGAAGGCTTATGTCTCGCTCGCCGAAGGCCAGGAAATCGACTTCCTGGGCAACGGCGAGTGACGGCCCCGAACAGCTAAAGGTCAGCACCCATGGCTATCGTCAAGATGAAGCCGACCTCTGCGGGTCGGCGTTTCGTGGTCAAGGTCGCCACCCCGGGCCTGCACAAGGGCGAACCCCACGCCCCGCTGCTCGAGAAGCAGACCAAGACCGGCGGCCGCAACAATGCCGGCCGCATCACCACCCGGCATCAGGGTGGTGGCCACAAGCATCACTACCGCCTCGTCGACTTCAAGCGTGACAAGGACAACATCGCGGCGCGCGTCGAGCGCATCGAGTACGACCCGAACCGCACGGCGCACATCGCGCTGGTGTTGTACGCCGATGGTGAGCGTCGCTACATCATCGCGCCGCGCGGCCTGCAGGCCGGTGCCGTGATCGTCTCGGGCGCCGCCGCACCGATCAAGGTCGGCAACGCGCTGCCGCTGCGCAACATTCCGGTCGGTTCGACCGTGCACTGCATCGAGATGCGTCCCGGCAAGGGCGCGCAGCTCGCGCGCAGTGCCGGCGCCGGCGTGCAGCTGGTCGCCCGCGAGGGCCTCTATGCGACGCTGCGCCTGCGCTCCGGCGAGATGCGCAAGGTGCACGTCGAGTGCAAGGCGACGATCGGTGAGGTCGGCAACGAAGACCACAACCTGCGTTCGCTCGGCAAGGCCGGCGCCAAGCGCTGGCGCGGCGTGCGCCCGACGGTGCGCGGCGTGGCCATGAACCCGGTCGATCACCCGCACGGTGGTGGCGAAGGCCGCACCTCCGGTGGCCGGCATCCGGTCACGCCCTGGGGTGTGCCGACCAAGGGCTACAAGACCCGTACCAACAAGCGTACGGATGCGTTCATCGTCCGCCGTCGCGGGAAGTAATCGCAGAGGAACCGAATCGTGCCCCGTTCGATCAAGAAAGGCCCGTTCGTCGACCTCCACCTCGCGAAGAAGGTGGACGAGGCGCTGGCCACGAACAGCAAGAAGCCGATCAAGACCTGGTCGCGCCGCTCCATGGTCCTGCCGAACATGATCGGCCTGACCATCGCGGTCCATAACGGCAAAGCGCATGTCCCGGTGCTGGTCACCGAGAACATGATCGGCCACAAGCTCGGCGAATTCGCCGCGACGCGTACCTACAAGGGTCACGTCGCGGACAAGAAGTCGCGCTAAGGAGAGGCCGTCATGCAGGCATTCGCCAAACTCAAGTACGCGCGCATCTCGCCGCAGAAGGCCCGTCTGGTCGCCGACCAGGTCCGCGGCCTGCCGGTCGGTCGCGCGCTGCAGCTCCTCGCCTTCTCGAACAAGAAGGCAGCGGGGCTGGTCAAGGGCGTGCTGGAATCCGCCATCGCCAACGCCGAGCACAATGAAGGTGCCGACGTCGACGAGTTGACGGTCAGCGCGATCCAGGTCGACGAAGGTCCGCAGCTCAAGCGCATGCATGCGCGTGCCAAGGGTCGCGGCAACCGCATCGTCAAGCGCACCAGTCACATCACCGTGACCGTGGCCGAGCAGTAAGGAGCGATACCGAAATGGGTCAGAAAGTCCATCCGACGGGCATCCGTCTCGGCATCGCGAGCGACTGGACCGCGAAGTGGTACGCCGATTCGAAGAACTTCGCCGACTTCCTGGAGCAGGATCTCGAAGTCCGCAAGTTCCTGAAGAAGAAGCTCTCGCACGCCTCGGTCAGCCGCATCCAGATCGAGCGCCCGGCCCGCACCGCCCACATCACGATCCACACGGCCCGTCCGGGTGTCGTGATCGGCAAGAAGGGCGAGGACATCGAGGCGCTGCGCAAGGAGGTTTCCGCGATGATGGGTGTGCCGGTGCACATCAACATCGAGGAAATCCGCAAGCCCGAACTCGATGCGCAGCTGATCGCCGAAGGCGTCGCGCAGCAGCTCGAGCGTCGCATCATGTTCCGCCGTGCGATGAAGCGTGCGGTCACGAACGCTATGCGACTGGGTGGCCAGGGTATTAAGATACACATTTCGGGCCGCCTGAACGGCGCGGAAATCGCGCGCAGCGAGTGGTATCGCGAAGGCCGCGTTCCCCTGCACACCCTGCGTGCCGACATCGACTACGGGTTCGCCGAGGCGGGCACGACCTACGGTGTCATCGGCATCAAGGTGTGGGTCTTCAAGGGCGAAGTGTTCGGTCTGGAAAGCAAGGGCGATTCCAAGCCCGAAAAGGCGTCCGCGAACTGATTGCCCGAATTGCAAGACAGGCACGGGAGCTCCGCGCATCTGGCGCGGAGTTCCTTTTTTAGCTGACAGGGGATAACGATGTTACAGCCGAAGAGAACGAAGTTCCGCAAGATGCGCAAGGGCCGCAACCGCGGTCTGGCGCAGAGCGGCAACAAGGTGAGTTTCGGTCAGTACGGTCTGAAGTGCGTCGGGCGTGCCCGCATCACCGCCCGCCAGATCGAGGCCGCGCGCCGCGCGATCAGCCGCTACGTCCGTCGTGGCGGCAAGATCTGGATTCGCGTCTTCCCGGACGTGCCGATCACGCAGAAGCCGCTCGAAGTGCGCATGGGCAGCGGCAAGGGCAACGTCGAGTACTGGGTCGCCAAGATCCAGCCGGGCAAGGTGCTCTACGAGATCGAGGGTGTCGCCGAGGAGATCGCGCGCGAAGCCTTCCGTCTCGCCGCCGCCAAGCTCCCCGTGCCCACCGTGTTTGTCAGCCGGACGGTGATGTGATGAACGCCAGTGAACTGCGCGCCAAGAGCGCCGATGAGCTGAAGCAGGAGCTGCTGGCCCTGCTTCGGGAGCAATTCAACCTCCGCATGCAGCGCGCGACCGGGCAGCTCGCCAAGCCGCACCTGTTCGCTCAGGTGCGTCGCAACATCGCCCGCGTCAAGACCGTGCTCGGAGAAAAGGCATGAGCGAAGAGAACAAGGTGTCGCGCACGCTGACCGGGCGCGTGTCCAGCAACAAGATGGACAAGACCATCACCGTGGTCATCGAGCGTCTGGTCAAGCACCCGATCTACGGCAAGTTCGTGCGCCGTTCGACCAAGCTGCACGCCCATGACGAGCACAACGAGTGCCACGAGGGCGATGTGGTCACGATCGAGCAGTGCCGGCCGATCTCGAAGTCCAAGGCCTGGCGCCTGGTCCGCATCGAGACGCCGGTCGGCCAGTGAGCCGGCTCACCTGCAACCCTAACGGATCGGGACGTACGTCATGATTCAGATGCAAACGAGTCTGGACGTCGCTGACAACAGCGGCGCCCGTCGCCTGATGTGCATCAAGGTGCTCGGTGGTTCCCACCGGCGCTATGCACAGATCGGCGACATCATCAAGGTCAGCGTCAAGGAAGCGATTCCGCGCGGCAAGGTCAAGAAGGGCGACGTCTACAACGCCGTCGTCGTGCGCACCCGCAAGGGTGTGCGCCGGGCCGATGGCTCGCTGATCCGCTTCGACGGCAACGCTGCGGTGCTGCTGAACAACAAGCTGGAGCCGATCGGTACCCGCATCTTCGGGCCCGTGACCCGCGAGCTGCGCAGCGAGCGCTTCATGAAGATCATCTCCCTGGCACCCGAGGTGCTCTGAGGAGCGCGGAGAGCAACACGATGCGCAAGATCAAGAAGGGTGACGAAGTCATCGTCACCACGGGCAAGGACAAGGGTCGCACCGGCAAGATCGTTCGCGTGCTCGACACCGAGCGCGTGGTCGTCGAAGGCGTGAACCTCATCAAGAAGCACCAGAAGCCGAATCCGGCCAAGGGCGTCGCCGGCGGTATCGTCGAACGCGAGGCCTCGATCCACGTCTCCAACGTGGCGCTGTTCAATCCGGTCACCAAGAAGGCCGACCGGGTCGGAATCCGCACGCTCGAAGACGGCCGCAAGGTGCGTTTTTACAAGTCCACCAACGAAGTCGTGGACGCCTGAGGCGACAGACATGGCAAGACTGCAGGATCACTATCGCGACGTCGTGGTCAAGAAGCTCACCGAGCGCTTCGGCTACCAGAACGTCATGCAAGTGCCGCGCATCACCAAGATCACGCTCAACATGGGCGTGGGCGAGGCGGTCGGCGACAAGAAGGTCATCGAGCACGCCGTTTCCGACATGACCGCGATCGCCGGCCAGAAGCCGGTGGTGACGCTGGCGCGCAAGTCGGTGGCCGGTTTCAAGATCCGCGAAGGCTGGCCGATCGGCTGCAAGGTCACGCTGCGCCGGGACCGCATGTACGAGTTCCTCGACCGGCTGGTCGCGATCGCGCTGCCGCGCATCCGTGACTTCCGCGGCATCAACGGCCGCTGCTTCGACGGTCGTGGCAACTACAGCTTCGGTGTCAAGGAACAGCTCATGTTCCCGGAGATCGACTACGACCGCGTCGATGCCGTGCGTGGCATGGACATCTGCATCACGACGACGGCGAAGACCGACGAGGAGGGCCGTGCCCTGCTCGAAGCCTTCAGCTTTCCGTTCCGCAACTGACAGGACGCGATCCCGTGGCCAAGACGTCCATGATCAACCGCGAGGTCAAGCGTGCGCGCCTCGTGCAGAAGTACGCTGCCAAGCGCGCCGAGCTCAAGGAGCTGATCCGCAGCCCCGCGACTGCCGACGACGCCCGCCGCGAGGCGCAGGCGAAGCTGCAGGCGCTGCCGCGTGACGCCAGCCCCTGCCGTCAGCGCAATCGCTGCCGCCTGACCGGCCGCCCGCACGGCTTCTACCGCAAGTTCGGCCTGTCGCGTAACAAGCTGCGTGAAGCGGCGATGCGCGGCGACATCCCGGGCCTGCGCAAGGCGAGCTGGTAAGTTCCGTCCGTCGCGTTTTCGCGCAACCCACGTTTTTCACAACCCAGGTCTTAAGTCGAGGGGCTGCACAGGTTCACCGGCTGCCCTGACACTGACCCACTGGAGTTCTTTAGCAATGAGCATGACCGATCCCATCGCGGATATGCTGACGCGTATCCGCAACGGCCAGTCCGCCGGCAAGCAGCAGGTTTCGCTGCCCGCCTCGAAGCTGAAGGCCGCCGTCGCCAAGGTGCTGAGCGACGAAGGCTACATCGGCGAGTGCGCCATCACCGACGTCGATGGCAAGCCGCAGCTGACGATCGCCCTGAAGTACTACCAGGGCCGCCCGGTCATCGAGACCATCCAGCGCGTGAGCCGTCCGGGCCTGCGCATCTTCCGTGGCCGTGACGAGCTGCCCAAGGTCATGGGTGGCCTCGGCATTGCCGTGGTGTCCACGTCCCACGGCATCATGACCGATCGCGCGGCGCGCGCTGCCGGCTACGGCGGCGAAGTCATCTGCGTCGTCGCCTGAACCCGGAAGGAGATCGAGTCATGTCTCGCGTTGCCAAGAAGCCGGTGGCCCTGCCTGCCGGCGTCAGTGTGGCGGTCGACGGTCGCAAGGTGTCGGTCAAGGGTGCCAAGGGTGCCCTGGATTTCGAACTGCACCCGACGGTGGCCATCGTCCACGAAAACAATGAACTCAAGCTCGTGCCGCAGTCCGAGGCCGCGGAACACCGCGCCATGGCCGGCACGATGCGCGCGCTGGTCGCCAACATGGTCACCGGCGTCAGCAAGGGCTTCGAGCGCAAGCTGCAGCTGGTCGGCGTCGGTTACCGCGCCCAGGCACAGGGTGCGGCGCTGAACCTCACGCTCGGCTTCTCGCATCCGGTGGTGTTCGACGTGCCGCAGGGCATCACCGTCGAGACCCCGACGCAGACCGAAATCCTCGTCAAGGGCGTCGACAAGCAGAAGGTCGGCCAGGTCGCCGCCAAGATCCGCGCCTTCCGTCCGCCGGAGCCCTACAAGGGCAAGGGCGTGCGGTACGCCGACGAAACCATCGTCCTCAAAGAGGCGAAGAAGAAGTAAGGGGCCCGGAAATGGACAAGAAAGCTGCTCGCATCCGCCGGGGCCTGCGTGCCCGGATGAAGATTCGCGAACTGGGTGCCGTGCGCCTGGTCGTGCACCGTACGCCGAAGCACATCTACGCGCAGATCATCGCCCCGAACGGCAGCCAGACGCTGGTTGCCGCCTCGACGCTCGAAAAGGGCGTGATCGAGGGACTCGGGTTCACCGGCAACATCGAGGCCGCCCGCGCCGTGGGCAAGGCGATCGCCGAGAAGGCCAAGGCCGCCGGCATCTCCGAGGTCGCCTTCGACCGCTCCGGTTTCAAGTATCACGGCCGTGTGCAGGCGCTCGCCGATGCGGCGCGTGAGCACGGACTGCAGTTCTAAGGGTTGGGTCCATGGCTACGAATGTCGAGTCTTCGCAGAATACCGATGGCCTGAACGAGAAGCTGATCGCCGTCAACCGTGTCGCCAAGGTCGTCAAGGGCGGCCGGCAGTTCGGCTTCACGGCGCTGACCGTGGTCGGCGATGGCCAGGGCCGCATCGGCTTCGGCTACGGCAAGGCCCGTGAAGTGCCGGTTGCGATCCAGAAGGCGATGGAGAAGGCGCGCAAGAACATGAGCACGATCGCGCTCGCCGGCACCACGCTGCAGCACCCGCTGAACGGCGAGCACGGCGCGGCCCGCGTGTTCATGCAGCCGGCCTCGGAAGGTACCGGCATCATCGCCGGCGGTGCGATGCGCGCCGTGTTCGAGGTGCTCGGGGTCAAGGACGTGCTGGCCAAGTGCGTCGGTTCCCGCAACCCGATCAACGTCGTGCGCGCGACGATCAACGGGCTCAAGGGCATGGCCTCGCCGGACTACATCGCCGCCAAGCGCGGCAAGAAAGTCGAAGAGATCCTGGGGTGAGCCATGTCCGCTAGCAAGGTGAAGGTCACGCTCGTCAAGAGCACCAGCGGTCGGCTGGCCGCACACAAGGCTTGTGTCCGCGGTCTCGGACTGCGCCGCATGCATCACAGCACCGTCGTGATCGATACCCCGGAAAACCGGGGCATGATCAACAAGGTGTCGTATCTGCTGAAGGTCGAGGAGGCCTGAGCATGCGCCTGAATACGCTGAAGCCGGGCGAAGGTGCCCGGCAGGAAGGCAAGCGCGTCGGCCGTGGCATCGGTTCCGGTCTGGGCAAGACCTGCGGCCGCGGCCACAAAGGTCAGCACTCGCGTGCCGGTGGCTTCCACAAGGTCGGTTTCGAAGGCGGTCAGATGCCGCTGCAGCGCCGGCTGCCGAAGGTCGGCTTCCGGTCGCTGACCGCGCGTGATACCGCCGAGGTGCGCCTGCACGAGCTCAACGGCATCGATGCCGAAGTCATCGACATCCACGCCCTGAAGGCGGCCGGCATCGTTGCGCAGCCGGCTCTCTTCGCGAAGGTCGTGCTGTCCGGTGAACTGAGCCGTGCCGTCACGCTCAAGGGCGTGGCCGTCACCAGGGGTGCGCGCGCCGCGATCGAAGCGGCGGGCGGCAAGGTCGAAGAGTAAGTCCCATGTCGGCACCGCTGCCCTCGATCGGCAAGATGACCGAACTGCGCGCCCGCCTGCTGTTCCTGCTCGGCGCGCTGATCGTGTTCCGCATCGGTACCCACATCCCGGTGCCCGGCATCGACCCGCACGCGATGGCGCAGCTGTTCCAGCAGCAGCGCGGCACGATCCTGGACATGTTCAACATGTTCTCGGGCGGCGCGCTGCAGCGGCTGTCGATCTTTGCGCTCGGCATCATGCCGTACATCTCCGCTTCCATCATCGTGCAGCTGATGACGGTGATCGTGCCGACGCTGGAGCGGCTGAAGAAGGAAGGCAATGCCGGGCGGCGCAAGATCACGCAGTACACGCGCTACCTGACGGTCGTGCTGGCGACCTTCCAGTCGGTCGGCGTCAGCATCGCGCTGCAGGGGCAGAGCGCCGGCGGTCTGGCGGTGGTGCCGCATCCGGGCATCGGCTTCGTGGCGATCTCGGCGATCACGCTGGTGTCGGGCACGCTGTTCCTGATGTGGCTGGGCGAACAGGTCACCGAGCGCGGCATCGGCAACGGCATCTCGATGCTGATCTTCGCCGGCATCGTCGCCGGCCTGCCGGCAGCCCTCGGCGGCACGCTCGAACTCGCCCGCACCGGCGAGCTGAACGCGCTGCTGGTGATCGCGCTGCTGGTCGTGGCGCTGGTGGTGACTGCGCTGGTGATCTTCGTCGAGCGCGGCCAGCGGCGCATCACCGTCAACTACGCCAAGCGCCAGGAAGGCCGCAAGGTCTATGCGGCGCAGTCGAGCCATCTGCCGCTGAAGCTCAACATGGCCGGCGTGATCCCGCCGATCTTCGCGTCGAGCCTGATCCTGTTCCCGGCCACGATCGGCTCGTGGTTCGGCAATACGCCGGGCATGGGCTGGCTGCGTGATCTCAGTTCGACGCTGGCCCCGGGTCATCCGCTGTACGTGGCGCTGTATGCGACGCTGATCGTGTTCTTCTGCTTCTTCTACACCGCGCTGGTGTTCAACTCGCGGGAAACCGCAGACCAGCTGAAGAAGTCGGGCGCGTTCATTCCGGGCATCCGTCCGGGGGCGCAGACGGCCACCTACATCGACCGGGTGCTGACGCGGCTGACGCTGGCCGGAGCGATCTACATCACCGGCGTGTGCCTGCTGCCCGAGTTCCTGATCCTGTACTGGAAGGTGCCGTTCTACTTCGGTGGCACCTCGCTGCTGATCATCGTGGTCGTGGTCATGGACTTCATGGCCCAGGTCCAGGCCCACCTGATGTCGCACCAGTACGAAAGTCTGATGAAGAAGGCCAATTTCGGCGCCGGTGGCGCCCTGCGCTGACCGCGCCGGCATCTTCAGGCCAGTCAACCAATGATTTGGCGACCGCAGCACAGACGATGCCGGCCGCCGGGAGAATCCAGATGAAAGTTCGTGCCTCCGTCAAGAAGCTCTGCCGCAACTGCAAGATCATCCGTCGTGAAGGCGTGGTGCGCGTGATCTGCAAGGACGCCCGCCACAAGCAGCGTCAGGGCTGATCGCTACGCCGTTGCCCGAATTCGGGAAACGGTTTATTCTTCGGCGTTTCACGCGCCAGCCTTTGCGCGTACGAAATTTTGGGAGTTTCGGCATGGCCCGTATTGCAGGCATCAACATTCCGGTGAACAAGCACGCGGTGATCGCGTTGCAGTCCATCTACGGCATCGGCCAGACGCGCGCGAAGGCGATCTGTGCGGCTGCCGGTGTGGCGCCGGAGACCAAGGTCAAGGATCTGGTCGAGGCGCAGGTCGAGGCGCTGCGCGCCGAGGTCGCGAAGTTCGTCGTCGAAGGCGATCTGCGGCGCGAAGTGTCCATGAACATCAAGCGTCTCATGGACCTCGGCTGCTATCGCGGCCTGCGTCACCGTCGCGGCCTGCCGCTGCGCGGACAGCGCACGCGCACCAACGCCCGCACCCGCAAGGGCCCGCGCCGCGCCGTCAAGAAGTAAGCCGCCGCGACCGGCGACCCACCGTATCAGGCTGACAGGTACCCTTCATGGCCAAGCCCGCTGTGAAGACGCGCAAGCGCGTCAAGAAGAACGTCGTCGACGGCATTGCGCACGTCCACGCGTCGTTCAACAACACGATCATCACCATCACCGACCGCCAGGGCAACACGCTGGCATGGGCCACCGCCGGTGGTTCCGGTTTCCGCGGCTCGCGCAAGAGCACGCCGTTCGCTGCGCAGGTCGCGGCCGAGCGCGCCGGTGCGGTCGTCAAGGAATTCGGCCTCAAGAATCTCGAGGTCAACGTCAACGGGCCCGGTCCCGGCCGCGAGTCGGCCGTGCGTGCGCTGAACGCGCAGGGCTTCAAGATCACGAACATCATGGATGTCACGCCGATTCCGCATAACGGCTGCCGTCCCCCGAAGAAGCGCCGGGTCTAACGAGGAATATCGTCGTGGCGAGATACATCGGTCCGAAGTGCAAGCTGAGCCGTCGCGAAGGCGTCGACCTGCAGCTCAAGTCCGCTGCCCGCGCGCTCGAATCCAAGTGCAACCTGGAGCGTGCCCCCGGTCAGCACGGCGCCCGTCGCGGTCGCCTGTCGGATTACGGCCTGCAGCTGCGCGAGAAGCAGAAGCTGCGCCGCATCTACGGCGTGCTGGAGCGGCAGTTCCGTCGCTACTATCAGGAAGCTGCGCGCCGCAAGGGCTCGACCGGCGAGAACCTGCTGCGCCTGCTGGAGACGCGTCTCGACAACGTCGTCTTCCGCATGGGCTTCGGTGCGACCCGCTCCGAAGCGCGCCAGCTGGTGTCGCACAAGGCCATCGTTGTCAATGGCGAGGCGATCAACGTGCCGTCCTACGCCGTCAAGGCCTCCGACGTGGTCGCGGTGCGCGAGAAGTCGCGCAATCAGGCGCGCATCCAGCAGTCGCTGGAGCTCGCCAAGAGCCGCGGCTTCGCCGACTGGATCGACGTGGACACCGGCAAGATGAGCGGCGTGTTCAAGCGCGTGCCGGATCGTGCCGATCTGCCTGCCGACATCAACGAGTCGCTGGTCGTCGAGCTCTACTCGAAGTAATCCCGGGGGAAGATCGCAGATGTCGGGCTCCTTTGATTTTCTGAAGCCGCGCATCGTCGATGTCGAACGCATCGATGACAAGCGCGCGCGGGTGACGCTCGAACCGCTGGAACGCGGTTTCGGCCACACCCTCGGCAATGCCCTGCGTCGGATCCTGCTGTCGTCGATTCCGGGTGCCGCGGTCGTGGAGTGCGAGATCGAAGGCGTGCTGCATGAGTACTCGGCGATCGAGGGCGTGCAGGAAGACGTCATCGACCTGCTGCTGAACCTCAAGGGGCTCGCCATCGTCATGCATGGCGACACCGAGGCGACGCTGAGCCTGCGCAAGCGCGGGCCGGGTCCGGTGCTCGCTGCCGACGTGCAGACCACGCACGCGGTCGAGATCGTCAATCCGAATCACGTCATCGCGACGCTGAACAAGGAAATCGAGCTCGGCATGAAGCTGCGGGTCGCCAAGGGCCGCGGCTACGAGCCGGCGACGCAGCGCCTGGTTGCCGAGGACGAGAGCCGTCCGATCGGCCGGCTGCAGCTCGATGCCTCGTTCAGCCCGATCAACCGCGTCAGCTACAAGGTCGAGGCGGCGCGCGTCGAACAGCGCACCAACCTCGACAAGCTGGTCATCGAACTCGAGACCAACGGCACGGTGGATCCGGAAGAGGCGATCCGTGCTGCGGCCCGCATCCTGCTCGATCAGCTGTCGGTGTTCGTCGATCTCAAGGGCAAGGAAGAAGCCGAGCCGGCGCCGCAGCAGGTCGACATCGACCCGATCCTGCTGCGCCCGGTCGACGACCTCGAACTGACCGTGCGTTCGGCCAACTGCCTGAAGGCCGAAAGCATCTACTACATCGGTGACCTGATCCAGCGCACCGAGGTGGAGCTGCTGAAGACGCCGAACCTCGGCAAGAAGTCGCTGACCGAGATCAAGGACGTGCTGGCCTCGCACGGCCTCTCGCTCGGCATGAAGCTCGAAAACTGGCCGCCGCCGCAGCTCGCCGGCGACAAGGCCGACGATCGGGCGAGCGCCTGATCGCAGCGCGGGGAAGTCGCCGCAGGGCCGCTTCCCCGCGCCTTGGGCGCCCCCTGAATCCATTCAAGGAATCACCACCATGCGTCATCGCAAATCTGGTCGTAAGCTGAATCGCACCAGCAGCCATCGCGACGCGATGTTCCGGAACATGACCGCGTCGCTGATCGCCCACGAGCTGATCAAGACCACGCTGCCAAAGGCCAAGGAACTGCGCCGGGTCGCCGAGCCGCTGATCACCCTCGCCAAGTCCGACAGCGTGGCCGGTCGCCGTCTGGCTTTCGCGCGCCTGCGGGATCGCGACGCCGTGACCAAGCTGTTCAACGAACTCGGTCCGCGCTACACCACGCGTCCGGGTGGTTACCTGCGCATCCTGAAGTGCGGCTTCCGCGCCGGCGACAACGCACCGATGGCCTACGTCGAACTGGTCGATCGTCCGGCTGCCGCCGCCGAGTGATCCGGGGCGTTCTTCATCGCTTCGAAAATAAAAAACCGGGCATCGCCCGGTTTTTTACTGGCCGTTTCTCATGGGCCGGGCCTGGCGCGGGTTTTCAGTGCAGGAGTCGCGACAGCTCCTGGCGGCGTTCGATCAGGCGATCGGTGTAGGCACGGCTCAGCGCATGTTCGTACGCGCAGTCACCGCCGTGGCCCATCTCTGCGAGCCGCGATTCGAGAAAGGCAATCTCGTCGCTGAGCCGCAGCCGCCGCAGGGTCGAAGCGGCGGGGTCGGTGGTGATCGGCAGGGCAGGGGCAGGGGGCATGATGGCGGTAGTCCGGGATCGTGGCTGAACCCCGCCATCATTGCGGGCGGCGATGACGTCCGTATGACGCGAGCGGTGTCGGTCAGCGGCTGCGAAAGCGCATCGACAGATCGAGGGCGCGCACGTCCTTGGTCAGTCCGCCGACGGAGATGTAATCGACGCCGGTTTCCGCATAGGCGCGGATCGTGTCCAGACTGACGTTGCCCGAGGCCTCCAGCGGAATGCGTCCGGCGACGAAGGCCACCGCCTCGCGCATGCGCGGCACGTCATGGTTGTCGAGCATGATCACGTCGGGGGCGCAGGCCACCGCCTCGGCGAGTTCCTCGGCCGTCTCGACCTCGACCTCGATCCTGATGCCGGGGTGCAAGGCACGGGCCTGGGTGACGGCCGCCGTGATCGAGCCGGCCGCCATGATGTGGTTCTCCTTGATCAGGATCGCGTCATAGAGCCCGATGCGGTGGTTGCTGCAGCCGCCACAGCGCACGGCGTACTTCTGGGCGAGGCGCAGGCCGGGCAGGGTCTTGCGGGTGTCGAGCACGGTGGCGCCGGTTCCGGCCACGGCTTCGGCATAACGCTTCGCCAGGCTCGCCGTGCCCGACAGGGTCTGCAGGAAGTTCAGCGCCGTGCGTTCACCGCTCAGCAGCGCTCGCGACGGGCCGTGCAGCGTGCATAACAGCTGATCGGCACTCACCCGTTCGCCATCCCGGACCCGCCAGTCGATGCGGATCGACGGATCGATCTGGCGGAACACCTCGTCGAACCAGGCCACACCGCAGATCACGGCAGGCTCGCGGGCGATGACCGTGGCTTCGGCGCGATTCGTGGCCGGAATCAGGTCGGCGGTCAGATCGCCGCTGCCGATGTCCTCGGCAAGCGCAGCGCGGACCTGGGCAGCGATGTCGGCGGCATTCATGACGCGTTCGTCTCCGGGGGGCGGCTACTACTACTTATGTGGGAGGGCGAGCAGCGAGCCAGCCGGCGAGCAGCTGGCCCGGACTGCCGAAGTGACAGTCGATGTGGATGCGCCAGTCCGGTGGCGGATCGCCGGGGCTGATCAGCACGGTTGCGGTGCCGGCTGCGCGTCCGCTCAGCAGGTCATGCAGGTGATCGCCGACCATGACGGTATCGCCGGCTTCGGCCTGCCAGTGCTGCAGCAGTCGGGAGATGCCGTCCGGTCGCGGCTTGGGCGGCGCTTCGTGCCGGCCGAACAATGCTTCTTCGGCAAAATGCCGATCCACACCGAGCCTTCGCAGCACCTGCCCGGCGACCTCGCGAGTATTGCGGGTCAGCAGTCCCAGCCGGCAGCCGGCCGTTTCCAGGGCTGCGAGCAGTTCGGGCATGCCCTCCGCCGCGCGTGCGAGGCTCGCGTATTCGTGTTCGATGGCATCGAGGGCCCGATGCAGGCGCGCGGCTTCGGCGGCACCACGGGTGTCGATCCAGTCGATGATGTCGACGTGCCCGGGAATGCCGAGCCGGCGGCGCATCGCCGGAAAGTCATGGACCGCAACCGTCAGCGTGCCGTCGAGATCGAAAA
>JAFEGB010000214.1 GCA_018240295.1 Pseudomonadota bacterium
ATTGCAGCCGCGATTACAGCCGGGGAGTCTGGCAGCGATCCGCTGGTGCGACGGGCGCTGCCGACCCTGACGCGGATGGCGAGCGCCGTGCCCGTGACTGCCGGCAGCTTGCCGGGCCGCGGACCGGACGCGCCGGCTGCGGATGAAGGGAGTGCAGCGGCGTCGGTTACTGGCGAGGCTTCGCCGCAGTCCGCGGCGGCGCCGACGAGGCACGCACACATGGCAGCGGCCGAAGGCTTGCGGGTGCCCGCCGCCGTGGCGGTGCCGGAGGCGCCGGTGGCTGGCGACGCCAGAGCGGCGACCGCGGGTGCTGCAGCCGGTGCTGCGCTGCCGACGGGCGCAGCTGCATCGATGCCGGATGTGCAGGCGTCGGGAGGAACGGAGCCGGAAACCGCCGCAGTCTCGATGCTCGGAATGCCGGCGGCTGCCACCGCGCCCTCGGCGGCTGCAGCGCCGACGAGTGCGGTCACAGCGCCTGCGATAACTCCGGCGTCCACGCCATCAGCCGGCGCGGTTGAAGTGTTGTCTGTGGCTGCCGCAAGCATCTGTGCCGACAGTCCGGCGGCGGCCACCGACATTGCCGGGCCGCTGCCGGGCGCTGCTGATCCGCAGGACACCGGTGCTGCGCCGATCATCACGGTGTCGCCGGCCGCCATGCGCCGATCCGCGCCAGCCGGTGATCCGTCGGCGTCACAGGCCACAGCGTCCGGCATTGCCGCTCAGGCGCTGGCGGCAGCCGGAGCATCCGTGCAGGCTGCGCCGGTGGCGGCGGGGCTGGCGGAAGTCCTGGCCGCGGAAGCCGCGCCGGTCGACGCCGGGCAGTCGCCTTCGATTTCCGGGATGCCTTCGGTCACGACGACACCGGTCGCTGCCGATGCCGGCCTGAATCCGGCCGGCGTGCGCGGTGCGACCGCCAGCGACGCGCAGGCGGTCCCGGCACCGCAGGCCCCGCTGCCGGTCGCCAACCCGCGCGCCTGGGCACCGCTGCTCGGCCAGCATCTGATGCACCTCGTGCAGACCGGCGACACGCAGGCGACCGTGCGCGTCAATCCGCCGCAGCTCGGCCCGGTCGAGCTGCGTCTGGAGCTGAAGGACTCGCTGACCCACGTCAGCTTCTATGCCCACGATGCGCAGGTGCGCGAGGCGCTCGAACAGAGCCTGCCGCGGCTGCGCGAGCTGCTCGGCGCGCAGGGCCTGCAGCTCGGCCAGAGCCACGTCGGCGACCAGGCATCGCAGCAGCAGCAACAGCAGCCGAATCCGGACGGCGGCAGCATGGCCGGCTCCGGCGATCGGCGCGGCAACGGACGAAACGACGGGATGAGCGGACGCGACGAGACGGCCGTCGTGAGCGGCGCGGAAGTCGTGCTGCCGGTGCGCAAGCTGCTCGGCGGTGTCGATCATTACGTCTGAACCGCTCTCTGAAGCGGCCTGAACCGGCCTGCATCGCAGCCATGCCGGCCGGGTTTCCGGCACCGGTCTTGTCGGGCAGGCGGTGCACCCGCATTTCGGCAGTCCGTGAGGTTGCCGGAATCTTCGGATGCTGATGCCGATACGACTGCCGTTCCTGCCGCCGATGGCGCTGTGCCGGTCCGAAACGCCGCCGATGCAGCGCTGTCGTGCCGGCTTTACATCGCTGCGCATGGCCCCGAAGGCATCCGGGTTTGGACGGGCCGGCCGCTCTGATAGAATCCGCGCCCTCGCCGGGCAGCCCCGAGCCGGCACGGAAACTCCGCATGCCGCAAACGATGAACTGGGCCGATTACGCCATCCTGATCCTGATCGGCCTGTCGATGCTGCTGAGCCTCTGGCGCGGCTTCGTGCGCGAGGTGATCTCGATCGTCACCTGGGTGCTCGCCTTCTTCCTCGCCTTCAATTTTTCCGATCTGGCGCTGGCGCAGCTGTCGCACTGGGTGACGCTGCCGGAAACGCCGTCGATCCGTCAGCTGATCGGTTTCGCGACCGTGTTCGTCGGCACGCTGTTCGTCGGCGGCATCGTCAACCTGCTGATCGGTCAGCTGGTCGATGGTTCCGGCCTCGGGCCGACCGATCGCATGGTCGGTTCGCTGTTCGGGCTGGCGCGCGGCGTGGCGATCGTGGCGCTGCTCGTGATGCTCGGCTCGCGCACGGCGCTGGTGCGCGATCCGTGGTGGCAGCAGTCGATGCTGCTGCCGCACTTCCTGCCGCTCGCCGAGACCCTGCACAGCTGGCTGCCGCCGGAAGTGGCGAGCGGCGTCGTGTTCCGCTAGGCAGCGCCGGCGCCGAGCGATCGATGATTCCCCCCACCGGCGGCTGTGCGGCCGTCCCAGCCCGAGAGTAAGCAACCATGTGCGGAATCATCGGCATCGTCGGGCACGGCCCGGTCAACCAGGTGATCTTCGACGGGCTGACCGTGCTGCAGCACCGGGGTCAGGACGCCGCCGGCATGATGACCTGCGACGGCGGCCGGCTGTACCTGCGCAAGAACAACGGTCTGGTGCGCGACGTGATCCGCACCCGCCACATGCTGCGCCTGCTCGGCAGCATGGGCATCGGCCACGTGCGCTACCCGACCGCCGGCAGCTCGGATTCGGCCGAATCGCAGCCGTTCTACGTGAACTCGCCGTTCGGCATCGCGATGGCGCACAACGGCAACCTGACCAATGCCCACCGGCTGCGCGAGGAACTCTTCCGCAGCGACCGCCGGCACCTGAACACCGATTCCGACTCCGAGGTGCTGCTGAACGTGTTCGCGCACGAGCTGGCGCGCAACGGCCGGCTCAGCGTCGAGGCCGATGATGTCTTCGGCGCCGTCCGGCGCCTGCACCAGCGCGTACGCGGCGCCTATGCGACCGTGGCGATGATCATCGGCTACGGCGTCGTCGCGTTCCGCGACCCGAACGGCATCCGGCCGCTCTGTTACGGCCAGCGCGAGACCGAGGACGGCGTCGAGACGCTGATCGCCTCCGAGAGCGTCGCGCTCGACTGCCTCGGCTTCCGGCGCGTGCGCGACCTCGAACCGGGCGAGGCGATCTTCGTCAGCGTCGACGGCCAGGTCTTCACGCGCCAGTGCGCCGAGGCCCCGCGCCATTCGCCGTGCATCTTCGAGTATGTGTACTTCGCGCGGCCCGATTCGATCATCGACGATGTGCCGGTGCATCAGGCGCGGCTGGCGATGGGCGAGAAGCTCGCCGACAAGATCCTGCACACCTGGCCGGACCACGACATCGATGTCGTCATCCCGATCCCGGACACCAGCCGCACCGCGGCGCTGTCGCTCGCGTACCACCTCGGCGTGCAGTTCGCCGAGGGCTTCATGAAGAACCGCTACATCGGGCGCACCTTCATCATGCCCGGCCAGAAGCAGCGCAAGAAATCGGTCAAGCAGAAGCTCAACCCGATCCCGTTCGAGTTCAAGGACCGGAAGGTCCTGCTGGTCGATGACTCGATCGTGCGCGGCACGACCTCGGGCGAGATCATCCGCATGGCGCGCGAGGCCGGGGCTGCCAGGGTCTATTTCGCATCGGCCGCGCCGCCGGTGCGCTTCCCGAACGTCTACGGCATCGACATGCCGGCGGTCGAGGAACTGATCGCCGCCGGGCGCAGCGAGGCCGATGTCGCCGCGGCGATCGGCGCCGACCGGCTGGTCTATCAGGATCTCGACGACCTGGTCGCGTCGGTGCGCGTCGCCAATCCGAAGCTCACGCAGTTCGACACCTCGTGCTTCACCGGCGAGTACGTGACCGGCGACATCGACGGCCAGTACCTCGCCAAGCTCGAACGCGAGCGCAATGACCTCGCCAAGGCCGGGCGCGACTCCGAGGAGCACAGCGTGCCGGAGCTGCACAACGTCAACTGAGCGTTCCCTGAACGCCTGCCGCCGGGCCGCCGCCGCGCTTGCCGGCGGCGGTGCGGGCGGGTAGCTTGGCGCCCCGGTCCGCAGCCTTTGCCGGACTCAGGACCCGCGGCGGCCCTCGCCGTCGTGTGCATCACCCGGACCGGGACGGTCCGGCGCGCCGATTTGTGCAGCTTGCAGGCGCGTTACAAATCTCGCTAAAGCGCGGGCCGGACCCGACTTTAGCGCGAGCTGATCGCGGGGCGGGCGGCCCGGTCGCCCGCCGCAACTTTTCCGGGGGCGCGCCAGTAGGGCTGCGCTCCCGTACCGTGGAGCGACGCGCATGACCGCAGACCTGATCCCCGAGCTTCCGGATGCCGCCGACGATGCGGCGCTGGCCTTCGCCTCGCTGGCCGTGCGTGCCGGCCAGAGCCGCAGCGCCGAAGGCGAGCACTCCGAGGCGATCTACCCGACCTCCAGCTACGTGTTCGACAGCGCCGCGCAGGCCGCCGCGCGCTTTGCCGGCGAGGAACCGGGCAACATCTATTCGCGCTTCACGAACCCGACCGTGCGCATGTTCGAGCAGCGGCTCGCGGCGCTCGAAGGCGGCGAGGCCTGCGTGGCCACCAGTTCGGGCATGGCGGCGGTGCTGACCGCGTGCATGGGCCTGCTGAAGCAGGGCGACCACGTCGTCTGCTCACGCGACGTGTTCGGCAACACCACGGCGCTGCTGAACAACTTCCTCGCCCGTTTCGGTGTCGCCACCACCTATGTGCCGCTGTCGGACACCGCGGCCTGGC
>JAFEGB010000215.1 GCA_018240295.1 Pseudomonadota bacterium
GGATGGTTTCCTCGCGTGCGCTGCCGATGTGCCGGCAGCGGCCCCGAAGCATAGCGACCGCGGCGGCCGCGGCCCGCCTGCCTGCACCGGCCGGGCGTGGCCGGCGTAGAGTGTCGGCACGGGCATGGCGCAGCAGCGAGGGGCGGGCGATGGCAGCGATACCGAAGTTCGACGAGCCGGTGTGCGAAGAACCGGCGTTCAGGCTGACTTCGATCGGTGTCGAGGATTACCTCGCCGCCGAGGATGGCGCGGGTTTCCGCAGCGAGTACATCGCCGGTCAGGTGTTTGCGATGACCGGCGCCAGTGCCACGCACAACATCATCTGCGTGAATCTGGCACTCGCGCTGGCTCCGCACGCCCGGGCGGGCGGCTGTCAGTTCTTTCTGAACGACATGAAGCTGCGACTGTCGCTGCGCGGCATCGATTGCTTCTACTACCCGGATGCGATGATCTGCTGCGATCCGGCCGACGATCATCCGCTGTATCGCGAGCGTCCGTGCCTGCTGGTCGAGGTGCTGTCGGAGTCGACGGCGCGCATCGACCGGCGCGAGAAATACCTGTCCTATACCCAGATCGCCGGCCTGCGCGGCTATCTGCTGCTCGATCAGGATGCCGCGCGTGCGCAGCTGCATCGTTGCGACGACGACGGTCTCTGGCAGCAGCAGTCCTTCGACGACCCCGCGGCCGTGCTCGATCTGCCCTGCGCCGGTGCCGTGCCTCTTGCCGAACTCTATGCCGGCCTCCATATCGGCTGATCCGGCCGCGCCGCGCCTGCCGTTCCCGGATCGTTCCAGAATCGTTCCCGAATTCCCCAGCCCCTTCAGGATCGCCATGAACGCCGAAAATCCGCTGCTCGATTTCTCCGGCCTGCCGCGCTTCGCCGAGATCCGCCCCGAACACGTCGAGCCCGCCGTCGATGCCCTGCTCGCCGAAAACCGCGCCGGCCTCGCGCAGCTGCTCGCGCAGCCCGGCCCGTACACCTGGGCGAACCTGATCGAACCGCTGGAGGCGATGCAGGACCGGCTCAACCGTGCCTGGGGGCCGGTCGGGCACCTGAACGCGGTGATGAATTCCGAGGCGCTGCGCGCCGCCTACAACGCCTGCCTGCCGAAGCTCTCGGCCTACTACACCGAATACAACCAGAACGAGGCGCTGTACCGCGCCACGCAGGCGATCCGCGACGGCGACGAATTCGCGCGGCTCGATGCCGCGCAGCGCAAGGTCATCGACGATTCGCTGCGCGACTTCCGGCTCGCCGGCATCGCGCTGCCGGCCGAGAAAAAGGCCCGCTACGGCGAGATCGTGCAGGAACTCTCGCTGCTCGGTGCGAAGTTCTCCGAGCACGTGCTCGATGCCACCCAGGCCTGGTCGCTGCACCTCGACAGCGAGAATCGCCTCGCCGGCCTGCCCGCCTCGGCGCTCGGCCTCGCGCGTCAGGCCGCCGCGGCGCGCGGCCTCGACGGCTGGCTGCTGACGCTGGAGTTCCCGTCCTACCAGCCGGTCATGAGCTACGCGCAGGACCGCTCGCTGCGCGAGTCGCTGTACTTCGCCTACGCGACGCGCGCCGCCGGCAACTTCCCGGCCGGCGCGCAGTGGGACAACACCGCCGTCGTCGGGCGCATCCTCGAACTGCGCCACGAACTGGCGCGCCTGCTCGATTTCCCCGACTACGCGCAGTACTCGCTGGCCACGAAGATGGCCGACGATCCGGCGACGGTGCTCGACTTCCTGCGCGATCTCGGCGCCCGGGCCCGGCCGCAGGCCGGGCGCGAGTTCGAGGAGCTGTCGGCTTTCGCGCGCGAGCGTCTCGGCCTGGAAAAGCTCGAAGCCTGGGATGTCGGCTACGCCTCCGAGCAGCTCAAGCAGGCGCGTTATGCGATCTCCGACGAGGAGCTGCGCCCGTACTTCCCGGAGACGCGCGTCGTGCCGGGCCTGTTCCAGCTGGTCGAGAAGCTGTTCGGCGTGTCGATCCGCGCTGCCGACAAGGTCGAGGTCTGGCATCCGGACGTGCGCGCCTACGACATCTTCGGCGCCGACGGCGCACTGCGCGCGCGCTTCTACTTCGACCTGTACGCGCGCGCCAACAAGCGCGGCGGCGCCTGGATGGATTCGGCGATCGCCCGCCGGCGCACGGCCGACGGTCTGCAGCTGCCGGTCGCGTACATGGTCTGCAACTTCACGCCGCCGGTCGGCGACGATCCGGCGCTGTTCACGCACGCCGAGGTGCAGACGCTGTTCCACGAGTTCGGCCACGGCCTGCACCACATGCTGACGACGGTCGACTATGCGGCCGTGTCCGGGATTTCCGGCGTCGAGTGGGATGCCGTCGAGCTGCCCTCGCAGTTCATGGAGAACTTCTGCTGGGAGCGCGTCACGCTCGACCTGATCGCCGGCCATTACCGCACGCGCGAGCCGATCCCCGAGGCGCTCTACGAACGCATGATCGCCGCGAAGAACTTCCAGTCGGCGATGATCACGGTGCGCCAGCTCGAATTCGGGCTGTTCGACCTGCGCCTGCACCGCGAGTACGACCCGGCGCGCGGCGCCCGCGTGCTCGAACTGCTGGAGGAGGTCCGCGACGAGGTCGCGGTCGTGCGTCCGCCGGCGTTCAACCGCTATCCGATGAGCTTCTCGCACATCTTCGCCGGCGGCTACGCGGCCGGTTACTACAGCTACAAGTGGGCCGAGGTGCTGTCGGCCGATGCCTTCGGCGCCTTCGAGGAGGCCGGCGTGTTCGACGCCGAGACCGGCTGCCGCTTCCTGACCGAGATCCTCGAAGTCGGCGGCTCGCGCCCGGCGCTGGAGAGCTTCATGGCCTTCCGCGGCCGGCGCCCCGAGATCGACGCACTGCTGCGCCACAGCGGCATCGCGGCCTGAATCCGGTCCGCTGCCCGCAAGGGATGCTGGTCACACGGGAAGGCAGGGTTTTCTCCTCCGCTCCCGCGAAGGGCATGGGTATCTAACAGGTCAGCGGTTCCGCGAGCCGGATGGATCGACTGCCAACGCTCGGGCTTCGATCTCCCCTCTCCCCTTGCGGGAGAGGGGCCGGGGGAGAGGGGGAGACGCCGGCACTGCGCCCGGACCTTGTCCCCCTCTCCCCAACCCCTCCCCCGCGAGGGGGGAGGGGCTTGTTCATCA
>JAFEGB010000216.1 GCA_018240295.1 Pseudomonadota bacterium
GCTCCCGCTCCGCTTTCCGACGCCGAACGCACGCTGCACGTGCTCGACCGGCTCGCCTACGGGCCGCGGCCCGGCGAGCTCGATGCCGTCGCTGCCGAAGGCACCGACGCCTGGATCGCCCGCCAGCTCCAGCCCGGCTCGCTGCCGCTGCCGCCGGCGCTGCTCGCCGAACTCGAAGCCCTGCCGACGCACGGCCTCGATGCCGCCGAAATCTGGCGCCGCTACGGCCCGCCGGCGCAGGCGGCACTGCCGGTGAAGGAGCGCCCGCTCGCCGAGGCGAAGGCCAAGCGCCTCGTGCTCGCCGCCGAGCAGCGCGAGCGCCTGCTGCGGGCGCTCGCAAGTCCGCGCCAGCTCGAAGAGGTGATGACCGAGTTCTGGTTCGATCACTTCAACGTCCATCGCGAGAAAGATGCCGTGATGCTGTGGGTCGGCGACTACGAGCGCAGCGCCATCCGCCCGCACGCGCTCGGGCGCTTCCGCGAGCTGCTCGGCGCCACCGCCCGCCATCCGGCGATGCTGTATTACCTCGACAACTGGCGCAGCGGCGCCGGCGGCCAGAACGAGAACTACGCGCGCGAACTGCTGGAGCTGCACACGCTCGGCGCCGACGGCGGCTACACGCAGGCCGATGTCATCGCGCTCGCGCGCATCCTGAGCGGCTGGACGCTCGATCTCGCCGGAGCCGCCGAGCCCGGCGCGCCGCTGTTCCGCTTCCAGCCCGGCCGTCATGCGGGCGGCGACAAGCGGCTGCTCGGCCAGCGCATCCCGGCCGGCGGCGAGGACGAAGGCGAGGCCGCCCTCGACCTGCTCGCGCGCCATCCGTCGACGGCGCGGCACATTGCCTATGAGCTTGCGCAGCGCTTCGTCGCCGATCAGCCGCCGAAGCCGCTGGTCGCGCTGCTCGCCAAGCGCTTCCGCGACACCGACGGCGACCTCCGCGCCGTGCTGGCAACGCTGTTCGAAAGCCCGCAGTTCACGGCGCGCGCGGCCTGGCGCGCGAAGTTCAAGACGCCGTACCGCTACGTGCTGTCGGCCTGGCGCGCCGGGCAGCTGCCGATCGACGACACCGCGCCGGTCATGACCGCGCTCGATCGCCTCGGCCAGCCGCTGTGGGGCTGCCCGACGCCGGACGGCTACGGCGACACCGCCGCCGACTGGCTCGGCCCCGATGCGCTGCGCCTGCGCGTCGATCTGGCCACGGCCTGGGCGAGCGGCCGGCTGCCGGGGCGCGATGCCGGCCCCGACAAGTCCGGGCGCCGGCGCGACGCCGGCAGGATGTCGCCGCCGGCCGCCGGCGAGGCATCGATGGCCCCCATGGCCCCGATGAATCCGTCGACGATGGCCGCAGCCGGTGCAGACCGCGAAGCCGGCTCCGAACCGCCCGAAGCAGCGCCGGCCATGGCGATGACGCCGCCGATGCGCTCGCCGGCCGAAGCGGCCGTCCGCCGTTCAGGTCCGGTGCCAGCCGATCCTGCGCTCGCGCCCGATGCCGCAAGCCTCGCCGCCACGCTCGGCCCCGGCATCGGCCGGCGCACGGCCGCGGCCGTCGCCTCGGCCGCACCGTGGCTTCGCAGCGTGCTGCTGCTCGGCGGTCCGGACTTCATGCGTCGCTAGTTGTCATTCCCCGCCGCCGCCGGAGGTCGAAGACCCATGCTGCGTCGCCAACTGCTGAAAGCCATCGCCGCCGCCCCGCTGCTCGCGCTCGGTCCGCGGCTGTACGGAGCCGAACTGCCGCAGCCGGGTCCGCGGCTGGTGGTCGTGCTGCTGCGTGGCGGGCTCGACGGCCTCAGTGCCGTCGTGCCCTGGGCCGATGCCGATTATCGCGCCGCGCGACCGCGCATCGGGCTCGGCGCACCGGGCACGGCCGGCGGCGTGCTCGACCTCGACGGCCGCTTCGGCCTGCATCCGGCACTCGCGCCGCTGATGCCGCTCTGGAGCGCCGGCCTGCTCGCCTGCGTGCATGCCTGCGGCTCGCCGGACCCGACGCGCTCGCACTTCGATGCGCAGGACGATCTCGACACCGGCACGCCCGGCCGGCGCTCGACCGCTTCCGGCTGGCTGAACCGCCTGCTCACCGAGCTGCCGCAGGCCCGCGGCCCGACCGCCGGGCTGTCGGTCGGTGCGCAGATCCCGCGGCTGCTGTCGGGACCGCGGCCGGTGGCGATGCTCGCGAGCGGCCGCGGCGCCGGCCGCGCCAGCGCCATGGACCGCCCCGGTCTCGCCACGGCGCTCGACCGGTTGTACGCGCCCGATGACGCGCCCGATGACGCGCTCGGGCGCGCCTGGCGCACCGGCCGCGCCGCGCGTGCCGAGCTGATGGCCGGCCTCAACGGCGCCGATGCCGGCGCCGATCGCGAGGCCGAAGACACCGCGCGCGGCTGGAGCGGCGACGCGATCCGGCTGGCGCGGCTGATGCGCAACGAACCGAAGCTGCGCGTCGCCGCGCTCACGCTCGGCGGCTGGGACACCCACATCAGCCAGGGCAGCGCCGAAGGCCAGCTCGCCCGCCGGCTCGGCCCGCTCGCCGACGGCCTCGCCGCCTTCGCGCAGGCCCTCGGACCGCTGCTCGCCGAAACCCTGGTCGTCGTGGTCTCGGAGTTCGGCCGCACCGTGCGCGAGAACGGCAACAGCGGCACCGACCACGGCCACGGCGGCGTGCTCTGGCTGCTCGGCGCCCGGGTGCACGGGGGCCGCATGCACGGCGACTGGCCGGGGCTCGGCGAAGCCGCCCGCTGGCAGGGCCGGGATCTGGCCGTCAGCACGGATTTCCGCACCGTGCTCTGGCGTGCGCTCGGCGCACACTTCGCGCTCGACGATGCCGCGCTCGCGCGCGTGCTGCCCGGCTTCAAGTTCCCTGCCGGGGCTCTGGACGGGCTGACGGGCTGACGCGAACCCGCACGCGCATCGCCCGGCCCCGCCCCGATCCTGACCGGCTCCCTTGTGCGGGGCGCGCGGCTCGGCCATCGTTTCCGTCCGTACCGGCGCGCCGCCGATCCGTACCGCACCGTACCGTGCCACCCGCGCGCCAGACCGATCCATGTTCCCGGGGGAGAAGAACGAGATGTCAGTCCGCTGCCGGTCGCTGCTGCATTGGTTCGCAGTGCTCGTGATGTGCACGGCCGGCACGACCGTGCCGGCCGATCCGATCGAGGTGAACCCGACCTACAAGGTGCACATGCTGTCGAAGCCGGCGGTCGTGCGCATCCTCGATGGCGCGATCGGCTTCATTCCGCTCGCCGACGGGCGCAAGGTCGAACTGCAGTCGATCAGCAGCGGCTCGGGCTTCTTCGTCTCGCCCGACGGCTACATCATGACCAATGCCCACGTGGTCTCGATGACGAAATCGGGCGACGAGGGCATCCGCCAGGAGCTGTTCAAGCAGTTCATCCTGAAGGCGCTGGCCAGCCGCAATATGCAGCCGACGCAGGAAAACGTCGCCGCGGTGCTGCGCTGGGCGCAGCAGAACGCCGGGCAGGTGACGCTCACGACCCGCGCCAACTTCGTGCTGCTGCAGGACGGCAACAAGCTGCGCTACGAGATCAAGTCCTACGGCGCACCGATGGGCGAGGAAGGCGGCCAGCTCACCGGCAAGGATGTCGCCATCCTCAAGGTCGAGACCCGCAACGCCCCGACGCTGCGCCTCGGCGATTCCGCGCGCATGCGCGTCGGCGATCGCGTGTTCGTGATCGGCTTCCCCGGCGCCGCCGATTCCGACCTGCTCGACAACCGCTCCTCGGTCGAGCCGACCACCAACGACGGCTCGATCTCGGCGGTCAAGACCACGGTCGACGGCATCCCGGTGCTGCAGACCAACACCAACACCACGCACGGCAACTCCGGCGGCCCGGTGCTGAACCAGAACGCCGAGGTCATCGGCCTGCTGACCTTCCGCGGCAACACCGTCAACGGTCAGGAAGTGCAGGGCTTCAACTTCATCGTGCCGTCGAACACCGCGCGCGAATACCTCGGCCCGGCCGGCACCACCAACACCGCCGGTCTGGTCGATCAGGGCTGGAGCGCCGGGCTGGAGCAGTACTGGGCCGGACACTTCCGCACCGCCAAGACCAAGTTCGAGGAAGTCGTCTCGCTGCAGCCGAACCACGCCGAGGCGCGCCGGCTGATCACCGAGACCCAGGAACGCATCCTGCGCGGCGAGGAAAAGCCCGATGCCCCGGCACCGGCCCCGCTGCCGATCGCACTGACGCCCCCGGCGCCGGGCCCGGCAACAGCGCCGGTGCCGACGCCCGCACCGGCCGCAGACGGCACCGGCACGACGCTGATCATCGCGATCGCCGCCATCGCCGTGCTGATCGTGATCGCGGTCGCCGTGCTGCTGCTGCGCAACCGCGGCGGCGGCCGGCCGGCACCGACGACGCGCGCCCCCTACGCCGGCCC
>JAFEGB010000217.1 GCA_018240295.1 Pseudomonadota bacterium
AAATATTTCCCACTTGAACGAAGGCGGGCGCTCTACCGACATCGCCGCTCGCGCCGCCGGCCTTGGCGAGCGCAGCCCCTGCGTAACGTTCACCAGACGGCTACCACGGACGGCCCCTGAAAACGGGCCGCGGCGCGATTCTCTGCAAGCCGTTGATTTATATGGTGCTGGCGGTCCGGATCGAACGGACGACCTGCTGTTTACAAGACAGCTGCTCTACCGACTGAGCTACGCCAGCGTGCCCGGCAACGCCACGGGGCGCGCAGTGTAGACGAAGCCGGCGAGCGCCCGCAAACCGCTCAGGCGCCTGCGGAACCGGCCAGCCGCGCCAGCCCGTCGAGCACCAGATCCGGCACGAGCTCGACCGCGAACGGCAGCAGCGGCGCGAGGAAGGCGCCATCGCCACCGGTCAGCAGACAGTGCAGACCCTCGCCCGCCCCGGCTCCGGCGCTCTGGACGCTGCCGGTGATGCCGCCGACGACGGCATGCCGCACGCCGGCGGCCACACAGGCGGCCGTGTCGCGACCGAGACCTGAGGGCGTGGCCGGCACCGGCCCGGCGGGGATGCGGCGGGTGTTGCCGTACAGCGCGGTACGCATCAGCTGCAGGCCGGGCAGGATCGTGCCGCCCAGATGCCGGCCGTCCGCGGCGAGCGCATCGACGGTCACGGCCGTGCCGGCATCGATCACGCAGCAGGCCCGCCGTGTGCGTGCGCGCGCACCGATCATGGCCAGCCAGCGGTCGACCCCCATGCGCGCCGGCTCGGCATAGGCACTGACGATCCCGCCGGCCGCGGCCGTCGCCTGCACGAAGGTCGGCGACAGGCTCCAGCGTGCCCGCAGCGCAGCATCCAGCGCGGTGTCGAAGTGGCTGCCGGCGACGCTGCCGCACCAGATCGCCGAAGGCCGTGCGAGCGCGTCCGGGAGTTCGGCAAGAGCCTCGGCCAGCGGGCGGTCGCGATGCACGAGGCAGCCGGCGACCCGCGGCCCGTCTTCGGCATCGAGGCGCCACTTCAGCCGGGTGTTGCCGGCATCGATCAGCAGCCGGGCCGTCATGCCGGCCTCAGGCTCAGTTCGCCGATCGCGAAGCTGCGCCGGCCGCTGGCGGTATCGAGCTGCAGTTCGCCGTCGGCCGCGATGCCGCGCGCGATGCCCTCGACGACGTGACCCGGCCACAGCAGCCGCACCGGCCGGCCGGCGACCGCGTCCCAGCGCTGCCAGTCGGACTGGAAGCTGTCGAGCCCCGACTCGCCGAAGGCCGTGCAGGCGATGGCAATCTCGGACAGCAGCAGCGCCGCGAGCCGGTTGCGGGAGACATGCGTGCGCCCGAGCACTGTCGCCAGGTCGATCCACGGCTGGTCGATCGTGCCGCCGGCGGACTCCGGCATCGCGACGTTCACGCCGACACCGATGATGACGTGGCTGCAGCCTTCGCTCTCGCCGCCGAATTCGAGCAGCACGCCGCCGAGCTTGCGGGCGTCCCACAGCAGGTCATTCGGCCACTTGAGGCCGTGGCCGCCGACGCCGAAGCGTTCAAGCGAACGCGCCAGTGCCACGCCGATTGCGAGCGACAGCCCGGCGAGCGCGGCGGGCGGCAGCGCGAAGCGCCACAGCACCGACAGGTACAGGTTGGCTGCGTACGGCGAGATCCACTGCCGGCCGAGCCGGCCGCGGCCGGCGCGCTGGCTTTCGGCCAGACAGACCGCGCCCGCCGGCAGGCCGCTGCGCGCCAGCTGCGCGAGCCGGGTGTTGGTCGAATCGGTTTCGGCGAGCACTTCGAGCGGCCCGAGGCGGGTCGCGGCGGTCTCGTCGAGCCGGGCCTGGATCAGCCCGGCGTCGAGCAGTTCGAGCGGACGGGCCAGCCGGTAGCCGCGCCCGCGCACGGCCTGGATGTCGAGGCCGCGCGCCTGCCAGCCGCGCACGAGCTTCCAGACCGCCGCCCGGCTGATGCCGAGTTCGGCTGCCAGCACCTCGCCGGAACGGAAGCCGCCATCGGCGAGGCGCTCCAGCAGCTGCGCGGCGCGTGCCGGCACGACCGGCCTGCCGTCAGAGGATGACCGAGAAGAAGCTCAGCCAGGACAGGATGATCAGGGCAATGATGATCACCAGGGAAAAGTTCTCGAACGTGAACATGGACATGACTCCTTGGGCGGTGAGGGTCGGATGATACTTCAGGCATCGCCGTCACGCGCAGCGGACGGCCGGGAAGCTTCCGGGGAAGCGGAAGGTCTGGAGGGTCCGGAAGGTTTGTCGGCGGACGGCTCGGGACGCGGGATCATCGGGTCGTCGTCGTCCATCAGGATGCGGTGCGCCGGACCTTCGAGGTCATCGAACTGGCCGGACTTCACCGACCAGACGAAGGCCCACACCGCGACCAGCATGATCGCGATCGCGAGCGGGATCAGCAGGTACAGGATTTCCATGCTGGCGCTCCCTCAGGCCCGGCGGCGCGCGCGCAGGCGCAGCGCATTGACGACGACGAGCAGCGAACTCGCCGACATGCCGATCGCCGACAGCCAGGGGGCGATCCAGCCGGCGGCGGCGGCCGGCACGGCCAGCACGTTGTAGCCGATCGACCAGGCGAGGTTCTGGCGGATGATCGCCAGCGTGCGCCGTGCGGTGGTGACGCCGTCGACGAGATGTCCGAGCCCCGAGGACAGCAGGATCATGTCGGCCGAGGCATGCGCGAGCTGCGTGCCCGAACCCATCGCGATCGAGACGCTGGCCGCCGCGAGCACCGGCGCATCGTTGATGCCGTCGCCGACCATCGCCACCACCGCCCCGCCCTGCTGCAGTGCCTCGATGCGCGCGAGCTTGTCCGCGGGCAGCAGCCCGCCTTCGGCGTGGGCGATGCCGGCCTCGGCGGCGATGGCCGCAACCGCCGCCGGCCGGTCGCCGGACAGCAGCCAGACTTCGAGCCCGGCAGCCCGCAGCCGCCCGACCGTCTCGGGGGCATCCGGACGCAGGCGGTCGGCGAAGCGCAGCCACGCGAGGGTTCCTTCGGCATCGGCGAGCACGACCCAGGTCGAGGCTTCGGCATCGCTTGCCTGCGGCGGCTCGGCTGCGGCAGCCGGCTTGCCGATCCGGTAGAGGCGGCCGTCGATCGTGCCCTCGACGCCGTGGCCCGGGGTGTTGCGAAGATCGAGCGCGCGCCGCGTGCCGCGCGCGGCATCGACGATCGCCTGCCCGACAGGGTGTTCGGAGCCGCATTCGAGCGCTGCCGCGAGTTCGAGCGCCTCCTCGGCCGTGAGCCCCGCGCGCACCGCCACGGTATCGACCAGGCGCAGCCGGCCGATGGTCAGCGTGCCGGTCTTGTCGAACACCACGTGCGTCGCGCGCGCCAGGGTTTCGAGCGCGTGGCCGCGCGTGGTCAGCAGGCCGATGCGCGTCAGCGCGCCGGTCGCAGCGGTGATCGCGGCCGGTGTCGCCAGACCGAGCGCGCACGGACAGGTCACGACCAGGATCGCGAGCACGATCGGGAAGGCGCGCGCCGGTTCGTGCTGCCACCACCAGGCCCAGACCAGCAGCGACACCAGCAGCAGCACGGCGACGAAGTGCCCGGCGATGCGGTCGGCAAGCGCGGCGATGCGCGGCTTCTCGCTCTGCGCGCGATCGAGCAGGCGCACGATCGACGACAGCACGCTGTCGGCCCCGACGCGCTCGACGCGCACGCGCAGCGGGCTTTCGACGTTGACCGAGCCGCCGATCACGGCATCGCCGACCGTGCGGGCCTGCGGCAGGCTCTCGCCGGTCAGCAGCGACTCATCGACGCTGCTCGCCCCGTCGAGCACGCTGCCATCGGCCGGAATCGTCTCGCCGGGCCGCACGCGCACCTCGTCGCCGGCTGCGAGCTCGGCCACCGGCACGACCTCGTCGCCTCCGGGACCGATGCGGGTCGCGGTCGCCGGCAGGATGCGGGTGAGTTCCTCGGATACCTGCGCGGCGCGGTGGCGGGCGCCCATTTCCAGGAAGCGCGCGCTGAGCAGGAAGAAGATGAACATCGTCACCGAGTCGTAATAGACCTCGCCGCCGCCGAAGATCGTGTACCAGACGCTGGCGATGGTCGCGAGCACGACGGCGAGCACGATCGGCACGTCCATGCCGAGGCGGCGGTTGCGCAGATCGCGCAGCGCGGCGCTGAAGAACGGCGCACCGGCATAGGCGACGGTCGGCAGCGCGATCACGAGACTGATCCAGCGGAAGAAATGCCGCCATTCCTCGTCCATGCCGTACCAGCTGCCGGCGTACATGCCGACGGCGAGCATCATGACCTGCATCGAGCCGAGCGCGGCGACCGCGACCCGGCGCAGCGCCTTCGAGCGCTCGCGCTTGAGCAGCGCCTCCTGCCGGCCCGGATCGAACGGATGCGCGACGTAGCCGATCGCGGCGATCGCCTTCAGGACCGTGCTCAGCTGCACGCGGGCATCGTCCCAGCGCAGGTGCGCGCGGTGGGTCGAGTAGTTGACGCGGAATTCCAGCACGCCCGGAATCGCGCCGACGTGGCGTTCGTTGAGCCAGACGCAGGCCGCACAGACGATGCCTTCGAGGATCAGCGAGGCCTCGCGCACCGTGCCGCCGGCCTCGGCGCGCACGAAGCTCTGCTGCAGGTCGGTGCGGTCGTAGAGCTCCATGCCGCGCAGCTGCTCGGGCACGAGATCCTCGGCCCGGCGCGAGATCGTCGTGCGGTGGCGGTAGTAGTCGGTCAGCCCGGCCGCGACGATCGCCTGCGCAACCGCCTCGCAGCCGTGACAGCAGAGCCGCCGCCCGGCGCCGTCGACGACGACGTGGAAGCGCGTTTCCGGCGGCACCGGCAGGCCGCAGTGGAAGCAGTCGCCGGCGCCGGCATCGCCGACGGCAGTCAGGCTGGCCTCGGGGGCGTTCATGAACCGTCTCCGCCGGCGCGCACGCGCGTGCTGGCGCGCACCTCGTGCAGGTCCTCGCCCTTGCGGATTTCCAGCACCAGATTCCAGGTGCCGGGGGCCGGCAGCGTCACGGCGGCGCGATAGACGCCGGCATCGACCTCGTCCATCTCGAAGTCGAGATCGAGCCGGCTGTCGGCCGGGCGCAGGAACTCGCCGCGCACGAGCGCCCCGCGCAGCGGCCGGCCGTCGCGGTCGGTGACGGCGATCTGCAGCCGCGCCGCCTCGCCGGCGTGCGGGTCCGAGACCCAGCCCTTCTGCACCTGCCAGCCGCGTGCGCGCTGGCGCTCGACCTGTTCGAGGTAGCGGTTGTACAGCTCTTCCTTCTTCTGGAAGTCGTGCGACATGACGCCGGGGAAGCCGGAGTTGACCACGCGCGCGTCCTCGGCGGTCGGCGGCAGCAGCAGCCGCGCCAGCGGCGAGGACAGGCCGCGTTCGGCCAGCGTCACGAACACCGAGTCGGCCGCGACCAGCAGCACGAAGAAGCCGACGATCACGCTCGGCCCGAGCGGGAAGCGCGCCGTGCCGGCGAGTGCCGGGCGCGCGCCGCCGACCAGCGCGAAGATCGCGGACACGACCAGATAGATCGCGACGTGGATCGCGAACAGGTCGCCCCCGGGCCAGTCGAGGATCGCCCAGGGCACGTAGATGCCGAGCGTCGCGAGGGCGACGACGGCGCCGGCGAGGTGCGGACCGAGGCGGGTGAAGCGCCCGAGCAGCCAGTTGGCCAGCGCGATCAGCGCCGCACCGCCGATCAGCGAGGACAGCAGATCAGTCATGTCACGATTCCTGCCGGTGTGCTCGTCGCCACCGGCCCCGGGCCGCGTGCCGGCGCACCGGCGTCACTGGCCCGCATAGAAGGCCGCCGGGCGGCGGATCGGTTCGGTTCCGAGCCCCGACAGCGGCGTGATGACGAACTCGAAGCTCTGGCGCTCCCGGCCGGCGACCGGCATGGCGCGCACCTTCGCCGGCAGGCGCAGGCGCTGTTCGGCACCGAGTTCGATGGTTTCGAGCCCTTCCATGTCGAGCTCGGCTCCGGGCAGGCCCTCGATCGCGATGCGCAGGCGCCCGGGCTGCGCGACCTTGCTGTTGAGCTTGATCTCGTAGCTGTTCTGCACGCGGCCATCGGAGAGCTGCACCGACAGCGGCTGGCGGATCTGCTCGACCACGGCATCGAGGGCGGCGCGGTTGGCGATGCTCCAGCCGAGCATCGCGATCGTCAGCATCAGCACCAGCGCGTAGCCGATGTTCTTCGGCTTCAGCAGCCGGGTCGGGCGGTCGTTGAGCGAGTTGTCGGAGGTGTACTTGATCAGCCCGCGCGGCCATTCGAGCTTGTCCATGACCGTGTCGCAGGCATCGACGCACAGCGCGCAGGAAATGCACTGGTACTGCAGGCCGCGGCGGATGTCGATGCCGACCGGGCAGACCTGCACGCAGTAGCCGCAGTCGACGCAGTCGCCGACGCCGGCGGCCATGCGCTCGTCCCGGGTCTTGAGATCGCGCCCCAGCTTGGCGCGACCGGCCGTGCGCTCCCCGCGGCGCGGGTCGTAGGAGATGATCAGCGTGTCGCGATCGAACATCGCGCTCTGGAAGCGCGCGTACGGACACATGTAGGTGCAGACCTGCTCGCGCGCGAGCCCGGCCATCACGAAGGTGGTCGCGGTCAGGAAGCCGGTGGTCGCATAGGCGGCAAACGGCGCGGCCCCGGTCAGGAACTCACCGACCAGCGTCGGCGCATCGGCCCAGTACAGCGTGAAGGTCAGGCCGGTCAGGAAGGCCACGCCCAGCCAGGACGCCCAGGTCAGCAGCATCTTGCGGCGCTTCTCGGCATCCCAGGGCTGCTTCGCCAGCCGCAGGCGCGCCGGGCGTTCGCCCTGGATCGCCTGCTCGATCATGATGAACACATCGGTCCAGAGCGTCTGGAAGCAGAAGTAGCCGCACCAGACGCGCCCGGCCAGACCGGTCACGAAGAACAGCAGCGTCGCGGCGATCACCAGCAGGCCGGCGAGCCAGAAGATGTCCTGCGCCTGCACGACCAGATCGAACAGATAGAAGCGCCGGCCCGGCAGGTCGAACAGCACCGCCTGGTTGACGCCGGTCGGCCGCGACCAGCGCAGCCACGGCAGCAGGAAGTAGACACCGTAGGCGAGCAGCACGACGCCGGTCTTGAGCTTGCGGAACCGCCCTTCGACGGAGCGGGGATGGATCGCCAGACGCTTCTGGTAGAGCTGTGCTTCTTCGGCCATGGACTTTCCGGGTGGTCGTAACGGCACGGCGACCGCAGCGCAGGCACTGCGGTCGCCGCCGGAGGTGGGACGGAGCCGTCAAGCATCGCCGCCGGGCGGCGCCAGGGCACTGACGGTTCGCACTCGTCCGCTGCCGGAACCCGTCCGGCTTGCTTACTGGCCGCCGCCGAGCTGATGCACGTAGACCGCCATCAGCTTGATCTCGGCGGCACTGAGGCGCTCGCCCCAGGCCGGCATCTTGCGCACGTTCTGCACGCCGTTGCCGATCACCGCCCTGACCGCCGCCAGCTTGTCGGCGGGGCTCTGGGCAGCCGGGACGTTGGCGATCGTCCAGATCTTGTCGGTCAGGTTCGCCGCACCCATCGACTTGATGCCCTTGCCGTCGTCGCCGTGGCACATGTAGCAGCCGCCGGTGGCGCCGGTGAAGATCTTCTGGCCGCGGGCGCTGGCCTCGCTGGACGGCACGACGCCGGACAGCGACAGCACGTAGTTCGCGACATCGTCGATCTGCGTGGCGTTCAGCACGCTGCCGAAGGCCGGCATGTAGCCGTTGCGGCCGTGCTTGAGCGTCGTCTCGATGGCCTGGTAGCTGCCGCCCCACAGCCAGTCGTCGTCGACGAGGTTCGGGAACAGCCCGACCACGCCCTGACCGCCGCGGCCATGGCAGGCCGAGCAGTTGGTCTCGAACAGGCGCTTGCCGGCCTGGTTCACGAACGCGACCATCTGCGGGTCCTTGGCAATCGCCGCGTAATCGGTCTGCGCGATCTTGTCGAGGTACTGGCGCTGGCGCTTGGCATCCGAGCCGCTGTCGAGGTCTTCGAGCAGGGCGCTGCGCGTGTTCCAGCGCATCGTGTGCGACTGGCCGCCCTCGGTGTAGGTCGCGGTCGTGAAGCCCTTGGTCCAGGTCTTGCCGAAGGGCCAGGCCGGATACGCGAACCAGTAGAACACCGCAAAGACCACGGTCGCGTAGAACGACCACAGCCACCAGCGCGGCAGCGGATTGTTGAACTCCTGCAGGTCACCGTCCCAGGCGTGACCGGTGGTCTGCACCGCCCCGGGCGTGCTCGTTGTCGTCGTCGTGTCACTCATCGTTCGTCACCGTCCGTCGCCTTGTGCGCGGGCGCGTCATGCCGGTCAGCCGGCTCGTCGTCCTGAAACGGAATGTGCTTGTACGACTCCAGCCGGCGGCCGCGGCGGCGGCTGCCGAAGACGTAGATCACGATTCCGCAGAAGGTCCCGAAGAACAGCAGCAGCGAGAAGATCTTGCTGTTGTCGAGACGGGTGAACCAGGACAGCCAGTCGAACACGTCGCGCCTACCGAATCATCCGGGCCCGCCCCGTCGCCGGGGCGTGGCCCGTTCGCCGAATCACCGAATGCTCAGCGGAAGTTCGCGAAGTAGCCTTCGTCGTACTTGCTGAAGTCGACCATCGTGCCGAGCACCTGCAGGTAGGCGACCAGCGCCTCCATCTCGGTGACGCGGTCCGGCAGGCCGTCGTAGTTGAAGGTGCGCGCCTGCTTCATCAGGTTGTCCTTGGCCTGGCTGATGTCGAGCTGGTCGGCCACCACCTTGCCGAAGTCCTTGACGTTCTTTTCGTACTCGGCCTGCGTCAGCGAGTAGGGCACGCCGGTGTAGCGCAGCGCCTTCATGCGATCGGCGACATCGGTGTAGTCGAGCTCGGTATCGAGCAGCCACGGGTAGTTCGGCATGATCGACTCGGGCACGACCGAGGTCGGCTTGACCAGATGCTGCACGTGCCACTGGTTCGAGAACTTGTTGCCGACGCGCGCCAGATCCGGACCGGTGCGCTTCGAGCCCCACTGGAACGGGTGGTCGTACTTGCTCTCGGCGGCCAGCGAGTAGTGGCCGTAGCGCAGCCACTCGTCACGGAACGGCCGGATCATCTGCGAGTGGCACAGGAAGCAGCCCTCGCGCACGTAGATGTCGCGACCGCGCAGTTCGAGCGGCGTGTACGGGCGCACGCCGTCGACCTTCTCGACGGTGTCGTTGATGAAGTACAGGGGCACGATCTCGACCAGACCGCCGATGCTGATGACGGCCAGCACCAGCGCGATCATCAGGCCGGAGTTGACCTCAATATGCTCGTGTCTCATGTCGCTTGGACTCCAGTCGGATCAGGTGCGGGCCAGCTTGGCCG
Source organism: Pseudomonadota bacterium (assembly GCA_018240295.1). Taxonomy (GTDB): domain Bacteria; phylum Pseudomonadota; class Gammaproteobacteria; order Competibacterales; family Competibacteraceae; genus Plasticicumulans. The sequence continues at coordinate 9,322 of JAFEGB010000217.1, forward strand.
CGAGCTTGGCTTCGAGCTTGCTGCGCTCGCGACGCGCATCGAGCGCGGTCATCACGAGGTTGTAAGCCATCAGCAGGATGCCGGCGACGAAGAACGCACCGCCGATGGCGCGCCACACGTAGGGCTTGTGCAGGAACTCGACGGTCTCGATGAAGCTGTAGGCGAGGTTGCCGTAGTCATCGAAGCCACGCAGCATCAGGCCCTGGCCGATGCCGGCGACCCACATCGAGGTGATGTACAGCACGATGCCGACCGTCGCGAGCCAGAAGTGCACGTAGATCAGCTTGGTGCTGTGGATGCGCGTGTCGTACAGGCGCGGGAACAGGTGGTAGAACGAACCGAAGCTGACCAGCGCCACCCAGCCGAGCGCACCGGAGTGCACGTGGCCGATGGTCCAGTCGGTGTAGTGCGACAGCGCGTTGACGCTCTTCAGCGACATCAGCGGACCTTCGAAGGTCGACATGCCGTAGAAGGACATCGAGGTGATCAGGAACAGCATGATCGGGTCGGAGCGCAGTTTGTCCCAGGCTCCCGACAGCGTCATGATGCCGTTGATCATGCCGCCCCAGGACGGCAGCAGCAGCAGCACCGAGAAGGTCGCCGACAGCGTCGAGACCCAGTCCGGCAGCGCGGTCCAGTGCAGGTGGTGCGCACCGACCCACATGTACAGGAAGATCAGCGCCCAGAAGTGGATGATCGACAGCCGGTACGAGTACACCGGCCGGCCGGCCTGCTTCGGCACGAAGTAGTACATCATTCCGAGGAAGGCCGCGGTCAGGAAGAAGCCGACCGCGTTGTGGCCGTACCACCACTGCGTCATCGCGTCCTGCACGCCGGCGTACATCGAGTACGACTTGGTCAGCGACACCGGCACCGAGATGTTGTTGAAGATGTGCAGGATCGCCGTCGCGAGGATGAAGGCGAGATAGAACCAGTTCGCGACATAGATGTGCGGCTGCGAGCGGCGCACGATCACGGACACGAAGTTGTAGAAGTACACGACCCAGACGGCGACGATCGCCAGGTCCAGCGGCCACTCGAACTCGGCGTACTCCTTGCCCTGCGAGAAGCCGGCCATGTAGCTCAGCACGCCGAGCAGCACGCCGACGTTCCAGCCGTAGAACGTGAAGTCCGCCAGCACGTTGCTCGGCAGGCGCGCCTGACAGGTACGCTGCACGACGTAGTACGAGGTGGCGAACAGCGCACAGCCGCCGAAGCCGAAGATCACGAGCGTCGTGTGCACCGGACGCAGGCGACCGAAGGTGATCTGCGGGATGTCGAAGTTCAGGAAGGGCCAGGCCAGCTCGCTGGCGGCGTAGAGGCCGGCACTCATGCCGAGCACACCCCACACCATGGCCATGATCGTGAACTTGCGCACGATGTCGTAGTTGTACTGCTCGGCGGGCGCCGCTGCGCTATGGGCCATATCCCGATACTCCCGATGCTGCAGGCTGGACAGAAAACGAACGGGCCCTGCCGGGTGCGGTGCTCCGGCAGGGCTCTCGCCGCGGGGTCTTGAGCGGCCCGGCATGTTACTTGAGGTTAATCAATTCCCTCAATCGCAGTTTGGTCTCCGTGACGCATTTGCCCCGCGATGCGAAATGCCGCCGCCGGGCATGTTCACGTCCATACCCTCAAAGCGGAAACCCCCGCTTCCGGGGCCCGGAAGCGGGGGTGGCGGCACGGTGCGGCGTGCTCAGATCACCAGCCGCTGCACCTGCTTCAGGATCGTGAACAGGTAGTGATCGACCATCAGCACCGCGAACAGCGCGAACAGGTAGACGATCGAGTACAGGAACACCGGCAGCGCGTGCCGGTCCTCGCGGCTCAGGTACAGCCGCGCGGCGAGCCACAGGAAGCGCGCGCCGAGCCCGAGCGCGCCGGCGAGGTACAGCGGCCCGGCGACACCGGTCAGCCACGGCAGCAGCGTCACCAGCACCAGCACGACCGTGTACAGCAGCACCTGCAGGCGCGTGTACTCGACCCCGTGCGTGACCGGCAGCATCGGCACTTCGGCGCGCGCGTAGTCCTCGCGCCGGTGGATCGCCAGCGCCCAGAAGTGCGGCGGCGTCCACACGAACACGATCAGGAACAGCAGCAGCGCCCCGCCGTCGACCTGCCCGCTCACCGCCGTCCAGCCGAGCAGCGGCGGCGCGGCGCCGGCCGCGCCGCCGATGACGATGTTCTGCGGCGTCGCGCGCTTGAGGAACATCGTGTAGACGACCGCGTAGCCGAGCAGCGACGCGAAGGTCAGCCACGCGGTCAGCGTGTTGGTCGCCGCAAGCAGCAGCGCGAAGCCGGCCGCGCCGAGCAGGCTCGCGAAGGCGAGCGCCTGACGGCCGTCGAGATGCCCGGTCGGCAGCGGCCGGCGGCGCGTGCGCGCCATGATCGCGTCGATGCGCCGGTCGACGACGTGGTTGACCGCCGCCGCCGCGCCGGCCATCGCCGCGATGCCGGCCGAGCCGAACACCAGCACCGGCCACGGCACCATGTCCGGCGTCGCGAGGAACATGCCGACCATGGCCGTGAACGTGATCAGCGCGACGACGCGCGGCTTGGTCAGCTCGTAATAATCGCGCCAGCCGGCACCGGCGCCGGGCACCAGCAGCCGGGACGAAGGGGATGCGCTCATGCGGGCAGTCTCCGCGGATGCAGCAGGTGGTTCAGGCCGAGCACGACCAGCAGCAGCACGGCCGCCCCGGCGTTGTGGGCGACCGCGACCGGCAGCGGCAGCGACAGCAGCACGTTGCCGAAGCCGAGCAGCAACTGCGCCACGAGCGCGGCGAACAGCAGCCAGCCGCCACGGCGCAGGCCGGCATCGAGGCTTCGCGCCAGCCGCCACGCCAGCGCGCCGAGCACGGCGAGTGCGAGCAGCGCGCCGACGCGGTGCATGACGTGGATGGTCATGCGCGCCTCGTTGTCGAGCACGCCGCCCTCGTAGTTGATGCCGAGCCCGCGCCACGGCAGGTAGGCATCGGCGAAATCGGTCGGCGGCCACCAGCGGCCCTGACAGGTCGGCAGGTCCGGGCAGGCGAGCGCCGCATAGTTGGTGCTGGTCCAGCCGCCGAGCGCGATCTGCACGATCAGCACCACGAGCGCCAGCAGCGCCCAGCCGCCGAGCCGGCGGCGTTCGGCTTCGACCGGACGCGGCTGCCAGCCGGACTGGCGCAGCGCCAGCCAGAACAGCAGCCCGAGCGTCGCCAGCCCGCCGAGCAGGTGTCCGAGCACGATCAGCGGCTTCAGCAGCAGCGTCACGGTCCACATGCCGAGCAGCGCCTGGAACAGCACCAGGGCGACCAGCGCCAGCGGCAGGGCCAGCATCTGCCCCGGCTCATGCCGCCGGCGCCAGGCACTCACGGCGAGCGCGAGGATCAGCAGCCCGAGCGTGCCGGCCGCATAGCGGTGGATCATCTCCTTCCAGGCCTTCTCCGGCTCGACCGGGCGGTCCGGCCACGCGGCGTTGGCGGCCTCGATGTGCCGGACCGATTCCGGTACATCGAGGTGGCCGTAGCAGCCCGGCCAGTCCGGACAGCCGAGGCCGGCGTGCGACAGGCGCACATATGCACCGAGCACGACCACGCACAGCGCCAGCACGCAGGCCGCGATGGCCAGCTGCGAAAACGCCAGCCGCCGGCCCGGCACGGCAGGCGCTGCGGCGGAGGTCAGGGAAACTGCGGGCGACAGGGTCTGCATGGGAATCAGCCGATCTGCGAGAGCTTCAACAAGCGGGTCAGGTCCTTCAGCATGCCGCCGGCCTCGCCGTCGGCGGCGTAGCGCAACACCAGATTGCCGTGCGGATCGACGAGGTAGATCCAGCCGCCGGGACGCCCGTCCGTGCGCCAGCCCCCGGTGAATTCCGTGCGGGCCTCAGTCGTGGCCGCGCCGGCTGCAAGCCCCGGATGCTCGCGCGCCAGCCACTGGCGGCTCGCGTCATCGGGCATTGAGGCGAACAGCACCAGGCGCTGCACGCGGTCGATGTCGCGGCCGATGGCGAGGCGCACCTGACGCAGCCGCCACAGCGCATCGCGACAGAGCGCCGGGCAGTCGCTGCCGGAGGCCACGTACACCAGCGTCCAGCGCCCGTGCAGGAAGTCCGGCGCGAGCGGCGTGTCGTCGGTGGCGAGCGCCGACAGCGGTGACAGCGCGCGCACCGGGTTCAGCAATTCGCCGTGCTCGGCGCTGCCGGCCGGGCGCCACTGGCCGAACAGGCCGATCGCCACCGCCAGCGGCAAGGCGAACAGCGCGATGATCAGCAGCAGTTGCAGACGCGCGCGACGCACACTCGCGGGGCGAAGCTGCAGCAGGGTCAATTCCGGATTCATGCGGACGGACTCGTTCGGGCCTCGGGAAGGGAATCGCGCCGGCGCTGCCGGCGGCTCAGGACGATCCAGGTACAGACGACGGTCACCGCCAGCGCGAACCACTGCAGCGCATAGCCGCGGTGGCGCTCGGGGCCGAACTCGCCGGGGTCCGGATGCCAGTCACGGACGAAGCCGCCCGGCAGCCCGGCATCGAGCAGCAGCACGGCTCCGAGCACGCCGTGCCCGAGCGCGTGCGCCGCGGCGGGGGCATCGAGCCAGACCACCGGCTGCGGCCACGGCCCGGCCGCCTCGATCGTGCCAAGGCGCAGGCCCGGATTGGCCGGCTGCGCGAGCAGGCCGCGGATCGTCTGCACGCCGGCCGGTGGAGCGTCGGGGATCTTCGGGCGGGCCTGCGGACTCTCGTACCAGCCGCGGTTGACCAGCAGCCAGTCACCGCCGCCGGCCGGCACGAAGGGCGTGTAGGCCTCGATGCCGACGCGACCGTCGCGCATGCGGTTCAGCAGCAGGAACTCGTGCCCGGCGCGGTATTCGCCGCGCAGTTCGACGCGCCGGTAACGGCTGCCGGCCGCGGCCGGATCGAGCGTGGCCAGATCGACGGCCGGGCGGTGCGAACGCGCGTCCCAGTCAGCAAGCCACGCGCTCTTCTCGTCGGCCCGGCGCAGCTGCCAGCAGCCGAGCGACACGAAGACCGCAGCGACGGCGCAGGTCAGCAGCAGCCAGCCGAGGCGGCGCAGCGGCATCAGCGTGGCTCCTGCCGGGTGCGGCCGGCGCGTAGACTCGGGCGCAAGCACCTGCGGAGTCCCTTCATGTCCATCGTGCTGTTTCGCGTCCTCGTCATTGCCGCGCTGCTCGCGATCGTCGCGAGCCTCGGCTCCGGGCTGTTCTTTCTGGTGCGCGAGCGCGAGCGCAGCGAGCGGCTGGTGCGCGCGCTGACCGTGCGCATCGCGCTGTCGATCGGCCTGTTCGTGCTGCTGCTGCTCGCCTGGGCCGCCGGTCTGGTCCAGCCGCACGGCGTGCACTGATGACGGACCGGCACCGGCTCAGAACCAGTACACGAACACGAACAGTCCGAGCCAGACCACGTCGACGAAGTGCCAGTACCAGGCCGCGGCCTCGAACGCGAAGTGGTGCTCGGGCGTGAAGTGCCCGGCCAGCGAGCGCAGCAGCATGACCGTCAGCATGATCGCGCCGATGGTCACGTGCGCCCCGTGGAAGCCGGTCAGCATGAAGAAGGTCGAGCCGTAGATGCCGCTGCCGAGCGTCAGGTTCATGTGCTGGTAGGCATGGCTGTACTCGACCGCCTGCAGCGCGACGAACAGGAAGCCGAGTCCGACGGTCGCGGCGAGCCCGAGGCAGAGCTGGCGGCGGTTGCCCTTCAGCAGTCCCCAGTGCGCCCAGGTCACGGTCGCGCCGCTCGACAGCAGGATCAGCGTGTTCAGCGCCGGCAGGCCCCACGGCCCCATGACCTCGAAGGTGCCGCCGACGCGGCCCGGGCCGTTGGTCGGCCAGCGCTCCTCGAAGGTCGGCCACAGCAGTTCGTGCGTCATCGGCTTGGAAGCGGACGTGCCGTCGAGCCACGGCAGCGCGTAGTCACGCGCGTAGAACAGCGCGCCGAAAAAGGCCGCGAAGAACATGACTTCCGAGAAGATGAACCAGCTCATGCCCCAGCGGAACGAGCGGTCCATCTGCGGGCTGTAGAGGCCGGCCTGGCTCTCGCGGATGACGTTGTTGAACCAGCCGATCATCATCACGATCAGCACCGCCAGCCCGCAGTACAGCAGCGTCGGCGCATGGCCGTTCAGCAGGTTGGCGCCGCCCATCATCGTGACGAACAGGCCGACCGAACCGATGATCGGCCAGGGGCTGCTGTGCGGCACGTAATAGCTGCCGGCGGATGGCGCGTCGTGCGTCGTCGTGCTCATGGATCGCCCTCGGGGATGTTGCGCTTCAGCCGCCCTGCCCGGGCAGCCGGAAGAAGGTGTAGGACAGCGTCACGGTGCCGACTTCGGCCGGCAGCTGCGGATCGATGCGGAAGGTCACCGGCATCTCGCGCCCCTCGCCGGGCGCGAAACGCTGCTGGTTGAAGCAGAAGCATTCGATCTTGTGGAAATGCAGCGAGGCCAGCCCCGGCGCGACACTCGGCACGGCCTGGCCGGCCAGCGGCGTTTCACTGCGGTTTCGCGCGTAGAAGTGCGTCGTGTAGAAGCGCCCCGGATGCACCTCGATGCGCGTGACATCCGGGCGGAACTCCCACGGCGCCTCGTCGTTGACGCTGGCGATGAACTCGACGATCACCGTGCGCGCCTCATCGACCGGCATCGGCGCGGCATCGGCAACCGCCGCACGCGTCTTGCCGTTGAGGCCGGTGACCTGACAGAGCACGTCGTACAGCGGCACCAGCGCGAAGCCGAAGCCGAACATCGCCACGACGACGAGCAGCGTGCGCCGGATCGAGCGCTGCACGCCGGCGGCCGCGGCCGGGACCGGCGGGCTCATGCGCGCTGCGCCGCCAGCCAGATGAAGCCGGCGTAGAACGCCACGGCGATCACGACCAGCGTGATGACGGTGCGCCGCACGGCGCGGCGGCGCGGCTGCGGATCGGGCAGGCCGGGGTTCATCGCGGCCTCCATCAGCTGTGCGCCTCCGCCTCGGTGATCTGCGGCGGCGTCTGGAAGGTGTGGTGCGGCGCCGGCGACGGCACCGTCCATTCCAGCCCGTGCGCACCCTCCCAGGGCTTGGCCGGTGCCGGCTCGCCGCCGCGCACGCACTTGATCACGACCCACAGGAAGATCAGCTGCGAGAAGCCGAAGATGAACGCGCCGATCGACGAGATCATGTTGAACTCGGCGAACTGCAGCGCGTAGTCGGGGATGCGCCGCGGCATGCCGGCGAGTCCGAGGAAGTGCTGCGGGAAGAACAGGATGTTGACGCCGATCGCCGAGCACCAGAAATGCAGCCGGCCGAGCTTCTCGTCGTACATGTGGCCGGTCCACTTCGGCAGCCAGTAATACGCGGCGGCCATGATCGAGAACACCGCGCCCGGCACCAGCACGTAGTGGAAGTGTGCGACGACGAAGTAGGTGTCCTGATACTGGAAGTCGGCCGGCGCGATCGCGAGCATCAGACCCGAGAAGCCGCCGATCGTGAACAGCACGACGAACGCGATCGCGAACAGCATCGGCGTCTCGAAGGTCATCGAGCCGCGCCACATCGTGCTGATCCAGTTGAACACCTTCACGCCGGTCGGCACCGCGATCAGCATCGTCGCGTACATGAAGAACAGCTCGCCGGCGAGCGGCATGCCGACCGTGAACATGTGGTGGCCCCAGACGATGAAGCTCAGGAACGCGATCGACGCGGTCGCGTAGACCATCGACGCATAGCCGAACAGCGGCTTGCGTGCGAAGGTCGGGATGATCTGCGACACGATCCCGAAGGCCGGCAGGATCATGATGTAGACCTCGGGATGCCCGAAGAACCAGAAGATGTGCTGGAACATCACCGGGTCGCCGCCGCCGGCGGCGTTGAAGAAGCTGGTGCCGAAGTACTTGTCGGTCAGCAGCATGGTCACGGCCCCGGCCAGCACCGGCATCACCGCGATCAGCAGGTAGGCGGTGATCAGCCAGGTCCACACGAACAGCGGCATGCGCATCAGCGTCATGCCCGGCGCGCGCAGGTTCAGGATCGTGGCGATGATGTTGATCGCGCCCATCACCGACGACACGCCCATCATGTGAATCGACAGGATCACGAACGGGAAGGCCGCGCCGGTCTGCAGGCTCAGCGGCGGGTACAGCGTCCAGCCGCCGGCCGGGCCGCCGCCGTCCATGAACAGCGTCGACAACAGCAGCGCGAACGCGAACGGCATGATCCAGAACGACCAGTTGTTCATGCGCGGCAGCGCCATGTCCGGCGCGCCGACCATCATCGGGATCAGCCAGTTGGCAAGCCCGACGAAGGCCGGCATCACCGCGCCGAAGATCATGACCAGCGCGTGCATCGTGGTCATCTGGTTGAAGAACATCGGCTCGACCAGCTGCAGGCCGGGCCGGAACAGCTCGGCGCGGATCACCAGCGCCATCGCCCCGCCGATGAAGAACATCGTCAGCGACAGCACGAGGTACATCGTGCCGATGTCCTTGTGGTTGGTCGTGCTCAGCCAGCGCCACAGCCCGCGCGGCGGCGCGTGCTCGTGGCCGTGGTCGTGTCCGTCGTGAACGGCATCGTGTCCGGCGGTGGTCGCGGTCATGTCCGGTCTCCCGTTCAGCGCAGGGTCTTGATCATCGAGGGCTGGACCGCGTCGCCGAAGTCATTGCCCCAGGAATTGCGGATGTAGGTCAGCACGGCGGCGACCTCGACGTCCGAGAGCTGGCCGGCGTAGCCCGCCATCGGCGTGCCGGGAATGCCCTTCAGCACGATCTCGGCGTGCTTGTCGAGCGGCCCGACCGTGATCTTGCCGTCGGCCGACAGGAAGCCGCGCGTGCGCAGCGGTTCGAGCAGCGCCTCGGGGCCGGAGAACGGCTTGCCGTGGATCAGCGGCGGGAACATGCCGGCGATGCCTTCGCCACTGGCCTGATGACAGGCCGCGCAGCTGCGGTAGACCTCGGCACCCTTGGCCATCAGCTCGGCCTTGCCCCAGACGCGATCGGCCGAGTTGCGCTCGGAGGCGGCGGCAGCCTTGGTGTCGGCCAGCCATTTGTCGTAATCAGGCTGGTTCATCGCGACGACGACGATCGGCATGAAGCCGTGATCCTTGCCGCAGAGCTCGGCGCACTGGCCGCGATAGGTGCCGGGCTGGTCGATCTTCGCCCAGGACTCGTTGACGAAGCCCGGGATCGCATCGCGCTTCCAGCCGAGCGCCGGCACCCACCAGGCGTGGATCACGTCCGAGGCCGTGGTCAGGATGCGCACCTTCCTGCCGACCGGCACGACCAGCGGCCTGTCGACTTCGAGCAGGTAGTGCTCGCCCTTGTCGGTCTCGCCGTGGATCTGGCGGGCGTCGGTCTTCAGGCTCGAATAGAAGCCGATGTCCTCGCCGAGGTAGTCGTAGCGCCACTTCCACTGGTAGCCGGTGACCTTGATCGTCAGGTCGGCGTTGGAGGTGTCTTCCATCTGCACCAGCGTCTTCGTGGCCGGGATCGCCATGCCGACCAGGATCAGCACCGGCACGATCGTCCAGGCGATCTCGATCGTCGTGCTCTCGTGGAACTGCGCCGCCACTGCGCCGCGCGACTTGCGGTGGTGGTACACGGACCAGAACATCACGCCGAACACGACGATGCCGATCGCCACGCAGATCCAGAAGATCAGCATGTGCAGCTCGTAGATGCGGTGGCTGACGGCGGTGACGCCGGGCGTCATGTTGAGCTGGAAGTCGGCGTGTACCGCCGCGCTCCACAGCCCGAGGACGCCGGTCGCGGCGAGGCCGCAGGGACGGAAGGCTGACATGCCCGATGTACTCCTCAGGTGGCGACCCGTACGTCGCGGGTCCGGAGCGGGTGTGTGCAGGGCACCCGCCACGATGGTTGCAGGCCTTCGGTCGGCGACCGCCGGAAAGCGCCGGGGCCGTCTCCTTATTTATGGGTATCCGTGCCTGCCGCAGCGCAGCCGCGCGCGCAGCGAGCCGGCCAGCGCCTGTCGCTCGGCTTCGGTCAGGAAGCCGCCGATCTCGACCGGCCGGCCGTGCGTGCCGAGTTCGAGCCGGCTGCCGCGCCCGCTCGCGTCCGGCTCCAGCGACACGCGCACCCAGCAGCGGGTCAGCGCCACACGCATCGGTCGCCGGCCGCTGCGCTCGACGATCACCTGCTGCGCTCCGATGCGGATCGACTCGCGCCGGCGGTTGTCGCGCTGCGTCCACCACAGCGCCGCACCGAGCGCCGCCAGCTCCAGGCCGGTGAACGGCACGACCGGCCAGAAGCCGAAGTAAAGGCAGACAAAGGCGATCGTCACGCAGACGCAGCCGGTCGCTGCGAAGAACAGCAGCGCGCCGGTGGCGGACAGGGAACGGTTCGGCCGCAGCTCGAAGCAGACCTCATGATCTTCGTCATGGCATTCAACGTCGACCATGACCCTCGCTCCGGCATCACGGATGGTCACGGTGTAGAACGGGGGCCAAAGACTGTCAACGGCGTGAAATTCAATGACGCAACGCAGCATTCACGCAAACATTACCGATTTTTTTGAAACCCCTTGCGGATCAATCCCCCGCCTTCCGGCAGTGATGAACTGGTTTGCCGAAGTTTCATGCAACGCAAGCGAAGGGTCGGAGCGGGACGCGAAGCCAGCGTGGATTCATTGAAAATTTCCGACCGAAATCCTTACCGGTAACACACGAAACTCCCGACGCGGGACGGCGCTTGCCGGCAGCCCGATCGCCTGCGGCCCGCCGGGCACTGCGGCAACGTCCCGGCCGGCGCCCGGTCCGCCGGCGGCGCTTCAGCGCATCAGCCAGAACTCGGCGCTGGCGCTCTGGCCGGCGGCATCGACGACGGTCACACGCGCGGCCCCCTCCCCGTCCGGCTGCCAGGCGACGCTGCGCCGCATCGGCGAGCCGGTGAGCGGCACGCCGTTGACCAGCCAGCGCAGCGGCCGCAGGCCACCGCTTGCGACCAGCGGCAGCGGCGCACCGTCGGCCGGCAACGCAACGCGCGCGCCGGGCAGCGGAAAGCTCAGCGCCAGCGTCGCGCGCGTGTCGCGGGCGGCCGAGCCGGCCAGATGCCGCCAGTTCGGCGCCAGCGCCCGGCCGCCGTCCGGCAACTGAGTCTGCTCGACGAAGGCGACGCGCGGACTCGGGGCCAGCAGGTCGAACACCCGCCACAGCAGCGGCGCGGCGGTGTTGCGGCCGAAGTGGCCGGGATTCGGCGAGCCATCCGGCCGGCCGACCCAGACGCCGACCGTATGCGCACCGTCGTAACCGAGCGCCCAGGCGTCGCGAAAGCCGTAGGAGGTGCCGGTCTTGTAAGCGATGCGTCGCGGCTGGCGCGTGTCGCCGGGCGGCACGGCCTCGGTCGGCGGCGGCGCGTCTTCGAGGATGCGCGCGAGCTGCTCGGCGGCGACCGGCCCGAGCAGGCGCATCGGCGGCCGGGGCACGGCCGCTGCCGCCTCCATCAGCGTCAGCGGCGGTGCGCTGCCGCCGTTGGCGAGCGCCGCGTACAGCCCGGCGAGATCCCAGAGCCGCATGCCGGCGCCACCGAGCACGATCGGCAGCCCCGGCGCGGCACCGTCCGGCAGCTGCAGTTCGAGCCCGGCCTCGCGCAGGCGCTGCGCGACGCGCAGCGGCCCGACGCGATCGAGCACCGCCACCGCCGGCACGTTCAGCGAGCGCTGCAGCGCCTCGCGCACGCTGACCTCGCCGTAGTAGCGCTCCATGAAGTTGCCGGGCGAATAGTCGCCGAAGCGCGTCGGCACATCGTCGATGCGCGTGTCCGGGTGCAGCACGCCGTCGTCGAAGGCGAGGCCGTAGACCAGCGGCTTCAGCGTCGAGCCCGGCGAGCGCAGCGCGCGCAGCAGATCGACGCTGCCGTGGCGCTGCGGATCACGGAGCTCGGCGGCACCGACGTAGGCGAGCACGCGCCCGCTGCGCTGCTCGACGACGACGAGCGCGGCATTGACCTGCGCCCCCAGTCCGGCGAGCGCGCGCTGCGCGAGCGTCGCGGTCTCGGCCTGCACGCGCGCATCGAGCGTCGAGTGCAGTTCGAAGGCTTGCGGCTGCGCCGCGTGCAGCGCGGCGGCAAGATGTGGCACCGCGCGCGGCAGCGTCAGGCGCTGTGCCGGCACGGCCTCCTCGCGCGCCTCGGCAGCCCGGGCGGCATCGAGCACGCCGGCCGCGGCCAGGCGCATCAGCACCTTGTCGCGCGCGATGCGTGCGGCCTCGGGCCGGCGATCCGGGCGCAGCCGGGTCGGCGACTGCGGCAGCGCCACCAGCAGCGCGTATTCGGCCGGACGCAGCTCGCGCGGCGACTTGCCGAACCACGCGAGGCTCGCCGCGCGCAGGCCTTCGAGGTTGCCGCCGTACGGGGCCAGCGTCAGATACATCGCCAGCAGCTCGTCCTTGGAAAAGTGCGCTTCGAGCTGCAGCGCGCGCAGGCATTCGATGAGCTTGGCGCCGAGCGTGCGCGGGCGCGGTTCGAGCAGGCGCGCGAGCTGCATCGTGATCGTCGAACCGCCGGAAACGATCCGCCCGTGCCGGAGCCACTGGCCGGCGGCGCGCGCGAGCGCGAGCGGATCGACGCCCGGATGCCGGCGGAAGCGCTGGTCCTCGAAGGCGAGCAGCGCCGCGACGTAGGCCGGATCGACCTCGGCGAGCCGCACCGGCAGCCGCCAGTAGCCATCCGCCGAGCGCTCGACGTGCAGCAGCGTGCCGTCGGCGGCGAGCACGCGCAGGGATTCGTGCTGCAGGCGCGACAGCTCGGGCGGCAGCAGGCGGTCGGCCGTGACCAGCGCGAAGAAGACCGCAGCCAGCAGCAGTACACCGATACGCGCGCGCCACGACCACGGCCCGGCAACCGGCCGGTCCGTCGTTTGCCTGCCGCGCCCCCTCCCCTGTCCCGCTCCGGGACAGGGGATGAATCGCAGGCGGGTGTGCGCCGCCCCCCGCCACACCGGGTTCCGCCTCACTCGATCTTCACGCGCCCCATCGCCCCGCGCCCGCGCAGCTGCGGCCGGTACATGTCCTCGGCGAGCACGGCCGGCACGCGGTAGTCGCCGGGCGTGATGGCGCGCACCAGATACGCGAGCGTGAAGCGGCGCGTGCCGTCCTCCAGCCCGATCGCGGCGACGTAGCGGTCATCGCGCAGCTCGACGTGATCGGGCTCGGTCAGCGTCGGCAGCCACGGCAGTTCGGACGGTGCGCGGTTCGGGCCGAGGGCGGCGTTCTCGAGTTCGAAGCCGGCCGGCAGCAGATCGACGACCAGCCCCTGCACGTACTCGCCGGCCGCGACCTCGCCGCCGATCACGGCGACCAGCGTCGTGCCGGCCTTGACCGGGCCCGGGCCGGGCGGCAGCGGCTTGCCGTCGAGCGTGTACCACTGGCGTGTGACCGTGATGCCCTCGCTCGCCGCCGGCTGGTCGGCGCTCGGGATGCCGCTGCGCGTCACGCGCACCCAGGCCTGCGCCTGCGCGTCGTTGGCGAGCGTGAGGCCGCGTTCGAGCGCCGCGGCTTCCGGCCGCAGCCGCGCACGGGCCTTGCCCTGCGCCCACGGCGCGCCGTCACGGCTGATCGCAAGCTGGCCCTGACCGGCGCCGAGCGCCTGCGCAGCGAGCAGCAGCCAGGCCTGCTCCTGCGTGCTGAGGTAGCGCCGGCCGTCGGCCTCGCGCGCGACATCGGTGGCCAGATCGCCGATGCGCGCGCTCTGGCCGGCCTCGGTGGCGAGCGCGAGCAGGGCGGCGCGGTCACGCAGCGCACTGCCGTAATCCCACCAGTAATACGGCCGCGCCTGCAGCGCGAAGGCATGGTCGAAGGCCGCGCGCGCGCGCTCGCTGTCGCCGTAGCGCGCCAGCGCCGCGCCGAGCTGCGCGGCCGCCAGCTCGGTCGGCATCTTCGCGAGCCAGGCATCGTGCAGGTAGCGCAGCTCGCCGGGCGTGGCCGCCTGCGCGCGCGCCAGCACGTAGGCACTGGCCGCGCGCGTCGCGAGTTCGCGCTCGTCCGGGTCGCTGCGGCTGTTCAGCGCATCGTGCAGCGCCGCCAGCCCGTGCTTCAGCGCCACTTCCGGCACCAGATAGCCCTGCTCCTTCGCACGCACGAGGAAGTTCATGACGTAGGCGTTCAGCCACGGATTCGGATCATCGAGCGCGCGCCACAGCCCGAAGCCGCCATCGCTCCTCTGCTGCGCGAGCAGCCGGGCGATGGCGTCCTGCACGCGCTTCGGCAGCGCCGGATCGACCGCCTCGCCGCCGAGCCAGTCGCGGGCGAGATCGTTGGCGTACAACAGCGGCAGCGCGCGGCTGGTGGTCTGCTCGGCGCAGCCGTACGGGTAGCGATCGAGCGCATCGAGGAGCGCCGGCACGTCGATCGGCGGCCGTGACGAGGCGAGCACGTCGACGCGTCCGCTGCCCGGCAGCCAGCCGCCGAGCAGATCGGCGCCGAGCGCGAGCTTCGCGCCCGGCGCGAGCGCCTTCGTCTCGGCGAAGGTCTGCACGGCCTGCGCGGCGCGCACCGTGAACGGCCATTCGCGTTCGATGCGGCTGCCGTCCGGGCCGGTCACGCTCAGCGTCAGGCGCGCATCGCCAACGCCGGTGGCACTGAGCGCAAGCGCGCCGCGCACCTGCTTCGGCCGGCCGTTGCCGAGCGCGAGCGTCTGCGCGGCCGGCCCGTCGATCGTCACCGGCCCGCTGACGGCGTACTGCACCTGCCAGTCGCCGGGCACAGCGGCGAGATCATCGAACTGCGTGCGCACCTGCGCGTGGTCGCCGGGCGCGAGGAAGCGCGGCAGATAGGCTTCGGCGACCAGCGGGTCACGCACCGGCACCTGTGCCTCGCCGCGACCGACGCGCGTGCGGTCCCAGGCGACCGCCATCAGCCGCAGCCGGCCGTTGAAGTCCGGCAGCGCCAGCGGCACGCTCACCCGCCCCTGCGCATCCGGCGTCACGAAGCCCGAGAACAGCGCGACGCTCTGCCGGTGCTTGAGCTGCGCGCCGTCGAGCAGGCGGCTGTCGGCGTCGCCGCCGCTGCGCAGTTCGCCGGCACGGCCCTCGGCCGGTGCGATCAGCCGGCCGTAGACATCGAGCATGTCGAGTCCGAGCCGGCGCTTGCCGAGATACCAGGCGACCGGGTCCGGCGTCTCGAAGTCGGTGAGCTGCAGGATGCCCTCGTCGACCGCGGCGACGGTCAGCGTCACGCCCTTGCCGCCGCTGCTGCCATCGGCGCCGCTGAGCGTCACCGGCAGCTGCACGGTCTGGCGCGGCCGCCATTCGGCCGGGGCATCGAGCTTCACGTCGAGCCGGCGCGGCGCATCATCGAGCGCAAGCCAGGCAAGTCCGATCGCGCGCCCCGGCCCGACCGCCGGCGCCTCGCGCCCGGCCCGGAATGCCGTCGCGCTCACGTACACGCCCGGTCCCCAGTCGGCATCGACCGGCAGATCGATGGTCGCGCCCTCGGCCGGCACGTACTGCGAGTGCGCGAGCCAGAGCTTGTGGCTCACGACCGTCAGCAGCACCTCGCCGGCAAACGGCGGCTGCACGCGCACCTTCGCGCTCGCGCCCGCGGCGTAGCGTGGCTGATCGAGCGTCACGCGCAGCTGATCGGGCCGGTCGCCGGCGCTCGGGGCCGCGTACCAGCCGACCGTGAAGCGCACGCTGCTCGCCGTCGTGCCGGCCGGGTCGTAGACCTCCAGCCGGTACGGGCCGTAGTCGAGTGCAGCCGTGTTGAGCTTCGCCGGCGCGTCCATCCCGATGTCGAGCGCGCCCCCTGCGACCGGCGCGCCGTCGCGCAGCAGCAGCTTGTAGTCGAAGCGGCCGGTGTCGCCGTTGTGGAACCAGTAGTAATCCCAGTTCTCGCGGTACAGCTCCCAGCGCAAACCTTTGGCCTCGCGCACCTTGCCGTCGGCCCCGACCGCGATCAGCTCGAACGGCGCTGCCGCGCCCTGCTTCAGGCCCTGCCCGGCGTCGAAGCCGGGGCGGATGCCGAGCGCATACGGCGTGGTCCGGTACGGCAGGCGCACGACGCGGCGCACCGGCCGTCCGCCCGGTTCCTCGATGCCGACGCGCACGCTCAGGCGCAGCGGCCGGCCGGTATCGGGCACCGGCGGCGCCTCGATGCGCGCCACCGCCCTGCCCTCCTCGTCGGTGGCCTGCGGCAGACCTTCCAGGTTCTGGTAGGCCGGCTCCCATTCGTCCTGCACCAGCCCGAAGCGGTAGCCCGCGAACTGCGGATACGGATCGGGATCGGCTTCGAGCGTCGCGTCCATCTCGACCGGCAGGCCGGCGGCCGGCGCGCCGTACAGGAACTGGCCGCTGATCGCGAGCACGACCGCCGAATCCGGCGTCAGGAACGGCTGGTCGGTGGCGAGTTCCACCTTGATCTGCTGCGGCACGAAGTCCTCGACCTGGAAGCGCCGCTCGCCGATCGCCGGCCCGTCCGGCTCGGCGTGCAGGCGCGCGGTCCAGGTGCCGCTGCGGGCGTTGGCCGGCAGTTCGAGGCGGGTGTGATACGCGCCCGGTGCGCCGGGGGCGAGCACGCGCCGTTCGGCCTCCTCGCCGTCGGGGCGGCGCACGATCAGCGTCACCGGCAGGTTCTCGACCGCGGCCGCGCCGGCATCGCGCAGCAGCGCGCTCAGCTCCACCGCCTCGCCGGGCCGGTAGACGCCGCGCTCCGTATACAGGAAGGCATCGAGCCCGACCGGCTGCACGCGGCCATCGACGCCGCGATCGGACAGATCAAACGCCGGCTGGCCGAGATCGAGCAGGTTGAAGTCACCGCCCGGCCCGTAGGCATAGAGGCCGCGTACCGCCCGCCCGCCGCTGGCGCGCAGCAGGCCGGGATCGAACTTCGCACGGCCCTCGGCATCGCTGGTCACGGTCGCGAGTTCGGTGTTGTTGCGCGCCAGCAGCCGCAGTTCGACGTTCGGCGCCGGCCGGCCGGATTCGAGCGAACGCACGAACACGTGCAGGCCATCGGCGCCGCGCAGCACGCTCAGGCCAAGGTCCGAGACGATCAGCCACTGCGTCGCATGCACGTCGTAGTCGTAGTCATCGTCCTCGTCGCCGGCGGCGGGGGCCTGCTTGCGCGGCGGGCGGGCGGTCAGCACGTAGACGCCGGGTTTCGTCTCCGGCAGCACGGTCTTCAGCGGCAGCAGCGTCACCGTCTCGCGGTTCTTGTCGCCGGCGAACTCGACGCTGCCGTGCCAGACCTCCTCGCCGCGGTCGCTGGCGATCGCATCCTCGTCGGAGCCGTACAGCGCCTCGTCGAAGCTGCCGTTGAGGACTTCGCGGATCAGGTTGCGGTCGTTGATGCGCAGCAGCTTCAGTTCCGCCGCCGGCAGGTTGACGCTGACCACCGGCAGCATCTGCCCGGCCTTGCGCGGCAGCACGTAGCCGTTGCCACGGAAGGCCACACTCGGCTTGCGGTCCGGGAACGCCAGCGTGAAGGTCTCGCTGCTGGCCGTGCGATCGCCCTTCGCCCCCGGCACGCCGGCGCGCACCGTCACCCGGTAGCCCTGGCCCCCCTCGACGCCTTCGGCGCAGAGCTTGGTGTCGCGCACCGTCACCGACAGCCGCACCGCCGGCTCGGTCTGCAGGAAGTCCTCGTAGTGGTACTGGCGGGCCTTCGAGAGCGGGTCGCTGAATTCGACGCAGAAGCGCGGCGTCGCGGACTCTTCCTCCACCGCCGCGTTGACCGGCTTGATGATCAGCGTCGCGCGCAGGTTGGCGGCGCGCTTGGCGATGCCCTCGTCCGGCACCAGCGCCAGCCCCTCGTCATACATCGCGAGCGCCGCGCGCCCGTCCTGATTGACCTCGGTCAGCCGCCCGAGCACGAACAGCGCCGCCGCCTGTTCCTCGGCGCTCTTGGCGAGGCGCAGCGCCGCATACGCCGCCGGCCGCGCGCGCTCGTCCTGCGGATTGCTGTTGCCGCGGGCGCGGGCGAGCTTCAGCCACAGCGGCCCGTCATCGGGGTGCGCGCGCACCAGCAGCTCAAGCGGCACGATCGCCTCCCCCCACTTCTTCGCCTTCAACGCCGCATCGGCCTTCGCCTGCGTATCCGGCGGCAGCACCTTGCCGGCCTGCGCGATCAGCGCCGCCCGGTACTGATCGGCCGCGACGCCGAGGGTCTTGTCTTCAAAGGCATGGGCAGGCATGGCGGACAGCCACGCAAACAGCAGGCACAGCAGCGGCAGGGCACGCATGGTGAAGGGATTCCCTGGGGAGCGTATGGACAGAAGCGGAGGATGCCGCGCAGGGGCGGGACGGCGGGTAAGGATAGGCGGTCGGG
>JAFEGB010000218.1 GCA_018240295.1 Pseudomonadota bacterium
GATCAGCGCCAGCGAGCGCAGCCGGTGCGAACGCTCGGCACGGCGCAGCTGCGCTTTCAGGACCTTGCGTTCCGCGCTCGGCAGGACGGCAGGCAGGGCTTGGGAGTCCATCACGGCTCTCCGTCGGACAGGTTTGCGGAAATTCCCGGACGGCGCAGGACCGGCAGCGCGCGGGGGGCTCGCGACTGCCGGTCGGCCGGGCGCGGCCTGCGCCGGCGCCATCGCTTCACTGCGGCACCCGGGTCTGCCCTCCCGTCACGGAAGCGCAGCCCGGTGCACGCAGGGGTCGTCTTACTTGCCGGCGGCCCAGGCGTTGAAACGCTCTTCGAGATCCTCGCCGTACTCGACCCAGAACTCGGTGCTGGTCGCGAACGCGCCCTTGAGGTTGGCCGGCGCGGTCGGCAGGTCGGCGGCGAGCTTCGGATCGATCTGCGCGATGGCGTCGTTGTTGGTCGGACCGTAGGGGATGTTCTGCGAGTACACGGCCTGACGGTCGGCCTGGTTCGCGAAGGCGATGAACTTCATCGCCATGTCCTTGTTCTTCGAGCCCTTGACGATCGTCCAGTGGTCGATGTCGTAGATGCTGCCGTTCCAGACGATCTTGAGGTTCTTGCCTTCCTTCTGCGCAGCGGCGATGCGGCCGTTGTAGGCCGAGGACATCACCACGTCGCCGGCGGCGAGCCACTGCGGCGGCTGCGCACCGGCCTCCCACCACTGGATGTGCGGCTTCAGCTCGTCGAGCTTCTTGAACGCACGGGCAACGCCTTCCTTGGTCGCGAGCAGCTTGTAGATGTCGGCTTCCGGCACGCCGTCGGCGAGCAGCGCGAATTCGAGCGTGTACTTGGCGCCCTTGCGCAGGCCGCGCTTGCCGGGGAAGGTCTTCACGTCCCAGAAGTCCGCCCACGAGGCCGGGGCCTTGGCGAGCTTGTCGGCGTTGTAGGCGAGCGCCGTCGACCACACGAAGATGCCGGCACCGCACTCGCTGACCGCCGCCGGCACGAACTTCGACTTGTCCCCGAGCTTGGCCCAGTCGAGCTTCTCGTAGAGGCCCTCGGAGCAGCCGCGCAGCAGCTCGGGGCCTTCGACCTCGACGATGTCCCACGAGACGTTGCCGGTCTCGACCATCGCCTTGATCTTGGCGATCTCGCCGTTGTACTCGCCGGCGACGACGGTGCCGGCGCCGCTCGCCTGGAAGGGCTTGTAGAAGGCCACTTCCTGCGCCTTCTGGTTGCTGCCGCCGAAGGAGATGACGGTCAGGTCGGCGGCCCCGGCCAGCGTCGCGGCCGAGCACAGGCCGGCGGCGAGCAGGGCGGACAGGATGCGCTTGGACTGGAACTTCGTGGACTGCATGATTTGCTGCTCCCCCTGAGGGTTGAAGGACCGGCGTGCTGCGCCACCGGCGGCTGCGGGCGGCGCCGGGCTGGCCGCCGTCCGTCGTTGTTGCGGAAGCGGTGGATCAGGCGGCGACCGGATCGAGCGCGCGCAGGTCGTCGGCCGACCAGCCGACGGCGAGGGTGTCGCCGGCACGCCAGCGCGGGTCGAACTGCGACACCGGCACCTTGACCGTGAATTCCCGGCTGCCGGCGAACTCGAGACGCACGCGCAGGTGATCGCCGAGATAGATGAAGTCGCGGATGCGCGCCTCGAAGACGTTGTCGGCGCCCTGCGCGGCGCCGGCCAGACGCAGGCGCTCGGGCCGGATCGAGGCCGAGGTGCGGCTGCCGACGCCGCCGACGTTGACGGCCCGCGCCTGCACCAGCGGACCGTCGTCGAGGCGCACGGTGCAGCTGCGGTCATCGATCGTCTGCACCTCGCCGGCCAGGCGGTTGTTCTCGCCGATGAAGTGCGCGACGAAGGAGTTCTGCGGGTGTTCGTACAGGGTTTCGGGGGCGTCGATCTGCTGGATCACGCCGTCGTTGAACACCGCGACGCGGTCCGACATCGTCAGCGCCTCGCTCTGGTCGTGCGTGACGTAGACGACGGTCAGGCCGAGCTGCGCGTGCAGCTGCTTGATCTCCAGCTGCATGTGCTCGCGCAGCTGCTTGTCGAGCGCCCCGAGCGGCTCGTCCATCAGCACCAGCTTCGGCTCGAACACCAGCGCCCGGGCGAGCGCCACGCGCTGCTGCTGGCCGCCGGACATCTGCGCCGGGTAGCGCCCGGCCAGCGCACCGAGGCGGACCATGTCGAGCGCGCGCGCGACCTTCTGCGCGATGTCGGCCTTCGGCAGCTTGCGCACCGACAGCGGGAAGGCGAGGTTCTCGGCCACCGTCATGTGCGGGAACAGCGCGTAATTCTGGAACACCATGCCGATGTCGCGCCGGTACGGCGGCAGGTTGTGCAGGGGCTTGCCGTCGAGCAGGATCTCGCCGTGCGTCGGCGTCTCGAAACCGGCCAGCATCATCAGGGCCGTGGTCTTGCCGGAACCCGAGGGCCCGAGCAGCGTCAGGAACTCGCCGCGGCCGATGTCGAGGTTCAGGTTCTTCACGACCAGGTGTTCGCCGTCGTAGGTCTTGCGGACCTCGCGGAACCGGACGAAGGCGTCGCCGCCGGACTGCGTGCTCATGTGGCGCCTCTTTGGCTGGGGGCTGTCACGGCTGCGGCTGTCAAGGACACCGGTCGGTGCCCCTCGGCCGAAGCGCAGTTATCATGTGCGGTGCAGGCTAACAGTGTTTAAAAAACTCAACAACGCAAAGCCACATAAACCGTGGCAACCCTGCGATACGCCCGTTGTTCCGCAATGAAGCGTTTATTATTTCGAGCCAATCGGACGGGAACCCGGTAAAATCCGCCGCCTGTCGCGTCCACGGTTGCGCACCGTGACCGGCACATCCGGCGCTGCACCAGACAGGTGCAGCGCTTCGCCCCGCTCCGGGGCGTCCGGGTTGACAGCGTAGCCGGCACCGACCGGGGTGGCGGCGCAACGGGACAAACGATGAACAGCCTTCCGGAACAGCTCGTGGACGGCACCGCGGGCGACAGCGGCTTCGATGTCGGCGCACGGCTGCGCGCGGTGCGCGAGGCCAACGGCCTGTCGCAGCGCGAACTGGCGCGCCGCGCCGGCGTCACCAACGGCACGATCTCGCTGATCGAGCAGAACAAGAACAGCCCCTCGGTCTCGTCGCTGAAGAAGGTGCTCGACGGCATCCCGATGACGCTCGCCGAGTTCTTCGCGCAGGACGAACCGCCGCAGGACCAGGTGTTCTTCCGCGCCGCCGAGCTGGTGACGCTGACGCGCGGTGCCGTGTCCTTCCGTCAGGTCGGGGCCCGCGCCGGCCACGCGCTGCAGATCCTGCACGAGCACTACGCGCCCGGGGCCGACACCGGCCGCGCGATGCTGCGCCACGACGGCGAGGAAGGCGGCATCGTGCTGCGCGGACGCATCGAGCTGACGGTCGGCGACCGGCGCGAGATTCTCGGCCCCGGCGACGCATACCACTTCTCCAGCCGCATCCCGCACCGCTTCCGCAACCCGGGCGACGAGGAATGCGAGCTGATCTCGGCCTGCACGCCGCCGTATCTGTGATATCTGCGAGATCTGCGCGGGTCTCCGTGAGCCGGGCGCGCGACTTTCTGTAAACGTCGTGCGCGCGCCGCCGATGACAGCCGGAATGAGGGCCTGACGGCTCGCCGGCCACGGCCGCGGCCTCTACGCTCTGTGCCCCGCAATCCCGCACGTGCCACCGGGTTGATTCCGCCCGGTTCCGGAGCCGTCGCTGATGAACGATCCCCTGTCCCAGACCACCGAGTTCCTGCGCGGCATCGAAGCCGCACTCGATCCGTTCGGCATCGGCCGTGCCTGTCGCGAGACGGTCACGGCCTGGCTGCAGCAGCCGCAGCAGCTCGCCGAGTCGATGGCGCGCCTCAGTGCCGACGTGCTGCGCGTGCAGGCGCACGCCTGGAAGAAGGCGCTCGGCGTCGAGTCCGATGATGTCGAGCCGGTCTCGGGTTTCGACGAGCGCTTTCAGGACCCGGCCTGGACCGCACATCCGGGCTTCGATGCGCTGAAGGAGTTCTACCTGCTGCAGACGCACTGGCTGCAGGACGCGATCTTCGCCACCCCCGGCCTCGATCCGGCCTCGGTGCAGCGCGCGGCGTTCTGGGTGCGGCAGGTGCTCGATGCGATCGCGCCGACCAACTTCTTCTGGACCAATCCGCTCGCGATCGCCAAGGCCATCGAAAGCGGCGGCACGACGCTGCGCCAGGGCCTGACCCACTTCGCCCGCGACCTCGCCGCCGGCGACGTGCTGATGGTCGAGCCCGATGCCTTCGAACTCGGCCGCGAGCTGGCCGCCACCGAAGGCGTCGTGGTGTTCCGCAACGAGCTGCTGGAAGTGATCCAGTACACGGCGCAGACGCCGCAGGTCCACCCGATGCCGGTCGTGCTGGTCGCACCGTGGATCAACAAGTTCTACATCCTCGACCTGAAGCCGCGCACCAGCCTCGTGCGCCATCTGGTATCCCAGGGCTTCACGGTGTTCGTGACCAGCTGGCGCAACGCCGGCGCCGAGGCACGCGACACCGGCTTCGAGGACTACCTGATGCACGGCGTGCGCGCGGCGATCGACACCGCGCGCGCGATCACCGGCTCGCCCGAAGTGCACGCGGTCGGCTACTGCCTCGGCGGCACGGCGCTGTCGACGCTGATGGCCTGGTACGCCGCCGGCGACGAGCCCTGCCCGGTCGCGCACTGGACGCTGTTCACGACGCTGACCGACTTCTCCGACCCCGGCGAGATCGGCGTCTTCCTGACGCCGGAAACCGTGGACTTCATCGAACGCAACATGCAGCGCAAGGGCTATCTCGACGGCGCCGAGATGGCGCGCAGCTTCCGGCTGCTGCGCCCGAACAGCCTGATCTGGCACTACGTCGTGCACAGCTACCTGTACGGCGCCGAGCTGCCACCGTTCGACGTGCTGTTCTGGAACATGGACACGACGCGCATGCCGGCGACGATGCACGCCTGGTACCTGCGCGAGCTGTACCTCGGCAACCGGCTCGCGAAGGGCGAGATCACGCTCGGCGGCCGGCGGCTGCAGCTCGGGCGCGTGCAGCAGCCGCTGTACGCGGTCGGCTGCGAGCAGGACCACATCGCGCCGTGGAAGCAGACCTTCCTCACCTGCGGCCTGGTCGGCGGACCGGTGCGCTACGTGCTCGCGACCTCCGGCCACATCCTCGGCATCATCAATCCGCCGGTCGATCCGCCGAAGCGCCGCTACTGGGTCGGCGACGCCAGCGGCTGCAGCGACGGCCCGGCCTGGCTCAACGGCGTCGCCAAGGTGCCGGGCTCGTGGTGGGAGGACTGGGTGCCGTGGCTCGCCGCACGCTGCGGCGAACTGCGCGAACTGCCGCCGCTCGGCACCGCCGAATATCCGGTGCTCGCTGCAGCGCCCGGCACCTACGTGCTGCAGAAGTAGCCGCGCACGCACTCACGGCTCAACGGCGGCAGGGGATTTCGCAGCCCCTGCACGCCCGCGACTGATCCGCCTCAGCGCCCGAGAAAACGGCGCAGACGCTCCAGCGCGAGTTCGATGCGATCCAGCCCGGTCGTGTACGCGAAGCGCACATGCGTCGCGGCCTCGTGCGCGCCGAAGTCGATGCCCGGCGTGATCGCCACCCCGGCGGCCTCCAGCAGTTCGAAGCAGAACGCGTAGGCGTCGTCCGTGTGCCGGCCGGCGTCGGCGTAGACGTAGAACGCGCCGTCTGGCTGCACCGGCACGCCGAAGCCGAGTTCGCGCAGCGCCGGCACCAGCCGGTCGCGCCGGCGGCGGAAGGCCTCGCGCCGCTCGACGAAGATCGCCTCGGCCTCGGGCGTGAAGGCCGCGAGTGCGGCGTGCTGGGCCGGCGTCGAGGCGGCAAGGAACAGGTTCTGCGCGAGCTTCTCGGCCTCGCGCACGTGCGAGGCCGGCGCCACCAGCCAGCCGAGCCGCCAGCCGGTCATGCCGAAGTACTTCGAGAAGCTGTTGATCACGAACACGTCCTCGCCCCCGGCGAGCGCTGTCGCCGGCTCCCCGTCGTAGACCAGACCCTGATAGATCTCGTCGACGATCAGCGCCCCGCCGCGCGCGCGCACCTCGGCGTGGATGCCGGCCAGGGCCGCCGGCGGCACGCAGGTGCCGGTCGGATTCGACGGCGAGGCGAGCATCACCGCCGCGGTGCGCGCATCCCAGTGCGCGGCGACGAGCTCCGGCGTCAGCTGGAAGCGGGTGTCGGCCCCGACCGGGATGCCGAGCGCCTCGGCGCCGCAGAAGCGCACGAAATGCCGGTTGCACGGATAGCTCGGATCGGCGAGCAGGCAGCGCTCGCCCGGATCGAGCAGCACGCCGGCGGCGAGCAGCAGCGCACCGCTGGCACCGGGCGTGACGAGGATGCAGTCCGGATCGACGCCGACGCCGTAGCGGCGTGCGTAGTCATCGCTGATCGCCGTGCGCAGCGCCGTGAGCCCCTTGGCGGCCGTGTACGCGGTGCGCCCCTCGGCGAGCGCACGCCGGCCGGCCTCGACGACCGGCGCGGCCGTGACGAAATCCGGCTCGCCGACCTCCATGTGCACGATGTCGCGGCCGGCGGCTTCGAGCGCCTGGGCGCGGGCGAGCAGTTCCATGACGTGAAACGGGGCGATGCCGGCCATCCGTGCGGCGATGCGGGGACGGGTCATCGGGAGGCTTCCTCGACAGTCATCGGCATGAACCTTCAGGTCCGCCAAAACGACGCGACCGCAGCGGGCTGCGGTCGCGCGGGCGGGAAAACGGCGGGTGCGCGCTCAGCGCACGTCCTTCGGAGTGACCTTCAGCGAGGCACCGAGCGGGTCCGGCGCTGCCTTGCCCTGACCCATGCCTTCGGACAGGCGGATCTGCAGGCTGACGTTGTTGCGCGAATCGGCGTTGCGCACGGCCTCGTCCTTGCTGATGCGCCCGCCCTTGTACAGGTCGTACAGCGCCTGGTCGAAGGTCTTCATGCCGATCTCGGTGCCCTGCGCCATCGCCTCCTTGATGCTCTCGAACTTGCCCTTGAGGATCAGCTCGGAGATGTACGGCGTGTTCAGCATGATCTCGACCGCCGGCACACGCCGGCCGTCGACCCCGATGATCAGGCGCTGCGACACGATCGCGCGCAGGTTCTGCGACAGGTCCATCAGCAGCTGCGGCCGCGCGATTTCCGGGAAGAAGTTGATGATGCGCTCCAGCGCGCCGTTGGCATGGTTGGCGTGCAGCGTCGACAGGCACAGGTGGCCGGTCTCGGCGTAGCTGATCGAGTACTTCATCGTCTCGGCGTCGCGCACCTCGCCGATCAGGATCACGTCCGGCGCCTCGCGCAGCGCGTTCTTCAGCGCATCGCCGTAGCTGTGCGTGTCGATGCCGATCTCGCGCTGGCCGATCACCGACTTCTTGTGGTGATGCACGAATTCGATCGGGTCCTCAATGGTCAGGATGTGGCCGGCGGCATTGCTGTTGCGGTGATCGATCATCGCCGCGAGCGAGGTCGACTTGCCCGAGCCGGTCGAACCGACCATCAGCACCAGCCCGCGCTTCTCCATGACCAGATTGCCGAGGATCTGCGGCAGGCTCAGCTCGACGAAATCCGGAATCCGCTGCTTGATGTAGCGGATGACCATCGACACCTCGCCGCGCTGGCGGAAGACGTTGGCGCGGAAACGGCCGATCTCGCTGACCGACAGCGCGAAGTTCGATTCGAGGTCGCGTTCGAATTCGCGGATCTGACTGTCGGTCATCAGCGAGTAGGCAATCTCGCGCACCGCACCGGGCTTCAGCGGCACGTTGCCGAGCGGCATGACCGTGCCTTCGATCTTGATGTTGACCGGCGCCCCCACGTAGAAGAAGAGATCCGAGGCCTCGCGGTCCACCATCAGCTTCAGATACGGTGTGACATCCATGGACTGCCTCCCCCATCGATCACTGCCGCCGCCGCGGCGCACCAGGCGCCTGCGCGAAGCCGCTGCCTGCCGCCACGACCTGCCTCGCCCGCTGCGGATCAGCGGGCGCGGTTCAGTCCGTTCAGGGCCGCGACACGGTACGCCTCGGCCATGGTCGGATAATTGAAGGTCGTGTTGACGAAGTACAGCAGCGAATTGGCCTCGCCGCGCTGCGCCATGATCGCCTGGCCGATGTGCACGATCTCGGCGGCCTGATCGCCGAAGCAGTGGATGCCGAGCAGTTCCAGCGTATCGCGGTGGAACAGCAGCTTCAGCATGCCGACGGTCTTGCCGGTGATCTGCGCACGCGCGAGGCTCTTGAACCACGCATAGCCGACCTCGTACGGGATGCAGGCCTCGGTCAGCTCCCGCTCGGTGCGCCCGACCGAGCTGATCTCCGGCGAGGTGTAGATGCCGGTCGGCACGTACTCGACGAGCCGGCTGTCGCAGACGCCGTCGGCCATGTGCGTCGCGGCGAAGCGCCCCTGATCGTAGGAGGCGCTGGCGAGACTCGGATAGCCGATGACATCCCCGACCGCGTAGATGTGATCGAGCGCCGTCTGGTAGTGCGCGTTGACATCGATCTGGCCGCGGCCGTTCGGGCGGATGCCGAGTTCTTCGAGCCCCATGTGCTGGGCGTTGCCGGTGCGGCCGTTGGCCCACAGCACGATGTCGCTCTTGATGCGCTTGCCGGACTTCATGTGCATGACCACGCCGTCGGACTGCGCCTCGACGCGCTCGTAGGTCTCGTTGTGGCGGATCACGACCCCCTGGTCGCGCAGGTGATAGTTCAGCGCGTGCGTGATCTCGTCATCGAGGAAGGACAGCAACTGGTCGCGGGTGTTGATCAGGTTCACCTTGCAGCCCATGTTGCGGAACATGCTCGCGTATTCGCAGCCGATCACGCCCGCGCCGTAGATCGAGATCGACTCCGGCGTGTAGGCCATGCTCAGGATCGTGTCGCTGTCGAACACGCGCGGATGGTTGAAGTCGACGTCGGACGGCCGGTACGGACGTGAACCGGTGGCGAGGACGAAGTGATCCGCGCGCAGCCGCACCGGCTGGGCGCCCCGCAGCTCGATCGTGTGCGCATCGACGAAGCGGGCGGTGCCGCGATAGATCGGGATGCCGTTGCGGTCGTAGAAGTCGCGGCGCACGGTCGCCTGCTGCGCGATCACCGACTCGGCCGTCTTCAGCAGGTCGGGGTACGAAAACCGCACCGCCCGGCCGAGGCTGCGGTACAGCGCGCTGCGGTTGAACTCCATCATCCGGTTGATCGCATGGCGCAGGGCCTTGGACGGGATCGTGCCCCAGTGCGTGCAGCCGCCACCGACGGCGTTGTACTTCTCGACCACTGCAACCAGCTTGCCCGACTTGGTGGCCTTCATCGCCGCCCCTTCGCCGCCCGGTCCCGTGCCGATCACGATCACGTCGTACTTCTGCTCGCTCATCTCTGCCCCTTGCTGATGTTGACCTGCGGCATGCCGCCGGATGCACGCCA
This sequence comes from Pseudomonadota bacterium, assembly GCA_018240295.1. Taxonomy (GTDB): domain Bacteria; phylum Pseudomonadota; class Gammaproteobacteria; order Competibacterales; family Competibacteraceae; genus Plasticicumulans. The sequence continues at coordinate 9,429 of JAFEGB010000218.1, forward strand.
TGACCGGCCGGTGCGCCGCAGTATACCGGCAACACGCCGACAAGCCGCCCGCCCCCCCGGCCGGCGGCCTCCACTGCAGTCAGATTATTTTACATGTGGGTTCACCCCCTCCCATATCACCCTAGCTACATCCCTTTATATTCATCATGTTATCAATCATGGCCCATTGCTTGCCTGACAGGAGACAGCGCGCTGCTCTCAGGACTGAGGCTAATTCCCGCGGACTGGCGCCGCGCTCCTGGCTTCCGGCCTTACGATCTGAACCAAAGGGCTAAACACATGATGAAGAAGCAGATTGCGGTCGCGCTCGGCGCCGCTCTGGCGCTCGGAGGCACGAGTCTCGCGCATGCAGGCTACTACCAGTATGCGAATGACTTTCGTGCCCACTATGCCTTTTCGGATTTTTCGAACGCCGATAATGTCACCACACTGACATTCAGCAACATCAGCGGCAACTTGGAATTCAACATTCCGCCAGCCGGCCTGTGGAGCGTGAGTCGCAAGGGTGAATTCGACGTCGACTACAATGGAACCGGTGTCCCCTCGCCGTTCCAGGCTGCCAGCGTGTGCAACAGCGTCGGCAAGGCCGGATGGGACTTTTGCAGCAATGTGTCGTCGTTCATTCCGCTTGCATCTGTAAACGGAAGTTATACAGACATCGCCGGCACCCATTTCATCTACAACTGGGATACCGACACCTTCACGTCTGACGGAAACGCGTATACCGTCGGTGATTTCACTGGCTCGGCCACTGGTATCACGCTGCTTCTGGGAGCATTTCTCGGACCCGTCGGCGGATTCATCGCCAGCGCCATCGGCGACGGTTCTGTGACCGTACATCAAGTATTTGACGGTGCTGCAAATACCTGGGTCCTAACTCTGACCGAAACATCCGGCGTAGGCATTGAAAGCATCCTCAACCAACTTGACACCGGAACGTCTGGCATCCCCGGCTTACCGGCGCCCTTGCAGAACGCCATGATCGATGGCGAAGTGTTCGCCAACGGTACAATTCATATTCCGGAACCAGCATCGGTCGCCCTACTCGGCCTCGGCCTCGCCGGCCTCGCAACCGCTCGTCGCCGCAAGGCCGCATAAGCACCTAGAAGCATCATACAGCGGCGGCGCAAGCCGCCGTTTTCTTTTGTGCAACAATCGTCTAACCATAAA